>DASYOE010000304.1:0-7167 GCA_036008105.1 Candidatus Lustribacter sp. | reverse complement strand
TACTGGGCGCAGCAGATGCTGCTCGGCGGCTTCTTTGCGCACACGTGTCCGGCCGCCCCGACCACGTGCATCGCGTTCACGCTCTACGAAACGCAGAACGGCTCGCCACCGTCGTCCCAAAACATCTACGAACAAACCCCGAACGGCACGTGGCAAGCTGCCGAAGCCGCGTTCATGGCGGAGGCGGCGAACTGCCCGGGCGGCGACTGGCAAACGTGCGCGTTCGCCGAGACGACGGGGCACTACATCAACATCATGGCCGCATCGAACTGGGCCGGCGTCGGCTCGGCCGGGCCGTACTACGTCGAGAACTTCAGCACGCCCGCCGGGCTGCCTTAAGGCTTATCCGGCACGACCTCGCGCGAGCGGCGAATGGCGGGACGCTTCCACGTGTCGTAGCGGATCGCGTCGATGTCGACCGCGGTACCGTGACCGGCCGCCGGTCCGCGCGGGAAGCTCTCGGCGCCGGGGAACCCTTTCGGACAATACAGTTCGAACACGTTGCCCGACGGATCGCGGAAAAACATCAACGCTTCGACGCCGAAGCGCGTCCAGTAGTTCGACGTCGGGATCTCACACTGAGTCAACCACGCCTTCATGCTCGCCATCTCGTCCGGTCCGACCATGAACCCGATGTGCGGATACTCCGTGCTCGGCTGCATGAACGTCGTGCCTTGCGCGCCGAAGCCGATGTAGGTGCCGCCCAGGCGCACTTCCGCGAAGATGGGCGTGGAGACGCGGACCTCGCCGCCGAGGACGTCGACGAAAAAGGCGAACGCTTCCTCGAGGTCGCGGCACGGAACGCTGACGTGATCGCACTTCGCCAGAGGCACGGGTCCGATTGCTGAAGTCACGGCTCTCCTCCCTCACACAGGGGTTGCCGCCCGGCGGGCCCAAACCCTGGCCGACGATGATGACTCGGGCACGCGCCGCGGCGGTCATGGTTGGCGGAGTCTCGCTACTGCTGAATTCGGCGCGCGCCGGCAGTCAAACGCCGGCGACGATCCGCATGGCAACGCTGCCGATCGAAGGCGCCGCGGAATGCTACTACGCGAAAGACATGGGTTTCTTCGCGAAAGCGGGACTCGACGTCGACATTCAGACGATGCAAAACGGGGCCTCGATGGTCGCCGCGGCCGTTGCCGGCGCGCTCGACATCGGCTATTGCCCCGTCGACGTTCTAGCAACGATTCACACGAAGAACGTTCCGATCGTCGCGATCGCCCCAGCCAACGAATACATCTCGCAATCGCGTAACGCCGGCATCGTGCTCCCGGCCGGCTCCCCGGTTCGTCAAGCGAAGGACCTCAACGGCAAGACGATCGCCGTGGTGGCGTTACATAGCCTCTCGGAGAACGCCCCGCGCGCTTGGATGGACCGTAATGGCGGCGACTCATCGACCGTCAAGTTCGTCGAGGTTCCGTTTCCCGGCATGCAAGCGGCGCTCGATACCGGACGCATCGATGCGGCGTTCGACGCCGAGCCGTTCCTGAGTGCGGCCGCCAAAACCGGCCGCGTGCTCGAGTACGGCTTCGATGCGATTGCGAAGCGGTTTCTGATCAGTGCCTGGTTTACGACCGCGCAGTGGGCCGCGAGCCACGCCGATGTGGTCGCGCGCTTCGCATCCGCGATGCACGAAACGGCAATCTGGACGAACAAGAACCAGGCCCAGAGCGGTCAGATTCTGGCCAAGTACACGAAGCTCGATCCGGCCGTCATCGCGACGATGGTGCGCTCGGTGTATGCGGAAACACTGACGCCGGCACTGCTCCAGCCCTTGGTCGACATTTCGGCTAAGTATAGCGGGTTTGCCGCGTTCCCAGCTCAAGAGCTGATCTACTCACCCAAGGCATGACCGTTCGCTCGGTGGCGGTGGCCGGCGCCGGCATCGGCGGTTTGACCGCGGCGCTGGCACTGATCCGCAAAGGCTTCGACGTCACGGTCTTCGAGCAGTCGAACGAACTGCGCGAGGTCGGGGCAGGCGTGCAGCTCGGCCCGAACGCCATGCGCGTCTACGCGGCGCTCGGCTTGGACGAGCTGATCGGGAGCTTCTCGTGCTTTCCCAATTCGCACGTCGTGCGCAGCGGCAAAACCGGCGCGGCGATCGCGACGACACCGATGCGCGGCGTGTACGAAGCGCAGTACGGCATCGGCTTTTACGCGATGCTGCGCGCCGATCTGCAAAACGCGCTGGCCGCGCAGCTCCCGCCCGGCGTCCTGCAACTCGGCCGCAAGTGCACGTCGTTCGAGAACGGCCCCGATGCGGTGACGCTGCACTTCGCCGACGGATCGACGGCGCAATGCGACGTCCTCGCCGGCGCCGACGGCATCCACTCCGCTATCCGCGAATGCATGCTCGGCAAAGATGCGCCGCGCTTCACCGGCACCGTGGCGTACCGCGGCGTCCTCGACGCGGCGGGCGTTCCGGCCGACTTGCTTACGAACGACATCAACGTGTTCATCGGGCCGCACGCGAGCTTCGTCTACTATCACGTTCGGCGGAGCGAATTGCTCAACTGGGTCTGCCTGGCGGAAGAAACGAATTGGCAGCAAGAGTCGTGGAGCGCCGAGGCGAGCTTCGCCGAGGCGACGCGCGCGTACGAAGGCTGGTGCCCGGTCGTCGATGCGCTCGTCTCGCGCACCGAGCACATCTATAAGTGGGCGCTCTTCGACCGCGATCCGCTGCCGCGCTGGGTCGACGGCCGCGTCGCGTTACTCGGCGACGCCGCGCATCCGATGATGCCGTACCTTGCCCAAGGCGGCTGCATGGCTATCGAAGATGGGCTCGTGCTGGCCAACGCCTTGGCCAACGCGCCCGACGATCCGATTCGCGCCCTGCGCTCGTACCAATCGGCGCGTTTACCGCGCGCGTCGCGCGTGCAGCTGATGTCGCGCAAGGTGGCGCGGGTGAACCAGACGCCGTCCCTGCCGGCACGGGTCGCGCGCAATCTCCGGATGGTTTGGCACAAATTGCTCCATCCGGCCGAACACACGTACAAGATCGAGTGGATCTACGGCTTCGACGTCACGCACCAAGGCTAGTATCGCTAGCGCACGTGCTCCCAAATGTCCGACGAGATAGCGGTGTAGCCGCGGTACGGATAATCGAGCGCGATGACCATCGAGAACATCACCGCGACCAGCGTGGCGAGCAACCCCGTCACCACCAGTTGTAGGCGAAAGTCCTCGGCGCCGAAGAGATACGTGAAGCTGATCGTGATCATGGCCCCAATCACCAACCCTATCCACAGCGAGGTGGGGATGCCCTCGCTGTTTTCATCGAGCCGGGTTCGCCGGGAATCCAGAAACGAGCGCAGGGCTCCCGTCACGACATTATGGATCGCAACGCGCGGGCGAGGATCGGCATCGATCATTGCCACGGTGAGATCGCCGATGCGGTCGGCGCTCGCGAGAGCGGCCGCAGACTGCTCCCCTTTTTGCATCGCGGGCCACTCCTCGTCTTCCATCAGTCGAGCGTACCTCGCGATCTCGGCCCGGAGTTGGCTGCGCTGCGGATCCATGTAGGTCTGGCTGAACCGGTCGAGGTCGGAGGCGGCCGCAACTTCCGCCTGCGCAACGTTAGAGGCCTGATCGTATGACTCCCATGCGATGATCACGACGAACGCGAGCAGCACCGCATAGATCACGCCCACGATCGCCAGCACGAAACCCGTTATCTCATTGTGCTTGGCCAGGTATGGATGCGGGACGAGGCGGCGCACGATCATGTGTCCGCCCACCGCGGGCACGACGAACACGACGATCTCCAAAACGATGATCAGCCACGTCGGCAAGAGGTAGAGGAATGACACGGGGCGAGCCTACGTTATTTCAGCGGTGAGAACGACGTCGGATTCATGATCCGCGTTTCCTGACTGACCAGCACTTTGGGTTGTCCCTCGACGAATTTCTGCCAGTCCGGATCTTTCATCATATTGGCCCGGGCCGTCTCGCGGTGCGCGAGGTTGTCGTACGCCCAAATGTGGACGATCTGGTGCAACGTGCCGATCTCGGTGGTGAAAAAACCGATGCATTTGCCGAGATACTTCTGTTGAATCGGGAAGGCGTGCTTCTCGTAGTAATCGAGCCACTCTTTGACTCGTCCGACTTGGGCCGTGTAGCAGCGTTCTTCAACAATCATGCGGGGCTAATTGAAGCCTCAGCGTCCGCCTCCCGCTTCGAGGATCGTTCCGGTGACGTACGACGCGGCCGGTGAGGTGAGCCACACGATCGCTTCGGCGATCTCGTGAGGCGTCGCGGCACGGCCGATCGGCACGGTCGCGCCGGTGCGTTTGGCGCGGTGCGGGTCCCCCGCCGCGAGGTGCATCTCGGTGTCGACGATGCCGGCCGCGACCGCATTCACCCGCACGCCTTCGCCCGCGACCTCGCGCGCAAGTCCGACCGTGAACGTGTTGATCGCGCCCTTGGACGCCGCGTAGTGTACCCACTCGCCGCCGCCGCCCAGCTTCGAGGCGAGCGACGAGAGGTTGACGATCGAGCCGCCGTCGCCGCCCCACACCGTCGAGAGCCGGCGCACCGCCTCGCGGGCGCACAACATCGCGCCGGTGACGTTGACCGCCAAGACGCGTTCGAGCGTCGCGGCCTTGAGGTCGGCCACGCGGGAGAAACCACCGGTGATGCCCGCGTTGTTGACGAGCGCCTTGAGCGGACCGAACGTGTCGACCGCCTCGAACATGCGCACGACGTCCGCTTCGACCGACACGTCGCCTTTGAGCGCCAGCGCCCGCACCCCGTTCGAGCGAACCGCCTCGACCACGGCCGAAGCCGCCCGCTCGTCCTCGAGGTAGTTGACCGCCACGTCGAAGCCGCGCTGAGCCGCCAGCACGGCGACCGCCGCGCCGATGCCCCGGCCGCCGCCGGTTACGAGCAATACTCCGTTCATTCGCCGAGCATTTCAAGCGGCTCGCTGTTGTTCATGCTTGCCATCATCTTGCGGTGGTGTTCACTTTGTGTTACAAAGCAACGGATGGAAGTTTCCCGCGCCCTGGCCGACCTCGAGGAGGTTCGCACGCGCTTAGCGGCCGTGCAGCGGTTTCGCGGACTCTCCGGCGGCGCGGCGTTCGCTAGCGGCGTGGCCGCCATCGGCAGTGGCCTGATCCAATTCGCCACCGTGCCGCAACCGTTCTCCGCGAGCGACGGCACCCGCTACCTCGCGATTTGGATTGCGTGCCTCGCCTGTTCGTTGGCCGTGAACTACGGTGCGATCGTGCTGTGGCTCGTGCGGCACTGGTCCGTTCGTTCGCGCGTCGAGTTGAAAACCGTCGGGATGACGATTCTGCCGTCGATCGTCGCCGGCGGACTCTTCACCGCGGTGTTCATCGCACGCGGCGAACTCGGTCTCTTGCCCGGCATGTGGTGTTTGTGTTACGCGCTCGGCCTGATCGCATCGCGCGCGATGGCGCCGCCCGGCATCGGCTGGATCGCCGCGCTCTTCGCGGCCAGCGGCGCCGCGCTATTGTTCGCACCCGGCAGCAACGCGCTCGCGTGGTGGGTGATGCCGGCAACGTTCGGCATCGGACAGATCATCATCGGCGCGCTCGTTTCGCGCGACGCCGTCGAGGAGACCGCGCGATGAACGGCGGCGACGCACCCTTCGCGTACTCGGGACTCGAACGCATCTTTCACGAACGCGGGCGGCTGGCGGTTTGCACGTGCCTGGTTGCGAATCCGCACGGCATGCGCTTTACCGAACTGCAGGACGCGTGCGCGTTGACCGACGGCAACCTGAACCGGCATTTGCACGCGCTGGCCGAAGTCGGCGTCGTGGCGATGGAACGCGTGACCGGGCGCGGCCGGCCGGCGACCACGGTGCGCATCACGCCCGACGGCCGCAAGCGATTTCTGGCCTACATCGATGAGCTGGAGTCGGTCGTCCGCGACGTGCACGAGCGTTCCGGCGACGCATCGCCGGTGCGCGACGGCTGGGCGGCGCAGTCATGATCGAACGCGTCGAAGCGCTCACCGATGCGGTCGCCGCGCCGCGCCACGTCGCGGTCATCATGGACGGCAACCGGCGCTGGGCGGCCGCGAACGGACTCCCGCAAATCGAAGGCCACCGACGCGGCATGCTGACGTTGCGACGCATCGTCGTCGCCGCCGCGAAGGCGGGCATCGAGGTGCTGACCGTCTACGCATTCTCGGAGGAAAACTGGGGCCGCAGTTCGGCCGAGGTCGGCACGCTGATGGACCTCGGCGCGACGTTCGCGCGGCGTGAAGCGGATGCGTTCGCGCGCGAAGGCGTTCGCGTGCGCGTGATCGGCCGGCGCGACCGGGTGCCGATCGCGCTGCGCGAAGCGCTGACGATGCTCGAGACCCGCACCGCGGACGGCGGCACGATGACCCTCAACCTGGCGGTCGATTACGGCGCGCGCACCGAGCTCGCAGCGGCCGTTCGCACGCTGGCGCACGACGTCGTGGCCGGGCGCATGATGCCCGACGACATCGATGAAGATGCGATCGCCGGGCGCTTGTCGACCGCCGGCATGCCCGATCCGGACCTCTTGATCCGCACCGGCGGCGACCTCCGCCTATCAAATTTCCTTCTCTATCAATGCGCGTACACGGAACTGTGGTCCACCACCGTGCCTTGGCCGCAATTCGACGCTCGCGCCTTCAGCGGCGCGCTTGCATCGTACGCGCAGCGGCAGCGCCGTTTCGGCAAGTAGCGGGCGCACTTCCGGCCCAGCCCGGAAAATGGTACAATAGGGTGTTGTGAACACCCGCCAGGACATCCGGAATCTCGCGATCATCGCCCATGTCGACCATGGCAAGACGACATTGGTCGATGCGATGTTCCGTCAGAGCGGCCTCTACCGCGAAGGCCAGCACATGGAAACGCGGGCCATGGACTCGAATCCGCTCGAGAAAGAACGCGGCATCACGATCCTGGCCAAGAACACCGCGATCGAGCATAACGGGGTCAAATTCAACATCGTCGACACCCCCGGCCACGCCGACTTCGGCGGTGAAGTCGAGCGCGTCTTACAGATGGTCCAAGGCGTGCTGTTGCTGGTCGCCGCAGCCGAGGGCGTGATGCCGCAAACGCGGTTCGTGCTGCGCAAGGCGCTCGAGCTCGACTTGCGGGCGATCGTGGTCGTCAACAAGATCGACCGCAAAGACGCCCGCGCGGGCGAGGTGATGAACCAG
>DASYOE010000303.1:0-5254 GCA_036008105.1 Candidatus Lustribacter sp. | reverse complement strand
GACATTGTCGATCGCATAGATCGTGCCATCAACGTTGAAAACGCCGACGTCATAGCTGCCGATCGTCGCCAAGCGCGCCTTTCCCGGCGGCACCTCGTCGAGTGAAAAGACCCGGACAAATTCATCCATCGCGGCGTCTCGTTCGTTAGCGGGGGCGGCCGCTCTTTGCCGGCGGCAGCGAACGGAACTCGCGGCGCGGTTGCGGGGCGCTCGGTGCGGCGGGTGCGTTACGCGGCGGCCGGGGCGAACGCGCGCGTTGCGCGCCGGGAACGTCGTCCGAATAGCGGACCGGGTTCGCTGCGACCGGCGGCAGGGCCGGCGTCTTCGAGCGGTCGAGGCGTTTGCCGAGCGTCTTCTCGATCTGCGCGAAGTACTTCTCTTCATCGGCCGCGACGAACGTGATCGCATCGCCGGTAGCCGACGCGCGGGCGGTGCGGCCGACGCGATGGACGTAATCTTCCGGCACCATCGGCACGTCGAAGTTCACCACGTGACCGAGCTCGGCGATGTCGATGCCGCGCGCGGCGATATCGGTCGCGACCAGCACGCGGAACTTCCCGCGCTTGAAATCTTGCAGCGCGCGCGTCCGCTGCGCTTGCGAGCGGTCACCGTGGATGCGGTCGGCCGCGATGTCGTGTTTCTGCAGATGCGCGGCGAGCCGGTTGGCGCGCGCCTTGGTGCGCGTGAACGCGATCGCGCTGTAGATGTTGTTGTCTTGTTTGAGCAGCTCGACGAGCAGATCGTTCTTCTGCATCTGGCCGACGCTGTAGACGGTCTGCGTGATGCCGACGGCCGGCCCTTTGGCGGGCGCGAGGTCGACGCGCACCGCATCGTGCAGGATCTCTTTCGAGAGCGTGGCGATCTCGGGCGGAATCGTGGCTGAGAAGAACAGCGTCTGGCGCTTCGTCGGCACCAATCGCAGAATGCGGCGCACGGTGGGCAGAAAGCCCATGTCGAGCATGCGGTCCGCTTCGTCGATGATCAGGAACGAGATGTTATCGAGCGAGGCGGTTTTCTGCGCGAGATGATCGAGCAGCCGGCCCGGCGTGGCGACGATGATGTCGGTGCCGCGCTTGAACGATCCGACTTGCGGACCGAAGCCGACGCCGCCGTACACGGCCGCAACTTTGACGTTGGTGTGCTTGGCGAAGGCGGTGAGGTGGGCGGTGATTTGGGCCGCGAGTTCGCGCGTCGGTGCGAGAATCAGCGCGCGGGTCGTGCCGCGCGGCAGATCCATCAGCGCCTGGACGAGCGGCAACCCGAAGGCGGCCGACTTGCCGCTGCCGGTGGCAGCGCTGCCGAGAACGTCGCGTCCGGCGAGTGCAGGCGGGATCGCCGCGCTCTGCACCGGGGTGGGTTCGGTGAACCCGAGGTCGTGCACGGCACGAAGGAGCTGCGGTCGCAGCCCGAGGCTATCGAAGGTTGAGATGATCGTTCGTCTTTCGTAAATGCGCAATTGATCGGCAAAAGAGAACGAACGATCGCGCGGTGACACCCCATCTTCTCACGTCCGTGATGGCACGTCAACGGCTGAAGTCGCAGTCGAGGGGATGCTCTAGCGGGGCCCAGTCATCGGAACGCTCGCGGCGAGCATGACCTTCGCGTCGTAGTGGCGGTCGATCACGCCGTGCGCGAACGCGAAGTCCAGCGCCCGCTGCACCTCAGCCAGCGTCACGCTTTGGGTCGTAATCGAACGAACGCCGGCCGCGATCATCGCCGGATTTTGACCGGTGAAAGCCGCCACCATGTTGACCGTCTCGGCTTGGTGGGCATTCGTATAGCGCGACTATTCGACCAGGGCCGCCACGAAGGCATTGACGACGTCGGGATTCTTCGCGATGAAGTCCGTCGTCGCGAACCAGCACGACAGCAGAAAGCGCGGGGCGATCACGTCGAGCGGCTTGCCCAGCACGCGCACCGTCCCCGAGCCCATGGCCACGGTTAAGTACGGCGGCCGGAGCACTGCGACGTCGATGCGCCCGGCGTTGAGCGCGACCAGCTGTCCGCTGGCCGGCAATTCGATCGGCCGCAGCGATTTGCCGTCGCCACCACGCTGGTCCATCCACGCGCGCGCCGACGAGACGTAGATATCGATCGCCGTGTCGGCGCCCATGATCTTGCCGTTGAGATCGCGCGCCGAATGGATCGGCGCATCCTTCGCGACCAACAGCCACGCATCGCAGAAGTTGGTGTCGTAGATCGAAATCGGGGCCACGATACGGATGGGGAGACCGCGGCCGTACGCTTGGAACACCGGGAAGAGGCTGCCGCCGCCAAAATCGGCCGAGCCACCGAGCATCGCCGCGAAGATCGCGGCGCCGCTGCCCATCGGCTGGATATCCGCGTGGAGCCCGCGTTTGCGAAACAGGCCGGCTTGGTCGGCGTAGAGCACCTGTTTCGTCGCATCGGTCGGCACGGACAGCAGGCGTATCGTATGCAGATCGTCGGCCGCCGCTGCGCGAGCCGGGCCGAGCGCCGCCAGCGCGCCGAGGGTGAGGAAATCGCGCCGCGCAAGCATCACATCACCAACTCGTACTGCGGTAGCAGCCGCAACGCGTTCTCGCGTCCGATCGCGCGCAGTTCGGCCGCCGAGAGACCCGCATCGGCCAGCCCCGCGAGAATCGTCGAGGGCGTAAACCACGGAAAGTCCGTACCGAGCACGACTTGCGCGGTCGGCACGATCATCTTCAAGGCTTGCATGTTGACGATATTCGCCGAGCCGGCGGTGTCGTAAAAGAACCGCCGCAGCTGACCGAGTTTCGTGTCCGCGGCAACCTCCGAACGCAACACGTCCGACGCGACCTGCGCGCCCAAGTAGCGCCCCGCCAGCGCGGCGATCGTGCCCCCCGCGTGCGAGAAGACGAAGCGAATGTCGGGGTAACGCTCGGCGGCGCCGGAATTGATGAGGTTGATGATCGTACGCGCGGTATCGGTGTTGAACTCGATCGTCGTCGGATCGAAGTTCGGCATGACGGTCTTGCAGCAATCGGGTGCCGTCGCGTGGCTGAAGACGACCGCTTTGCGCCGGTTGAGTTCCGCCCACACCGGCTCGAACGACGGATCGCCGAGCCATTTCGTGCCGTAGCTCGACAGCACGCCGATCCCGTCGGCCTTCAGCGTATCCAGGACGTAGACGAGCTCGTTCAAGCTCGCGTCGATGTCGGGCAGCGGCAGCACGCCGAACAAGCCGTAGCGGCCCGGATACGCGCGCACGATCTCGGCGCCGAAGTCGTTCATGTTGCGCGCCATCCGGCGCGCCTCGGCTACGTCGCCGAACCACACGCCGGGCGTGGTCGTCGACAGTACCGCCGTTTGCACCCCGCCGGCATCCATCGCTTCGATGCCGGCCGCGGCCGACCACTTGCTCAAGGTCCGCAGTCCCGGGAACGGATACGACTTCTCGTGATGCTCGGTGAGAAACGCAAACCACTCGGGCGAGGTGTAGTGATGGTGGAGATCGATCCGGCCGCCGTTCTTCATCGCGACACGCGTTTATCTATGCCCTGAATCCACCCTGCCTTCGCATCGTTATAAAGGTTGACGTCGTTGGGGTGTTGAGCTGCGGCGACTAACTTGATCGCCTCGTACTCACGAGCGACATCAGCATGCGCGCGCAGATAGTCTCGAAACCCGATGTGGCGCTGGATTTCGGGATCACCGCGTTCGAAAAAGTGGGCATTCACCAGGCGCCGCTTTGTCGTTGCTGCCTGGAGCGTGCAAAATCGGCGCCGTGCGATTCCGTATTCACCCCACCACGCGTATCCCAGCACTTCAACACGATCGCGATTGAAATCGAGTTGTGACAAACTCGTGACAACCGGAATGATATCAACAATCGGCTTGGCCCGAATCCCCTCGATCGCAGTGGAGCCGATGTGATGCACTTCAAGCAGAACGTCGTCGAGCACTCGAACGAGACGATCCCGTTCATGTTCAAACGTCGTAACCCAGGTGGGTGACGGGTCCGTGAGTTCCACCGGACCTGAGGCCGGCTGCGTCATATGTATCGGCGTACGCGTTGCCTATAGGCGGCGTATTCGCTCCCGTAGTGCTCTTGGAGGGAGGCTTCTTCGCGCAGCACCTGTCGATGAAATACGACGAAGCCGCCCACAACGTAGAGCAGCAGAATCCACTGTGGCGCAATCAGAAATTCGCCGAGCAGGACGCAGGCGAAGGCGACGTAGATCGGATTGCGGGTGACGGCGAAGATGCCCGATGTCACAAGTGCGCCGGGCTGTTCGTTATCGATACCGACGCGAAAGCTCGCGCCGAACGAAATCAGACTGAGCAGCATCAGGATTAAGCCGGCAGCACACAAGAGCACACCGGCCCATTGCAGCGGCGGCGATTCAAACAACCAGCCATAACCGAAAAACGGCCAGTGGAACGCGCCCGCGCACACCGTATAGATAAATAACAAGGCGAACGGCGGGATGAGAAAATCCGTCTTGTCGGTGCTTCCGAAGTGCATTGCCGAGATGCCGTGCGCCTTGAGAATCCGCACGCGAATCAAGACGAACGAGATCATGAGTACGAGCGCTAGCGCGCCCAGGTCCTGGGTCACGGTCGTTAGCGTCCGCGCGTCATCGGCATGCTGCTCGCGAGCACTAGGCTCGCGTCAAAGGTCTTGTCGATGATGCCGTACTTGTAGGCGAAATCGAGCGGCTTCTGCACGTCGGCCAGCGTGATGCTCTCGCCCGTGATCGACCGCACGCCGTTCTTGAGCAGCGCCGGATCCTGGCCTGAAAACTTCGCCACCATGTCGAGCGTCTCGTCCTCATGCGCGTTCGTGTAGCGCGCCGACTCGACGCAGGCGGCCACGAAGCCGGCGACGATATCGGGATTCTTGGCGATGTAGTCGACCGTCGCGACCCAGGCGGAAAGCAGGAAGCGCGGCGCGATCGCGTCGAGCGGTTGGCCCAGCACGCGCAACTTTCCGGTCTGTAACCCGACCGTCATGAACGGCGCTTTCAGAACCGTGGCATCGATGCGGCCGGCTTCGAGCGCGGCCAGTTGCTCGGCCGGCTTCAATTCGATCGCATGCAGCGACTTGCCGTCGCCGCCGTGCAGGTCGACCCACGCGCGCGTCGCCGCGACGAAGATGTCGGTCGGCGTGTCGCCGCCCATCGTCTTGCCGTTGAGATCGCGGGCCGTACGAATCGGTGAGTCTTTCTGCACGAGCAGCACCGAATCGGCATGGGTGCTTTCGTAGATCGAAACCGGTGCGACGATGCGCAACGGCACGCCGTGCGTG
>DASYOE010000302.1:0-8713 GCA_036008105.1 Candidatus Lustribacter sp. | reverse complement strand
GCTTGGATCGCGTCGTCCCAGATCATCGGCCGCTCGCCGCGCGCGGCTACGACGTCCGCCACGCGGTTGACGTGTGCGGCGAAGGTGGCCGCCGAGCGCGGCGTGCGGCCGCGCCCGAGATCCAGCGGCTCGTCGGCGTTGAGGTTGAAGAACGGGCTCGGTCCGGCGGCCGCGATCTCGGCCCGCAGGAGCGGCTCGAGATAGGTGTAGGTGCGCGGATCCGATTCGGCGAGCAGGTAGCCGTGCGGCAGTTCGGCCAGCGGCGCCAACGTCTCCCACTTCAGCGCTTCGTGCATGTGCGCGAACGTCTGCTGGCTCGGCACGAGCGCGACGTGAAAGCGCCGGGCGTACACGCCCAGCTCGTGGAGTTCGGCAGCCGTCAGCGCTTCGGGAAACGCCGTGAACGGATGCGCCGGATCGTCGAACACGGCTTCCATGTACGGCGAGTAGCCGTTGATCTTCAGTGCGGCCAGCGTGCGGATGCGCGTCTTGAAGTACGTCATCGTCGGGAACGGTCCACGCGAGATATCGTCCATGACGATGCGCCACCGCAGCGCCGGACGATCGTCGATTGCCGTGCACGCGATGTGCCAGCCGTGCGCGTCGCGCTCGGGAAGTTGCGCCAAGGTGGCGAGCGCGTCGAACGCGGCTTCCGCATCGCCGGCCGCGATATGGATGCCGTCCCGCGCGACGATCAGGCGGTACGCGCGCGCCGGCAACGTCCGGTCGATCGCGGAATCTACATCGGGCGCCGCGCCGCGCGCGCTCGCGACCGGCGCCGGAATGCCCAGCGCGCTCCAGCGCTCGCGCACGATCGCGATGCCGCCCGGATCTGCGGACGCCGAAAAACGCAGCGGCCGTCGCAAATCGGGTCCGCTGCTGCACGTTCCCGCGGCAACGTGCAGCGGGCGCGGCACCAACGCCGGCGCCGCCACGGCATAGCGCATCGTGACGAACACGAAGGCAAGGACAATCGCGATTCGCAACACGTCAGCTCGCGTTGGCGAGAAACTGGTGCACGAACGCAATCGACATGCTGCCCTCGCCGACGCCGGCGGCAACGCGCTTCACCGAACGCGAGCGCACGTCACCGCAGGCGAAGATCCCCGGCACGCTGGTCTCGAGCAAATACGGATCGCGCTCGGCCGGCCAGCAGCCGGCGCGCACGACGTCGTCGCCGGTCATGATGAACCCGAATTTGTCGCGGCCGATGCTCGCCGGCAGCCACGCCGTTTCGGCGTCCGCCCCGATGAAGACGTACAGCGCCGCCGCGTCGCACGATTCGGTCGCCCCGCTGACGGCATCGCGAATGTCGAGCGACTCCAAATGATCGTCGCCGCGTACGGCGCTCACTTCCGAGCGCACGCGCACCAGCACGTTGTGCTTGCTGCGCAGTTGCTCGACGAGGTAGTGCGACATGCTCTTCTCGAGCGCCTCACCGCGGCAGACGAGCGTGACCGTCCGCGCGTAACTCGAAAAATACATCGCGGCTTGGCCGGCCGAGTTCCCGGCCCCGATGAGGAACACGTCGAGTCCCTGCAACGAGCTCGCTTCGCTGCGCGCCGCGCCGTAGTAGATGCCGAGTCCGGTCAAGCGCTCGAAGCCCTCGACGTTCAAGCGGCGCCACGACACGCCGGTCGCGAGAATGATCGAGCGCGTCCGGACGATCTCGCCGCCGTCGAGTGTGAGCTGCAACGTATCGGGATCGAGCGCGTTGACCTGACGCGTTACCAGGATCTCGGCACCGAAGCGCTTCGCTTGCTGCAGCGCCCGCCCGGCTAATTCGTCGCCCGAGATGCCGGTCGGAAAGCCGAGATAGTTTTCGATACGCGACGAGGTGCCGGCTTGTCCGCCCGGCGCTTCGCGCTCGATCATCAGCGTCGACAGCCCCTCGGACGCACCGTACACCGCTGCAGCCAGGCCGGCCGGCCCGCCGCCGATGATAACGGTGTCGTAACCTTCCTGCGACGGCACCGTCGTCAGATCGAGCAACTGCGCGAGCGCGCGCAATTCCGGTTGGATCAGAACGCGGCCGCCACGCACCGCGACCGTTGGGAAACGGCCGTTCGGATCGTCGGGCATCACCCACTCGTACGAGATGCGATTGCGGTCGAGGAACGTGCGGACCCCGCGGCAGGCCACGTCCCAGCGGTCGCCGGTCACCGTGGCCGCAACCTGCGGCTCGTCGGCCGCTAGTTCTTGCAGTCCCTCGATGCGGTCGCGCGCCAGCGCGCCGACGAACGCCGAGAGTTCGGGTGCGGTCGCGGCGACCGCGTGAAAGTCGCGCGGTTCGATCCGCATGATGCGGCACGGTCCG
Organism: Candidatus Lustribacter sp.; assembly: GCA_036008105.1. Taxonomy (GTDB): domain Bacteria; phylum Vulcanimicrobiota; class Vulcanimicrobiia; order Vulcanimicrobiales; family Vulcanimicrobiaceae; genus Lustribacter. The sequence goes on along the minus strand of DASYOE010000302.1, from coordinate 6,396 downwards.
GCCCCTCGCATGGCGGCCGGAAACGGCGTGCCGAGGACGAGCGGCACCTCGCCGAAGATTTCACCGGCGACACGCCGGCCGACGATGCGTTCGACGCCGTCGATCGCTTTGGTGACCTCGGTCTCCCCTTCCAGAACCGCGCACAAGCACCGGCCGTCGCCCTCGTGCACCGCGTATTCACCGCGTTCGAGCCGCAGGTCCGCCGCGTGGCGGGCGAGGCGCTCGGCCTCGGCATCGCCCAACATCGCGAACGCCGGAACGGATCGGACCTCAAGCGCCGTGATCATTACCTGCATGTACGCGGCCGGTGGGCGCGAAACCGCTCGGCATGCACCTGACCGGTGTCGACATCTTCGTCATCGCCGCGTTTTTCGCGGTCAACCTCGGAATCGGCGTCTATTTCGCCTCGCGAACGAAGGATGTAGGCGACTTTTTCGTGTCGGGCGGCAAAGCGCCGTGGTGGCTGACCGGTACGTCGATGGTCGCAACGACGTTCGCCGTCGACACGCCGCTCGCGGTCACCGGCTTCGTTGCGGCGAACGGCATCGCGGGCAACTGGCTCTGGTGGAACATGGCCGCCAGCGGGCTCTTAACGGTCTTCTTCTTCGCCGCGCTCTGGCGCCGTTCGGGCGTCCTCACCGACGTCGAGTTCATCGAGCTGCGCTACGGCGGCCAAGCGGCGACGTGGTTGCGCGGCGTACGCGCGGTGTACCAAGGGGTCATCGTCAACACGATCATCATGGGCTGGGTCAACCTCGCGATGGTCAAGGTGCTCTCCCTCACGCTGCACGTGCCCACCATGCCGGCGCTCTACATTTGTCTCGTGCTGACCGCACTCTACGTCACGATCGGCGGCTTGTGGTCGGTGCTCGTCACCGACATGCTGCAGTTCATCGTGAAGATGTCGATGGCCATCGTGCTCGCGATCGCCGCCGTCGTCGCGGTCGGCGGCATCGGTGCGCTCAAGACGAAACTCGCGGTCGTCGACGCGGCCCATCACGCGTCGGGCGGCGGTTCGCTGCTGTCGTTCTTTCCGACCGGCGATGCGAGCTGGATGCCGCTGACGACGTTCCTCGTCTTCATCGGCGTGTCGTGGTGGGCGTCGTCGTATCCGGGCGCCGAACCGGGCGGCGGCAGTTACATCGCCCAGCGCATCTTCGCGTCGAAAGATGAGAAGAACGCGGTGATGGCGACGCTGTTCTTCAACGTCGCGCACTACGCGCTGCGCCCGTGGCCGTGGATTCTGGTCGCGCTCTGCGCGCTCGTGCTCTACCCGCACGGCGTCATCGGGGCCGACGGCAAGGTCGATGCCGAGCTCGGCTACGTGCAAACGCTGGTCGACTATCTGCCCCCCTCGCTGCGCGGCTTGATGCTGGCGGGATTTGCCGCGGCGTACATGTCGACGATCGGCACGCAACTGAACCTGGGCGCGTCGTACCTCACCAACGACCTTTACCGGCGTTTCATTCGCCCGGTCGCGAGCGAACATCACTACGTGGCGGTGTCGCGCGTGATGACGGTCGTCTGTCTGATTTTGGCCGCCGCGATCACGCCGCTGATGCATTCCGTCGGCGATGCCTGGAAATACATGCTCACGATGACGGCCGGCGTCGGCCTGGTGATGATCCTGCGCTGGTACTGGTGGCGCATCAGCGCGTGGAGCGAGATCTCGGCGCTGGCGATCTCGGCCGTGGTCGGGAGCGGGCTCTACCTCTTCAACGTGGTGGCGGGCGACGATCCCAACGCCACCGCGAAGCGGCTGCTGATCACGGTCGTGCTGACGACCGTGGGCTGGATGGCGGTCACATTTGCGACCCAACCCGAAACCGATGCCACGCTGGTCCGTTTCTTCGACCGTGTGCGGCCCGATGATTTCGGCTGGAAACGCATTGCCCGCCTCGTGCCTCCGGCGGCGCGCGGCGAGTCGCTGGGCCTCGCGCTCGTCGATTGGCTCGCGGGCTTGGGCCTCGTGTTCGGCACGCTGTTCGCGATCGGCGACTTCGTGCTCGCCGAACCCGTGCCGGGCACGGCCTTTGCGATCCTCGCGCTGCTCTGCGGTGCGTTGATCCTGCGCCATCTCAATACGCCCGTGCTGCGCACGGCGACCGCCACCGCGCTCGCGCTGCTGCTGGCGATCGTGCCGCTGACGGCGCGCAGCGACGACGACAAGGTGCTCACCAACGTGAAGGGCGCCGTTTCGTACGAGCGCGACGGCACGCCGCACAGCCTGGTGCCGAAAGTGAAGCAGTTGCTGACCGATCAGGACGTCGCGGTCACGCAAACCGCGTCGCTGGCCCAGGTCGCGCTGCCCGACTCCTCACTCGTCACGTTGGGCGCGCAGACGCGCGTGCAGCTCGCGTTCTTCAACCAGACCGACATCGCCAACGCGAAGTTCATCGTTTATCAAGGCAAGACGCGTTTTCTGGTGGCACATCCGCAGGGCGCGGCGGCCAACTACACCTTCCAGACACCCACGACGCAAATCGCCGTGCGCGGCACCGAGGGCGACATCGAGGTCGATCAAAACAACCTCACGCTCAACGTCTACAATTCGAGCCAGCCCGACGGCGTCGCGGTGACCTATACCGCGGGTAACCTGGCGGGGACGACGGTCAAGGTGCTACCCGGCCAGTCGCTGGTCGCGAATCTCGTCAACGGCATCATTCAGGCCTCGGTCAACAAGATCACGCAGGCGGCGCTCAACGAGTTCTCCGAACTCGGCGTCCCGACCAGCGTGAGCGGGGCCGAAGGCACCGTGATCAACAAGGTCAAGTCGGCGATCCACCTGCCGTTTTAGCTCCGCTTCAGCTGGGCCTCAATCGCCGCCGAGCGCTCGTTGAAGGCGCGATCGAGGTCATCCAGCAGACCCGAAAGCCCCTCCGGCTCGATCGTCCGGCCGCGGTTTGCGACCTCGATGAGCCGGCGGTCCACATCCTCGACGAGCTGGACCTTGTCGGGCTCCGCGAACCGGTTGTCCTCGATCGCCTTGATGACGTGCTGGTTCCCGAATTCGCAGTGTAAGAGCACCTCTTCAAAGCGGTCGCGGACCGCGTCGATCGGGATCCGCTCCTCGAGTTCGGCCAGCATCTCGCCGACCCACGCGCGCACCTGTTGATCGCTGAGCCGGCGGGCTAGTACGTCGGCGTGCCCGGCATACCCGGGAACGAGCGGGGCCCCAGCCGCGGCGTCCGTGCTCATCGCGCCGGGTTTACCGGGCCGAGGTCGAAGGGGGTCCGCATGGCGGTCGCCCTGGTGAGCGTAGCGTTCATCGCCGCATTGGTCGTGTGTTGGGTCCTCGTGCGCCGCTGGCGCAAAGAGCAGGCCGAAGTTAAGCGCGTCCGCTCGACCTTCTCACGGTACGTCCCGCCGTCCATCGTGGAAGAGCTCCTCAGCCGGAAAGACGAGCGTATCTTCACCGGCCGCGAAATGCGGGCGACGATCCTGGTATGCCGCATTTGGAATTTTTCGCACTTCATGGAGGACCTTACTCCCGAACAGACCCTGCGCTACCTCAATGAGTTCTACGCCATCGCCGGTTCGTCGATCGAGCGTCAGCACGGCGTGCTGCACCGGTTTCTCGAAGACGGCGCCGTCGGCATCTTCGGCATCCCGCTCGAAGATCACCATCAAGAGGACCACGCCTTGCGCGCCGCCATCAACATTGTGCGCCTGGTCAACGTGATGCAGCAGAAGTGGGCGCAGCAGGGCCGCCGCGGACTGCGCGTCGGCGTCGGGGTGAACACCGGCCTCGTGATCGCCGGCGATGCCGGCTTCGCCAGCCGCCGCGAATACACGATCGTCGGGCCGGACGTCACGCTCGCGCACCGCTTGCAGGCGGCGACCTTCGACCTGAACGCGTACATCGTCGCCGCGCGCAGCACCACCGAAGAAGTCGAGGATCTCTACAACCTCGTGCCGATCAGCGGCATCCCGCTCAACGGCGTGCGCGCGCTGATGGACGCGTCGATCGTGCGCGGGCGCAAGCGCAACGAACCCCTGATCCTGCCCAAGGCCGAAGCGTTCGCGAACACCGTGATCGACGAGCAGGCTGACGACTTCCTCGAACCGCAAGAAGTCGTGCCGTTCGACGATCCGGCGAAGTCCATCGCACCGCCTCCTCCCGTCGCCGCGCAAACCGCGATGGCGCCGCCGCCGCCCGATCCCAACCCGCCGCTAAAAACGCGGCGCCGGCCGCGTTCCAACGAAGACCTCTCGAACTTCGGTTTCGACCTGCCGGAGCTGCGGATGCCGGTCTCGCTCGGCCACGACGAGGGGCCGATCATGCCCGATCCGCCACCGCCGCGCGCAACCTACGAAGACAACGACGGGCCGCCGCTACCGCTCTGAAATCCGAGCCGTTGCAGCACCGGCTCGAGTGCGACGCCCTGAACGATCAGCGTGAACAGCACGACGCCGAAGACGGCGTCGACGATTGGCTCGCGGTACGGTAGCGTCTGCGGCAGCGCGAGCGCGAGCGCGAGCGAAAGCCCGCCGCGCATGCCGGCCAGCACCACCGTCACCCGCCAGCTCATCGGGCGGATGATTAACGCAGCCAGCAGGACGCGCGAGATCACGACGGCGAGGATCGCCACGACAACGAGCAGCGGATGACTCGCGATGCGGCCGATCTGCAAGACCAAACCGGTCGCGAGAAACACCAGCGCGTTGACGATGAACGCGATCGTGCTCCAAAACGTGTCGACGTCGTCGGCGTGGTCCGTCACCGGACCGATGTGCGCGAAGGCACGCAACGCGATGCCCGCCGCCGCGGTCGAGAAGACGCCCGAGCAGTGTAACGCATCCGCGCTCAGGTACGCGAGAAACGCCAACACGACGGTCGCCGTGATTTCGAGCGGGCCCGAGCGGGTGCGACCCATGACGAAGGCGACGACCGCCGCGCACGCGACGCCGATCGCGCACCCGCCGGCGATCGCCAGGGCCGCATGCAGCGAGGCCAAAGCGACCGAATCCTGAACGCCGCCCGCTGCGAACGTGAGCGCAACCCCGTACAGCACGATCGCCGCGCCGTCGTTGGCGATCGATTCGCCCTCGACGATGGTGAGCAAGTCGATCGGCACGTGCATGCGGCGGAAGATCGCGATCACCGCCACCGGGTCCGTCGTCGAGACGATCGCGCCCAGCACGATCGCCGGCGCCAGCGGCAACTGGCCGGAGAGCGCGATGCCGAAGCCGATCGTGCCCGCCACCAGCACCACCCCCGGCAGCGCCAAGAGCGCGATCCGGGCGGCCGAACGGCGCAGCGCCGCCGGATCGATCGACCACGCGGCTTCGAAGATCAGCGGCGGCAGAAAAATGAAGAGCAGCGTGTCGCCGAAGTGAAACGGCAGCGCGACCGGGTAGATCGCGGCCGTGCCGGCCCCGAACGCGACCAGGGCCACCGCGGCCGGAACCCGCAGCCGCTCGGCGGCGAGCGCGACCAGCACCGCGACCCCGAGGAGCCCGACGAGGATGGCGGTCGTCCCAGCAACGCCGGTCACCCCGGCGGTTTTCCCCAATCCACCGGGGCGGGCCCGCCGTTGGATTACCGGGGTTCCGAGATTGACCGCACGAACGGATGGAACGTGGAAGACGGTGCACGCCTGATGGAACGAGTGCGCGCACGGGATGTCGACGCGTTCGAACAGCTTTACAACGGCTATCACCGGCTCGTGTTCGGCATTGCGCTCCGGATCGCGGCCGACGCGACGTTGGCCGAAGACGTGACGCAGTCGATCTTCCTCAAGCTATGGAGTTCGCCCGAGACGTTTCGTGAAGGAAATTTTGCCGGCTGGCTCAGCCGGGTTGCCCGTAACGGTGCGCTCGATGTCGTTCGCAGCCGCGCCAACCGGCCGCTGGGCGAGATCCCGGCCGACATCCCGGCCGAACTGTCGACCGATGCGACCGTATTCGCCAACATCGACGCGCAGCGCGTGCGCGGTGCGCTCTCGGCGCTCAGCGACGAGCAGCGCACGCCGATCGAAATGGGTTTCTTCGCCGGCATCACACACGAAGAGATCGCGTCCCGCACCGGGATTCCGCTCGGTACGGTCAAGACGCGGATTCGGACCGGGCTGCGCCGCATGCGCGAAGCGCTGAACGAGGCGGTGTCGCGATGAACGATTCGCCGAATCGCGAAGAACTGCTCGACCTCGTCGCCGCGTACGCGTTGGGCGTGCTGCCGGCCACGCAGTGCAGCCTCGTCGCGGCCTTCATCCTCTCCGACGCCGAGGCGCGGCGCGAGTACGACGAGTTGCGCGCGACCGCCAACCTCGTCGGTCTCTCGGCCGAAGAACCGGTCGACAGCGCCCGCGCGGCGCGCATGAAAGAACGTCTGATGGCTGCCGTGCGCAGCGACGCCGCACCGCGCCGCGCGCCGGTCAGCGCGACGCGCTCGAG
>DASYOE010000301.1:0-10126 GCA_036008105.1 Candidatus Lustribacter sp. | reverse complement strand
CGTCTCGCTCAACGGGCAGTACAACGTCCTGGATCCGATCTTCGACGGCTACGAGCCGCAACTCGAACCCCTGGGCTTCGTCATCAGCGGGCTTGGCGGGCTCGGTCCGGTCCCGTCAGCGGCCGATTGGCTGCCCGGCGGCTATGTCTACAACGCGTTCTGCGCGGGCGTCGCATATAACGGAACGGGTCCGCTCCCGTCCTGCGATCCGCGCATTCCGACGTGGGGCATCGGCTACAACGGCAGTATCTTCCAAAACTACGGTGCGGGCATCCGCTTCCAGTACAACCCCCTGCCGGGCCTGAAGTTGGACCTCGGCGTGCGTTTGGAAGGCCAGCGCCAGCAGTGGGTCGGGCAGATGAACTTGTTCGGTCAAGGCGCTCCGGCGACCGGGACCTGTCAAGGCGCCTGCGCGATCTATCAAGTTCCCGTCGGCTCGACCGTCGCGATCAACAACCCGTACGACGTACAGAACACGTCCTGGACCGGCCAGGTCCTGTCGCCAAACGTGACCGAACCGCGCGGTTCGATCTCGTATCAAATCGATAAGGACGACGCGTTGCGCTTCAGCTATGGCCGCTCGGCGGTGTTCGCTGATGCACAGACGGCCGGCACGCCGTTCCATCTGTATGGTCTCACCAGTCAATATCTCAAGTTACCGGCGCAGCCGGGCGCGCAATGCGGTTGGACCGCAACGACGACGTTCCCGTGCCAATCGTATGGAGCCGAGCTCTACTGGACCGGCGATAACGTCGAAGCTCCGGACGCCGGCAACGGGTTGCCCGCGCTCTACTCGAACTACGACGCGAGCTACAACCACTTGTTCGGCAACGGCATGGGCATGCGCATCACGCCGTTCTTCAAGTATGGCAACCAGCTCCCGACGTTCTTCTTGCTCAATCCGGTCATCGGCATCTTCGCCGTATCGAACCAAGGTTTGAATAAGACGAGCGGCGCCGAGTTCAACCTCACGACAGCGCAAAAACAGCAAGGACTCGAGGGCTTCTTCTCGGCGACGTACGTCAACGTGCTGAGCACGACGCCCCCGTTCACGACGGCTGAGAACGCCGTGCCGCTGGTCAATTCAGCGTCACTCGGGCTCGGCGACCTCTACCGCGCGGGCTACGTTTCGCCCGGCACGTTCCGCCTCGGCGGCATCATGAACTTCAAGAACGGGTTCAGCGTCAATGCGCAACTCCAAGCCAACGTCGGCTACCCGTACTCGATCGGTAACATGATCGCGGGTACGCTCGCCAATGGTTCGTTCGCAAACGTTCCGCAGGTCGACTTCGGCCCCGGTATCACCGGTGGTAACGCCAGCTTGATCGGCCCGAGCCCGGGTGCGGCGGTTTCGACCAACTACTACGATCCGGCAAATCCGGGTAGCGCGCTCGCTCCCAACATCGCGGCCACGCGCGGCGTGCCCGCGACGTCGGCCAACGGTGGCTATCTCTCGCACTGGAACCTCACCGCCGCACTCACGCTGCAGTACAAGTACAAGCGCAGCACGATCGGCGTTCAGTTCCAAAACCTATTCGGCAATGGCTATGTCGGCTCGGTTCCCTCGGTGAGCCCGTGGTATCAGCCGGTCGCGAACGGTCTGTCCGGTCCGCAGACCGGGGCCGAATCGTGCGTGAACCAAGTTGGGGCGACGCTGCGCGGATGCACCGCGTTCGTTCCGCTGGACGCGAACGCGTACGTGAACGGTTCGTATCTCCTCACCAACGGGAACTTCACCTCGGGCACGCCGGCCCTCGGGCCGGGCGCACCGATGTCGTTCCAAATCTTCTACCAACTGGCTCTGTGATCTGAAATGCAAAACAACAACATCAAAACGATCCTGACCTCGGGGGCACTCGCGTTCGCCCTCGCCGGCTGCGGAGCCAGCCCCAACGCCGCGCTTCCGAGCGGGTCGGGCGCAGGCGGCGCCGTAGCTAACGTGTCGGCGAACGTCTTACAGTTCGTCGCCGGCACGGCGAACTTGTACGGACTCGGAACCGGGCTCAACGTCGTGACGACGTACCGTCAGCCCGCCGGCGCAACGCTCCCGGGCGGGAGCGGAACGCTGGTAAACTCGCCGACCCTCTCGCTCCCGGCCGCGATTCCGGGCGGGCTTTCCGCGGGTGCCGCGGGAGCAGGCTACGATGCCAGCTCGTCGATCCTAACCGCTCCGGCGCCCGGCGAAACGACCAAAATGACCTCGACGTCGCAGGTGCCGGGGACGTCCTGTGCGCTGACCACCTTCGGTCAGTCCGGTGGCGTATTCGGTCTGGGCATCGAGCCGTTCAATGCCGGGGCACAAGCCGATTGTACGCCGGTAGGGATCACCAATACGGGACAGCCGATCCAGGTGGCTCCGTATCCCGTTCCGCTGTACGACACCGCTTCGCCGTCGTTTGCCGGCGGCGCCGACCCGAATCTCTTCGTTCCCTGGGGTGGTCCGCCGGCGTTCTCGTTCGCTGGACTCACGACGTCACCGGTCGGCAACGGGAACTACCCGGCCGGGACCGCGGGCCTCAGTGAAGGTATCGACGTCTTCGCCGGCATCGCTCCGGTCGCCGGCGGCACGTACTCGCTGAGCGTCTCGGTTCCGGCGAATACCGGCACCACGACACAGAGCGCCAGTTCGACGCTGCCGGCTGCGCTCACGGTGCTCGGCGCGGCAGTTTCTCCGGTGTACACCTCCGACGCCGCCGGTGACGGCGGCGGCACGTTCGCCGTCGCAATGCCGGCGGGCGCGACGGAAGCGTACGTTCAGATCACCGACTACGGTCCGACGACCGCCAAGGCCGCCAGCTGTAACGGCAGCGGTACCGGCAACACGATCAAGACCGTCGGCAACGGCATCGGATCCGCGGTGTATTACACGATCGTCGTCACGGCCGGTGGTGCGGCAACACTACCTGCGGCGCTCGGACCCGGCGGCACGCCGAGTCTGTGCACCGCGGCCCAGAACACGGCCGCGAACGGCGGTACCGCGACGGGGGCCGATCAAGTCGTGATACAACTCATCGGTTTGGATTACGATTTGTATCACGCATCGTATCCGCTCAGTAACGGAAATCCGGCCCCGGCGATCTCGCGGCCGGGCGGCGCCGACGACATCACGATCTCACCGGCCACCTGCCAAGTCGGCGGGCTGTTGGGTGCGGGTTCGTGTACGGCAACGTTGCCTGAGTTGCGAGCGCGCGGCACGGGCCGCACGTAGCAAACGCGCAAGCAAAGAGAAGGCGTCGGCTCCGGCCGGCGCCTTTTTTCATTTCCCGGCTGAGATAACCGCCGCGCCACCGAGCGCGAGCACAACGCCGATCCACTGCACGCGGCCCAGCCGTTCGCGCAAGACGATCGCTGCGAGCGCGACGGTGGCGGCCGGATAGAGCGACGTCAACACGGCGACGAGTGAGAGAAGTCCGCCATGCGCGGCTAGCACGTAGAGCACGTTCGCGCTGACGTCGAGCGCCCCGCACAGCGCCACGAGCGCAAACGCGGGCCGCGCGAGCCGCACGTTGGCGAGTCCGCCGAACGCGAGTCCGCCGGCCACGAGCAACACGACCGACGTCGCGCGCGCGGCGAGCAACGGCACCATGCCGGCGGCAGCGCGCGTCTGCGCGAGCGCGATGAAATACGCGCCGAATCCGAGCCCGGCCAGCAGCGCTTCGGGAATACCGGCCGGTAGCAACTGCGCCCCGCGTCCGGGCGCGCTGACCAGAACGACGGCGAGCAATGCGGCCACAATTCCGATCGTCGCGTACACGGTCGGGTGTTCGCCGCGAAAGATCAGTCCGTAAAAGACCGGGATCGACGCGCCGAGCACCGCGCTGATCGGCGATACGATGCCCATCGTTCCGATGGCGAGCCCGCGGTAGAGGCTCGCGATCGCGACCGCACCGGCGACGCCGCAGAGCGCGCCCCACAACAAGTCACCGGGAACGGCGTGGCCGCCGAAGAGCGGCAGCGCGATCGCGAGCAACACGAGGCCCGTCGCTTGCGACCAGATGACGACCGCGAGCGTCGCCGCCCGGCGGCTCGCGAGGCCGCCCAAGAAATCCGACGCGCCGTAGACGATCGCTGCGACGAGGGCGAGCGCGATCGACACGCGTTAGCGCGCGTTCGGATCGAGCGCTTCGCGCAGCCCGTCGCCGAGCAGGTTGAAGCCGAGGACGAGCGTCGTGATCGCAAGTCCGGGGAAGATCAGCGCCCATGGCGCGGATACCCAATAGTCGCGGGCGTCGTTGAGCATCGCACCCCATTCGGGCGCGGGCGGGCGCGCGCCCAGGCCCAAATACGATAGACCCGCGGCTTCCAATTCAGCGGTCGCGATGCCGAGCGTGGCTTGAATCAGCAACGGCGCGAGAATGTTCGGCAACACGTGGCGCAGCAGGATCCGCGGCACGCCGGCCCCGATCGCGCGCGCGGCTTCGACGAACTCGGTTTCCTTGACCCCGAGCACGGAGGCGCGCGCGAGTCGCGCGTACTGCGGAACGTACACGATGCCGACGGCGATCATCAAGTTGGTGATGCTGGGTCCGAGTATCGTCGTGATCGCGATCGCCAAGATGATCGACGGGAACGCCAGGATGATGTCCATCGCGCCCATCAGCACGTTCTCGACGCGCCCGCCGGCGTAGCCGGCAATGAGTCCGATCAGCGTGCCGATCGAAATCGCCAGGCCGACCGCGACGAAGCCGATGGCGATCGACGTGCGCGCCCCGTACACCAGCCGCGAAAAAACGTCGCGGCCGAGTTTGTCGGTACCGAGCAGGTGCGCGAACGACGGTGGACGCGACTGCTGCGCGAGCGCTTGTCCCAGCGGGTCGTGCGGCGCGATGACCGGCGCGAGGATCGCCGCGAACAGGATCAACCCCACGATACACGCGCCGGCGAGCGAGCCGGGCGAACGCCGAAAACGGCGCCACGTGTCGCCGGCAAAAGAACGCGAGGCCGTCTCGATCACTGCGGTGCCGCGCGACTCCTCATCAAGCGCAACAGTTTCTCCAGATGCGCGATGTACTCGCGGCTATGCGTGAAGGTCCACATCTCGAGCAACTTCGGATCGAGATCGTGCTCGGCCGCGTAGCGGTCGCGGTCTCCGCTCATCGCGGCGCGAAAGAGAATGGCGACGATCTCGTCGGCGGTCGGCTCCGGCGCGTCGGCCATCACTTCACCGCGCGAATCGTGGCCGCCCCAAGCACTTCGTCGCCGTCGCAATCGAAGAGGGCGACGAGCTGGCCGGGAGCGATCGCGTCGTGCAGCGCGTCGAAGCGCACGATCAGCGTGTCGCCGTCGCGCGTTGCGGAAGCCGGCTGCGGCGTTTGGCGATAGCGGGTCATGGCGAGAACGCGCGCCGCACCATCCGCGAAGCGTTCGGGGCGGATCAGGTTGACCTCGTCGGCGACGAGTTCGTACGCGCCCAGTTCGTCCTCGCGGCCGACGACGATCGTGTTGGTCGCCGGATCGATCCGCGTGACGTAGCGTGGACCGTCGCCGAGGTTGGAGGGCAAGCCGCGCCGCTGCCCGACCGTATAGTTGGCGATGCCGCGATGCGCGCCGACGAGCTCGCCGGCCGCGGTGCGGATCTCTCCCGGCTCCATCGTCACCGGCGCGATGCGCGCCAGGATGTCGCGGTAGTCGCCGCCTTCCACGAAGCAGATATCCTGCGACTCGGTCTTGTCGGCCACCGCCAGTCCCAGCCGTTCGGCATGGGCGCGGGTAGCCGTTTTGTCGAGCTCCCCCAGCGGCAGCAGCAGCCCGGCGAGCTGTTCGGGGTCGAGCTGCGCCAGGGCGTAGGCCTGGTCCTTGGCCGGGTTTCCGCGGAAGAGGTGGGGGCCGTCGGCCCGCTGCTCCAGCCGCGCGTAGTGCCCGGTCGCGATGAAGCGGGCGCCGATCCGGCGGGCGTACGAGCGCAGGGTGCCGAGTTTCACGAAGTTGTTGCACGCCACGCACGGGTTGGGGGTGCGGCCGGTCGCGTAATCGTGGGCGAAGCGCTCGATCACGTTGCGCCGGAACGTCTCCTCGAAGTCGAGGACGTAGTGCGGGATCCCCAAGGTCTGCGCGCTGCGCCGCGCGTCGTCGAAATCGTCCGCGCCGCAGCACGACTTGGCATGCGCCGGTTTCGTCGGCGCATACATCTTCATCGTGATCCCGACGACGTCGTAACCGGCCTCAACCAAAAGGCCTGCTGCGACGGCCGAGTCCACGCCGCCGCTCATCGCCGCAACGACACGTCCGTTTGACATTGTCTTCCTAGACTCGCCTACAGGAGAACGGGATGCGCCCGCAAACCGCTTCGTAGTGTCTGCGCTCGGCGAGGAGTTCCGCAGCGCGCGTGAAGCGCGCGGCCTTTCGCTCTCGGACGTTGCCGAACGGCTGCACATTCGCAGCGTGTACTTGGCCGCGATCGAAGACGAAGATTGGCATGTGATCGGCGCGCCGGTCTACGTGCGCGGCTTCATGCGCACCTACGCCCGGTTCTTGGGGCTCGATCCCGAGGCCGCCGTCGCCCGGTTCGCGGCGGCCGTTCCGGCCGGTCCCCCCGTCGCCGCCCCGGCCCGCGCCACGGCGGCCCCAGCCGGCGCGTCCGAGAAGCGGGCTGAAGGGACCAGCCCCTCGCTCGCCGCGGTCCTTGCGATCGTCGTGGCGGTTATCGCCGTGCTTTTTGTAGGCTACGAGTTCTACCAGTACCGCGCCGGCGCGCCGGCCGTCCCGGTCGCCCAGGGCTCGGCTGTTCCGGCTGCCCCGGACGTGGCGGCCGACGATACCCCGACCACCGCTCCCGACGCGAGCGCCGACGCCGGAGCGGCCGCCACGGCCGCGCTGCCGCCCCCGCTCCCCACGGCGAAGCCGGTGTCCCAGCGCGGCTTGAGCGTCAAGGTGACGGACACGTCGTGGCTGCGGGTGACGATCGATGGTACGGTAGTCCTCGAAGGCACGCTTCCAGCCGGGACGTCCAAGTCGTTCATCGGGAAAGTCGCCGACGTCCGCGTCGGCAACGCCGGGGGCGTGCGGATCGCGGTCAACGGGCGCACGCTCGGACCCCTCGGCGGTTCCGGTGATGTCGTGGAGCGGCGCCTCGTCCTTACCGGAGAGTAGCGAACCATGGCGGACTTCTCGTTCGATGTCGTTTCGAAGATCGACCCGCAAGAATTAGACAACGCGCTCAACCAAGCGCGGAAAGAAATTGCCGGGCGCTTCGATTTCAAGCATTCTATCGCTTCCATCGAGAACACGCCGAAAGAGATCACCGTCCTGGCCGACGACGAGCTGAAGCTGAAGAACGTCATGGACATCATTCAGAGCAAGGCCGTCAAACGCGGGATCGATCTCAAGGCGTTCGATATCAAGCAAGCGGAGCCGGCAAGCGGCAGCACGCTGCGGCAGAAGATCGTCTTGCGGGCGGGCATTCCGAAGGACAAGAGCAAGCCGCTGATCGAGGCGATCAAAGCGTCCAAGCTCAAAGTCAACGCGCAGTACCAGGACGAGCAGATCCGGGTCTCAGGAAAATCCAAGGATGATTTGCAAAAAGTACAGGCGCTGCTGACCGGTTTGACCTACGAGTTGCCGCTGCAATTCACGAACTACCGCTGAACGCGGTACCAATCGAGGATAACCATCAAAGTTTCATTCGTGTCGCTGGGTTGCGCGAAAAACCTGGTCGACTCCGAGGTGATGATCGGCAAACTCGGGGCGGCGGGCTGGGAACTGGTGCCCGACGCGAACGATGCCGACGCGATCGTGGTCAACACGTGCGCGTTCATCGATCCGGCCAAAGCCGAATCGACCGACGTGATCCTCGAACACGCCCAGCGCAAACGTCCCGGCCAGCAACTGATCGTCGCCGGTTGTCTCTCGCAGCGTTTCGGCACCGAACTGCAGTCGCTGATTCCCGAGATCGACGGCGTCGTTGGGACCGGCGCGTATGCCGGCATCGTCGACTTGCTCGAAGATGCCCGGGCGGGCAAACGGCCCGTGCGGCTGGACTTCGAAGCCGAGCCCGAGCACGATTTCCTGCCGCGCTTGATCACCACGCCGTCGGCCACGGCCTATCTCAAGATCGCCGAAGGCTGCGATCATCCGTGCACGTTCTGCATTATCCCGCAGTTGCGCGGCGCGTTCCGTTCGCGTTCGGAAGAATCGGTGCTGATGGAGGCCCGCGCGCTGGCGGCCGGCGGGACGAAAGAACTGATCCTCATCGCGCAGGACACATCGATGTACGGGCGCGATCGTGGCGCGCGGCGCGGCGGTTTGGCGCATTTGCTCGAGCAGCTCAACGCGATCGACGGGCTCGAGTGGATTCGCCTCTTGTATCTCTATCCGGCGACGGTCGATAGCGAACTGATCGACGCGATGGGTGCGCTCGACAAAGTCTGCGCGTACATGGACATGCCGCTGCAGCATGCCCATCCCGACGTCTTGCGCGCGATGCGCCGTCCGTCTAACGGCGAGCGGTACTTGGAGATCATCGACGAGTTTCGGCGCCGGATCCCCGGCGTCACGATGCGCTCGACGTTTATCGTCGGATTTCCGGGCGAGACCGACGAGCATGTTGCGTATCTCGAAGACTTCATCGGCCGCGCGCAACTCGACCGCGTGGGTTTCTTCACCTATTCGCGCGAGGACGGAACGCCGGGTGCGTTGTTGAGCGATCAAGTACCGGCGGCGGCGAAGCGCAAGCGTCTGGTGCGTTTGCGCGAGGCACAACGGCTGGCTTCGGAGCGCGCGCGCGCGACGCGGCTCGGTTCGACGGTGCGCGTGCTGGTCGAAGAACGGCGGCGCTTGCGCCGGAGCGATCCGCTGGCCGTGGCGCTCGGCGGCGTCGACGTAACCGTCGGCCGTTCCGAAGGCGAAGCGCCGGGCGTCGACGGCGGCATCTACCTGCGTGAAGAACTGCCGATCGGATCGTTCGTCGACGTTCGACTCGAAGGTCATGGCGCGTTCGACTTTCACGGCACCGTGGTGACGGAGCGAGTTCCGGTGGCGGCGGGCGTTTGAGTAAGCGCATCGACGCGGGGCCCCCGGATCGCAACGTCCGGCGCCGCCGCAGCGAGCCCGAGCCGGATTACGAGCGGCACGATCGCATGGCTTTGGTCCTGGGCGCGCTGCTGATCGTCTTCGGGCTTTTTACCAGTGCCGTCGCGTATACGATGGTCCGGTCGCACACCTACAACCCGGTTGTGGGCATCGTGAACTACTTCGTTCCCTCGCCCGACTCGGTGTTCGGCAAGGAGCGCATCTTCGTCATCCTGGTCGGCCTCGACTACGACTACAATAACCTCGACGAGCCCACGTCCAAAGATTCGCGCACCGACAAGATCGAAGCGTACGCGGTCGACTTTCCCACGAAGGTCGTCAAGAGCGTGGCGGTGCCGCGCGATATGGACGCCATCGTCGACGGTCACGAAGACAAGATCAATGACGCCTTCCACTACGGCGGCATCCGCAACACCGACGCGGTCGTCGGCGGATTCCTCGGGCTGCCGAAAACCCAGGCCGGCTCGTACTTCGACCGGTACCTCGTGTTCCGCATCAACACCGCGAAGGATCTCATCAACGCGATCGGCGGCGTCGACGTTCCGGTTACCGAAACGTTGAACTACGACGACACGTGGGGCCACCTGCACATTCACTTCAAGCCCGGAATGACGCACATGGAAGGCGACCAAGCGGTCTCGTACATGCGCTTCCGGCACGACGCCTGCAGCGATCCCTGCCGCATCAAGCGCCAGCAGCAAGTCGAGCGCATCACGATGGAGAAACTCAAGAGCGATAAATTCAACGATATCACGCACATCGCGAGTTTGATCGACGTGCTGCGCCGCGACGTCGATACCAACTTCACGCCCGATGAGATGAAGAGCATCGCCTGGGCGTTCCGCGACCTGAACGTCGCCGACGTGCATCAGACGCAACTCCCGTACGTCGCCGACAAAGAGCTCAACTGCTGCGGCGACGTGCTCGTGGCCGACGACGCCGCCCGGGTGAAGATCGTTTCCGACTTCATCGGGCCGTACGTTGCCGTCACGCCGCCGCCGTCGGCCGACGCGCTGGCAGCAGTCAAACCGTCCGATCTGCGGGTCGACGTACGCAACGGCAGCGGCGTGCCGGGCTTGGGCAAGAAAGTGGCCGAGCT
>DASYOE010000300.1:0-26070 GCA_036008105.1 Candidatus Lustribacter sp. | reverse complement strand
CAAGCCGATCCGTCGATCCTCGGCTTGCTTGGCAAACGCACGGTGATCCTGACGTTCCACTACGGCGCGGAGCCGTCGTTCGTGCACTATATCGCCACCATCGACCGGGCCGGGTTCGATCAACTCGTCGCGCCCGGGGCGAACGACTGGAACGAGATCTACGCCGACCTCGACACCGCCTACGCGAACGAAGCGCGGTTTCTCGCCGATGCCAAAGCCGCCCACAGCGCGCACGTGCTCGGCATGTACGAAACCGTGTGGCACGATGACGGCGAGTCGCTGTACGAGGCGACGTGGGCGCCGGTCGCGTTCGCCGCGGCGACGGCGTGGCAGGCGGCGCCGGTGGATCGCGCCACGTGGCATCGCACGTTCGCGCAGGCCTTCTTCGGCGCCGACGGTGCCGGATTTGCGGCCGACCTCGACGACTTGGCGGCCATCCGCGACGGTCTGCGCACGCCGCCCGAAAGCGATTCGCCGAACTACCTCTTCTGGGCCGACCCGTTCGAGCCGCGGATTCAAGCGCGGATGCAAACGCTCGATCTCGCCGGCATGCGCGTGCGCGCGGAACGCGTGCTGACGCATCTCGCGCACGCGCGCGCGCCGCTCAACGCGGCGGCCGTGCGGGTGATGCGACTGGCCGCCTTGCGCTACGATTCGCTCGCGCGGCGCTATCAGATCGGCAAAGAGGCGCGCGACTATTACGACGACGCGCGCGCGCACGTGGCGACGCACGACGCCGGAATCGTGGAGCGCAGCCTCAACGTTGCGAAGTATCTCTGCTGGGAGATGCGCGACGAGATCACCGCGCTCGAGCCGCTCTACGCCGCGGCCTGGAACTATGAGAGCCGGCCGGCGGGTCTCGCCCGCGTGCTCGTGCGCTATCACGCCGCCGCGGCGGCAGCGCTCGCGCAAGCCGATCGGCTGAATCTGGTAACGCGCGAGGATTACGTGCGCGGCGGCACGCTGCCGGCGTTCGACGACGCGCTCGGCGCGGCGCGATGAGCGGGATCGCGATCGTCCTCGTCTTCTTGCTGCTGGCCGGCCTGATGGTCGCGCGCATTCTGCCCGCGCTGCTGGCGGTGCCGCTGATGGCGATCGCCACGGCCGTGCTGGCCGGCGCCGCGCCGGACGCGGTGGCCGGCGTCGTCGTGCACGGCGCGGTGCAACTGGCACCGGTGTACGCGACCGTGATCTTCGGCGCGCTGCTCAGCCGCGTCGTGCTGGCGACCGGCATCGCCGAGACGATCGTCACCTACGCGGCGGAATTCGGCGGCGATCGGCCGCTGGTGCTCGCGCTGATCCTGTGCGCGGCGGTCGCGCTGCTCTTCACCTCCGTCACGGGCCTCGGCGCGATCATCATGATCGGCACGATCGTGCTGCCGGTGATGATGACGGTCGGCGTGCCGCGCGTCACCGCGGCGACCTTGTTCCTGCTCGCGTTCGGCCTCGGCTACATCCTCAACATCGCGCAGTGGACGTTCTACCGTCAGACGTTCGGCGTCGAGCAGAGCCAGTTGCAGAACTACATTTTCGCGCTTTTCGCGATCGACGCGCTGGTGCTGATCCTCTTTGCCGTCGTGCGCGGCCGCACGACGCGCGACTACGCGACGTTCGCGCTCGCGGGAACGCCGCCGCGCAAGCGCGTTCGCCCGTGGGCGCTCCTGACGCCGGTGCTGCCGCTCGTGCTGTACGCCGGGTTTCACATCGACGCGCTGGTGGCGTTCCTGATCGCGGCGCTGTACGGGGTGCTGGTCACGCGACCGCGCGAGATCGCGGCCACGCTGACCGCGGCCTGGATTCGTGGCGTGGAAGACGTCGCACCGGCGGTGATCCTCATGATGGGGATCGGGATGCTGCTCGTCGCGGTCAAGACGCCCGAGGTGCAGGCGGCGGTCACGCCGGTCATCGCCGCGCTTGCGCCGCGCACGCCGCTCGCGTACGTCGTCGCGTTCGGGCTGCTGAGCCCGCTCGCGCTCTATCGCGGGCCGCTCAACCCGTTCGGCGTCGGCATCGGCGTCTACACCGTGCTCGCGACGCTGCACGTACTGCCGCCGGTGGCGCTGGTGGCCGCGGTGATGGCGGTGGTGCAAGTGCAGAACGTGTGCGACCCGACCAACACGCAAAACGTCTGGGTGGCGAACTTCACCGGCGTCGCGGTCGAGCGCATCACGCGGTTGGTGCTACCGTATCAAGTCGGCGTCGCGACGCTGGCCGTGCTCTGCGTCGTGGCGTTCGGGCGCGTGCTGCTGGGCAGCGCGCCGTTCGCGACGGCGGCGGCAGCCGCCGCCGGTCTCCCGCTCGGCGCACCGGCGGCGAGCAACGGCGTCGTCGCGGTGGTCGCCGGTTCGCCGGCCGCCGAATGGCCGGCATATCAGATCGCGGCCGCGATCGAACGCGGTTGGAAACCGTTTCGCGTGCTGCGCGAGCCGGCCGTCGACACGCAGCGCGACTGCGCGACCGCGCCCTACGCGAGCATCTTGCGCGTTTCGGTGGAGCCGGCGGGCGCCACGACCGACGTCGGCCTCACGCTCTTCGATTGCGCGGGCTGGAACGTCGATCAATGGCACCTGCAAGGCAGCGACCTCGCCGTCGAGGCGTTGGGCGATCTCGATCGCGTGCGCGTCTGGATGCACGCGCATCCGGAGCTAGCCGCGAACGTCTTCGGGCGCGGCATCGCGTTCGATCCGTCCGCCGCGCGGCCGACCTACTTCTTCACGTTGTTTAAAACGAACGACGGCATCATGCGCGCGCTCGTGCGCACCGGCGGCCCGGCCTGGGTTGCGGGCTTGCGTACCGGCGACGTCGTCGACAAAGTCGACGGCAGATTCTGGTGGGAGTACGGCACCTATCAAACGCAGCTGCGCGCGTACGACGGGCAGCCGCACACGTTCGACGTGACGCGCGGCTCGCAGCACGACATTCACGTCGCGCTCGGCGAACCGTACCGCGGCTAAGAAGCGACGTTCAAAAAAACGGGCGGGATTGCGGGCCGCGCGAACGGTTGCGGCGGCGTCTCGCCGAGTCCGGCGAACGTTTGATTTTGAATTTGCCCGCTGAGTTGTACCGCGGCCGGTTGCAATTGCGCGACAGCGGCCGAGTTGTCATCCGCTCGCGCGGCCGCGATGCGGAAGTTCACTTGCGCAAGTTGCTGGCGGTCAGCTGCCTCTTGGGCGGCTGCTGCGGCGGCGGCTTCGGCGGTGGCTTCGGCGGCATTCTGCGCTTGCGTCTGCGCTTGAATGTAAATGGGATTCGTGGCCGGCGCGCCGAGAAGACCGAGTTCGGGATTGTTCTCGACGGCCGTCCCGCCGGGAATCGGCGGCGGTCCGCTTGCACCTAAAAGCCCGGTTCCCGTCGGTGCGGGCGCAGGCGCATTGCCCGGCGTTGGATTCGTACCGGGCGTTTGCGCTGGGCCGTTAGCGGCGGAATTCGAGTCGGAACCGGGGCCGCCCGGTTGCGGTGTCGCCGCGGTTTTGTCGAGCGTCGCGGCCTCGGTCGCGACCTTGCCCTGGGTGGTATTCGTCTGCTCGAGATTTGGTACGTCTTGCGGCGGGATTGCCGTATACGGAGACGCCGGTTGCCCAGGGATGTTCGGCGCCGCGTTCGCGGTGGACGGCGGCGGCGGTGGAGGTGGCGGGGGCGGGGGCGGTGCCGGTTTGGGTGCGTTATCGGGCGCGCCCGTCGCCTGCGGCGTCGTACCCGGCACGTTCGCCGCTTGATCGGTCCCCGGCGGCGGGGCCGGCGGCTTCGGCGCTGCCGGAGGAGCAGCCGGAGCCGAGACGATCGACAGCGCGCCGTTGACGACGCTCAGCGTGCCGAAGCCGTTGCCGTCGCTGCCGAAGCCGGCGTACGACGAGGGGAAGGCGGTGAAGTTCGCGCCCTCAGCCGGCTTGTCCGGAGGCGGCTGTTGCTGCGGCGGGGGCGTGACCGAACCAGGGACGGTCGCGGCTGTCCCTTCAGGCGCGGTGAGCGTCGGCGATCCGCCGAGCGGCGCGATCCCAGCCATACCTCTATTGTACCCACAGCAGGCGCTTCGTTGAAGCGTTCGGCGATGAATTTCGGAAAAAAGTGCTTGACACGGGGTTCGGGAGGCGCTATTGTACTATTACAACAGTACAACAGTACGTTGGTTGAAGCTAGGAGAGCTGCAATGACCACCCCGCATCGGCCCATCCACGCTATCGTCCCGGCTCTGCCCGCAGGCGACCGGCGCCCGACCCTGATCCGTCCCGCCGCCGACCGCGGCGCCATTTTCAACGGCTGGGGCCCGAAAATCTAAGCTCTTGCCAGCGATCTACACCGTCGATCCCCGCAGTGGGGTTCCGCTCTACCTGCAGTTGATCGAACAGATCAAACGCGCGATCGCGCTCGGAATGCTCGCTCCCGGCGAGCAGTTGCCGACGGTGAAAGCGCTGGCGCTCGAACTCACGCTCAATCCGAACACGGTGGCGCGCGTCTATCGCGAGCTCGAACGGGACGGCGTGATCGACACGAGTCCGGGTCGCGGATCGTTCGTCCGCACCGACGGTGCCGGCGTCGAAGCGCGGCGCGCCGTCGCCGACGTCGCGCGCGCCGCCTTCGAAGTTGCCGTACGCGAAGCGAAATCGCTCGGCCTCTCACGCGAAGAAACACACGAACTCATGGCGCGCACGATCGCGCGCTGGTACGAAACGGAGCTGGAATGAACGGGCCGCTAATCTCACTCGACGGGCTGACGAAACGGTACGGAAACGTCACCGCGGTCGACGACGTGTCGCTCGACGTTGCGGCCGGATCGATCTGCGGACTGCTCGGTCCCAACGGAGCCGGCAAGACGACGACGTTTAAATGTCTGCTCGGTTTCGCCAAGCCGTCGGCCGGGAGGATCGCCATCGAAGGGGCGCCGCTGACGCCGGCGACGTTCGAGACGCTCGCCTACGTGCCCGAGCGCGCGTCGCTCTACGACAACCTCACGATCGCGGATCACCTTACGCTCTATCGGCGTTCGTACAAGCACTACGACGACGTCCGCGCGCACGAGTTGCTGGCTCTCTTCAGCCTCGATCCCAAACAGAAGGCGAAGCGCCTGTCCAAAGGCATGCGCACGGCGGCGGCGCTGACGCTAGCGTTCTCGATCCGGCCGCGCGTGCTGATCCTCGACGAGCCCTCCAGCGGTCTCGATCCGGTCCATCAGCGCCACGTGCTCGACTTGATGATCGACGCCGCGGCCAACGGCGCTTCGGTGCTGTTCTCGTCACATCAGGTCGGCCAGGTCGAACGCGCCGCCGATTCGGTCGCCATCATGAAGAAGGGCAAGCTGATCGTCAGCAGCGTGATCGATGACTTGAAGAGCGGTGAGAAAGTCATCGAAGCGGTCTTTGCCGGACCGATCCCGGATCTCGGGGATCTCGCGAGCGATCCGCGCGTCGTACGCCTCGAGCAGAACGGATCGATGTTGCGCGCGGTCACGCGCGACGACAGCGACGGCATTGCCGCTCGCATCTTCGCCCTTCACCCCAAGAGCATTCGCACCATCGACCTCAATCTCGAGGAGATCTTCATGAACGCCGTTAGCGAGGTCACGCTCTGATGGAATTCGTTGAATTCTGGCGCGTCCGGCGGTCATTGCTATGGTTCGCCGGCAGCGTGGCGGCCATCGTGGTGCTCTTCCTGATGTTGCCGCAAGTCGGCACGGTCCACGTCAATGGGCCGGGCGTGTCGTCGAGCTTTCCGCCCGGGACCGGCGTGCCGCTGGGCACGCTCGCTTCGCTCGCAGCGTTTTTTGCCGCCATCTACGCGTCGATCGTCGGCACGTCGCTCAACCGCGAAAATAGCACGCGCGAGCTCTCGTGGACGAAACCGCTAACGCGCACGCTGCTCGCGTTGCGCTACGTCTTGATCGATCTCGCCGGCGTTGCGATCGCGTTCGCAATTGCGGTTGCCGCGGGAGCTGCGATCGCCACCTATATGCACTTTCCGCCCTACGTCGACGCGGAAGCGCCGGTGCAGATTGTGCTCGGGATCGGCGTCGGCGCGATGTGGTACGGTCTCTTGCAAGTGTTGACGTGCGTGGCTCCGGCCGGTGCGCGCTCCCTGGGCGGGATCCTGTGGCCGGTTGCGTTCGTCGTCGCCGGGCTCTCGCAAGTCCCGGGTTCGATCGGCGCGATCATGCGCGCGATCGACGTGCTCAATCCCCTGCACTACATGAGCAGCGCGTCTTCCCACGGCACCACCATGTCGATGGGGCCGGCGGAGCTGCCGGCTGATGAGCGGGCGCTGATCGCCTGGTGCTTTGCGGTCGCGTTTTGCGCGATTGCGATCGCGCTGTGGCCGCGGAAGGAGGCGTAGCGATGGAATGGATCGGTTCCGGTTTCGTGCTGACCATCGGCGGTATGCGCTTGCGCGTGCGGATCGCGCTCGAGGACACGCCGTGCGAATGCGGCGCTCACGGGAAGGCCTCGCCCGTCGCTCGCGAAGAGCGCGAGCATGACCGTCCCGCCCGACGAACGTATCGCGTTCATCCGCGCTAACCGCGAACGGTATCTGCGCGAACTGACGTCGTGGATCGCGTGCCCGTCGATCTCCGCCGATCCGGCCCACGCCGGAGACGTGCGCGCATCGGCCGAGACCGCGGCCGCCTTGATGCGCGCGTCCGGCTTGAGCGGCGAGGTCCTGGAGACGGCCGGTCATCCGGTCGCGTACGGTGAGTGGCTCGGTGCGCCCGGTGCGCCGACGATCTTGATCTACGGCCACCACGACGTGCAGCCGGCCGATCCGCTCGAACTGTGGACGACCCCGCCGTTCGAGGCGAACGTGCGCGACGGCAAGATCTACGGCCGCGGCTCGGTGGACGACAAGGGCCAAGTCTTGATGCACCTCGCCGCGATCGAAGCGCACCTGCGCGTGAACGGCCGGCTCCCGGTCAACGTGAAGGTCGTCGTCGAAGGTGAAGAAGAGATCCAATCGCCGAACTTCGAGGCGTTTCTGGCGCGCGAGCGCGAGCGGCTCGCCTGCGATGTCGTCGTCGTCTCCGATACCGCGGTCTTCGCCGAAGACGTCCCGTCGCTGACCGTTTCGTTGCGCGGCGTCGTGCACGTCGAGGTCACCGTGCACGGACCGTCGACCGATCTGCACTCGGGCTACTTTGGCGGCGTGGTCCGCAACCCGCTCGAGGCGCTGGCGCAGATGCTGGCGTCGCTGAAAGACGACACCGGACACGTCGCCGTGCCCGGCTTCTACGACGGCGTGCGCGAGTTGACGCACGCCGAACGAGCCGAGTACGCGCGGCTGCCGTACGACGAAGCGCGCGAGGCCGGTCTGCTCGGCGTACCCGAACTGGCCGGCGAGGCGGGCTACACGCCGCTCGAACGGATGTGGCGGCGCCCGACGCTCGAGATCAACGGGATGTACGGCGGCTATCAGGGCCCGGGCGGCAAGACGATCGTGCCGTCGTTCGGCCGGGCGAAACTGACGGCGCGGCTGGTGCCCGCGCAGGACCCGGCGCACGTGAAGCGCGCGATCACCGAACACTTCGCGCGCGTTGCGCCCCGCGGCGTGCGCGTGGAGATCGAAACGCAGGGCGACGTGCGCGCGGTTGAGACGTCGCGCGATCATCCGGCGGTGCTGGCCGCGGCGCGCGCGATGGAGCGCGGGTTCGGCAAACCGCCGGTCTTCATCGGCACCGGCGGCACGATCGGTCCCGTGTCGTCGTTCGACCGCATCCTCGGCTTACCGCAAGTGCTGATCGGCGTGGGCTTGCCCGACGATGCTATCCACGCGCCGAACGAGAAGTTCGACCTCGGCCAATTCTACGGAGGAATCGAGACCATGGCGTACCTGTACGACGAACTGGCGGCGGTATTTTGAGTTTTACCGAGCGTTTCAGCGAGCGCGCCGACGCCTACGTCGCGGCGCGGCCGTCCTATCCGGTCGAGTCGGTCGACGTTTTGATCGAGGGCCTCGGCGATCCCGCGTCGCTGGCGGTCGCCGATCTCGGCGCCGGGACCGGCATTTCGTCGCGCGTGATCGCCGCCCGCGGGCCGCTGGTGTACGCGATCGAACCGAACGCGAAGATGCGCGAAGCGGCCGCCGCCGATGAGCGCGTGCGCTGGGTTGACGGCACGGCGGAAGCGACGACGCTGCCGGCGGCCTCCGTCGACGTCGTGGCCGCGTTCCAGGCGTGGCATTGGGTCGATCATCCGGCGGGTGTCGCCGAAGCCCGGCGCATCCTGCGTCCCGGCGGCCGCATGGCCGCGATCTACAACGAGCGCGACGAACGCGATCCGTTCACCGCCGGGTACGGCGATATCGTCATGCGCTACTCCACCGACGCTACCGAACAGCGGCGCTTCGATGCGTTGGCGGGCTTCACCACCATCGATCCGTCGCGCACGCAGCGTTTCGAGTACGTCAACATCCATCAGCTCGACCGTACGGGCCTCCACCAACGCGCCGACAGCTCGTCGTATCTTCCGCACACCGGCGAGGACGCCGAGGCGATGCACGCCGAGATCGACGAGCTGTTCACCGAGTGGGAGCGCGACGGCACCGTCGACATGCACCTCGTCACGCTGGTGGTGCGCGTCGACGTCTAGCGTTCGCATCGGCATCGACGTCGGCGGCACGTTTACGGACGTCGTCGCGGTCGACGCCGCGACGCGTGCGATGATCGCGTCGGTCAAGGTGCCGACGACCCACGATCACCCCGACGGCGTTGCCGCCGGCATCGTCGCCGGACTCGGGCGCCTGATGCGCGAGCACGCGATCGATCCGCCGGCGGTGGCGTTCATCGCGCATTCCACGACGCAGGCCACCAACGCGCTGCTCGAAGGGGACGTGGCGCGGGTGGGGATCGTGCGCTTCGGAGCGCCGTTGGCGCGGGCGGCGATGCGTTTCGCGCCGATTCCGCTGGCGGCCGGCATCACGCTGGACCCCGCGTATCTCGATGCCGCCGCGAGCAACGGCGATGCGTGGTTCGAGCGGCAACGCGCCGCCGGCATCGAGGCGCTCGTCGCCAGCGAAGCGTTCGCGGTCGATCGGCCCGAGCGCGAAGAAGCGTTCGTCGCCGGGGCGCGCGCGCGCGGATTCGCGGCCACCTGCGGCAGCGAGGTCTCGACGATGTACGGCCTGCGCGCGCGCACGCGCACCGCGGCGCTGAACGCGGCGATCCTGCCGCGCATGCTGCGCACCGCCCGCATGACGCGCCGGGCCGTCGACGACGCGCGGATTCCGGCGCCGTTGATGATCATGCGGTCGGACGGCGGTGTGATGGATGTGACCGAGGTCGAACGCCGGCCGATACTCACGATGCTGTCGGGGCCGGCGGCCGGGATCGCCGGCGCGTTGTTCCACGAGAACGTCACCGACGGCATCTTCATCGAAGTCGGCGGCACGAGCAGCGATTGCTCGGTCATTCGGCGCGGCCGTCCGCAGATGCGGCCGGCGCGCATCGGCGGCCATCGCACGCTCTTACGCACGCTCGACGTGCGCACGCTCGGTGTCGCCGGCGGATCGCTCGCGCACGTCGCGCGCGGCGCGGTGTCGGCGGTCGGCCCGCGTTCGGCGCACATTGCCGGCTATCACTATGCGGCGTTTAGCGACGTTGCGACGATCGCCGCCGCAACGGTCACGCTCGAAGACGGCATCGCCGCGCTCACCGGTCCGGCCGGCCGCATCGCGGTGACGCCCACCTGCGCGGCCAACGCGCTCGGCCTCGTCGATGAAGCGGCGTTCGCGCACGGTGATGCGGAAGCGGCGCGCTTAGCCTGCGCGCGGGTCGGTGCGGAGATCGGCTTGAGCGGCGACGCGCTGGCGCGCGCGATTCTCGAGCGCGCGACGGCGACGCTGAAGGGGGCGATCGACGAGCTCGTCGCCGACTACGAACTCGACCGGAGTGCGGTCGTGCTGGTCGGCGGCGGCGGCGGCGCGGCGGCGCTGATTCCGTTCGCCGCGCAGGCGCTCGGTTTCGAGCACCGCATCGCGCGCAACGCCGAAGTGATTTCGCCGCTCGGCGTGGCGCTCGCGCTCGTGCGCGACGTCGTCGAGCGCACGATCGTCGATCCCGCGCCGGCCGATCTGGTGCGCATGCGGCGCGAAGCGAGCGACGCCGCAATTCGCGCCGGTGCGGCTCCGGAGGGCGTTGAGGTGGTCGTCGAGATCGATCGCGCGCGCAACCGCGTTCGCGCCACCGCATCCGGCGCCACCGCGCTCGTGGAAGGCGGCGTCGTCGTCACGGCGGCGAGCGAGGACGAACGCCTGGCAGCGGCGCAGCGCGCGCTCCACGCGGACGGAGGCGCGACGGTCGTGGCGCGCACGGCGTCGTTCGTTGCGGTCGCCGGAGCGCGCAGCGTGGCCGTCGTCGACGAACGCGCGGTTGTGCGGCTAATCGTGCCGCGCGCGGTGGTGACCGTCACAACGGTCGCGCGCGTTGCGGCGAGCATCGGCGCGGCGATCGAAGAATACACGACCTACGGTGACGTCGGACGCGCTCTGCCGGACCTATGGCTCTTGGCCGGACCGCGCATCGTCGAGCTGAGCGGGTTGAGCGACGCCGAAAGCGCGGTGGCGCTCGCCGCCGACGACGTCGCCGGATTGCCCGACGACGCGCCGGTCGCGCTCCTAACGCAGGCCAAGCGCGCCTAAGAGCTACTTTTTGGTGGCGATGTAGAGGCCGTGCGGGAAGAGGTCGCTGCGTTCGCTGCGCGGCTTGAGGCCCGCGGCTTCGAAGGCGGCGCGGTAGTCGGCTTCGCTGAACAACTGCTGCACGTGCGTTTCGCTGAACCCCGACATGCCGGCCGGCTCGCCGACGAGGTACTCGTAGCGCGTCACCGAGGTCGTGCCGTAGCGTTCGCTGGCGCCGATGCGCGCGATCTTCAACTGCGGCTGATCGACGAACGATGCCTCGATCGTGTTGTCGCGCCACTCGTCGGGCCCGATCCAGGGTTCGATGATCGCCAGGCCGCCCGGGTTGAGGGCCTGCGCGAAGCGCACGAACGTGCTGCGCAACTCCGCGGCATCGGCCAGATATGCGATCGAACCGAACAGGCACATCACCACGTCGAACGGGCGGTCGACCACGAGATCCTGCATCCGGCCGACGCGGAAGGGCACGCCCGGTAAGCGTTCCTTCGCGATCTGGATCATCGTCGCGTCGGCGTCCTCGCCCGCGACCTCGAAGCTGCTGTGCATGAACTGCAGATGCGCGCCGGTGCCGCAGGCAACGTCGAGAATGCGGTGCGCGCCGGGGTTGGCGACGCCGATGGCGGCGCGCAGCCAGGCCGCTTCGGCCGCGTAGTCCTTCCCGCGCGCGTTGATCGCTTCGTAGAACGCCTGCGATTTATTAAACACTGGAGCGCCTTTCGGCGGTAGAGCCGCCGCGGCCCGCGAAGGGCCCACCGTGGCGGAATACGACGTTCTCGTCGTCGGCGGTGGGAATGCGGGGTGCGCGGCGGCGCTGGCCGCGGCGCGCACCGGCGCGCGCACGCTGCTCGTCGAGCGCTACGGCTTCCTCGGCGGCACCGCGACGGCCGCAATGGTGGGGCCGTGGATGACGTTCCACTCGGGCAACGACCGCATCGTCGGCGGGATCGCGCAAGAGATCGTCGAGCGGCTGATCGCGCTGGGCGGTTCGCCCGGCCACATCCCCGATTCGTCGGGCTACGTTCCGACGATCACGCCGTTCGATCCCGAAATCCACAAGGCGTTGCTGTTCGATCTAATGCGCGAATCGAACGTGCACTTGTTGCTGCACGCGCTGGTCGTCGACGCGGTACGCGACGAACGCGGCGCGGTGCGCGGCGCGACCTTCGCCACCGTCGGCGGCGCGCGCACGATCCTCGCGCCGCGCACGATCGACGCCACGGCCGACGCCTACGTGGCCGCGGCGGCCGGCGTCGCGCTCCAGCAGGGCGACGAGCGCGGCCGCGTCCAGCCGGCCAGCTTGATGTTCCGCCTCAGCCACGTCGACATGGAGGCGGTCGCGGCGTACGTGCGCGAGCGCCCGGAGCAGATGCGCACCTCGCTCAAAGCGCACGAGCGCACGGCCTCGGCGCTGACCGCGGTGGCCGGCCTCTACGAGTTGTGGGCGGCCGCGCAGTCCGGCGGGATCGACGTGCCGCGCGAACTCGTGTCGTTCTTCATCTCGCCGTATCCGGACGAGGTGACGGTGAACATGACGCGCGTCGTCGACGTCGACCCGCTCGATCCCGACGACCTCACCCGCGCCGAGATCGCGGCGCGCGGTCAGGCGATGCGGCTGGTGGCGTTCTTCCGCGAGCGCGTGCCCGGTTTCGCTCACGCGCGCATCGCGGCGACGGCAACGCAGATCGGGGTGCGCGAGTCGCGCCGCATCGTCGGCGAGTACACGCTCACGCGCGCGGACATCCTCGAGGCGCGCACGTTCGACGACGCGATCGCGCGCAGCGCGTATCCGATCGACATCCACAACCCGTCGGGCAGCGGCACGACCACGCATCGCCTGCCGGCGGGATCGTCCTACGAGGTTCCGTATCGCTGTCTGGTGCCGCGCGCCGTCGACGATCTGCTCGTCGCCGGACGCTGTATCTCGACGACGCACGAAGCGCTCGCGTCGACGCGCTTGACGCCCACCGTGATGACGCTCGGGCAAGCCGCCGGTACCGCGGCCGCCCTCTCGCTCCGCGCCGGCGTCGAACCGCGCGCGCTCGACGCGCACGTGCTGCGCGAACACCTGATCGCCGCCGGCGTCGACTTGCGCCGCCCGACCCTCGCCGGTGCCTGATCCGCGCACGGTCGCGCGCGAGCTCGGCATCGCGATCGAACTCGCCGACCTCGGTTCGTGGGGTGACGCGACGCTGGTTTCCGAGTACGATCCCGACGGTCCGGTGATCCGTATCAATTCGCGCGCGATTCCCGCCGGTTCGTCGTGCGACGTACGCGAGCACATCGATCGAGCGGTCACGCACGAGCTCTTCCATCACGCCGAAGCGACCGGCGAACGCAAACGATCGGCGAGTCATAAAGCGCGCGAACGCGCAGCCGGCGAACACACGCTCTGATGCCAGCACTCTTTGCCGGAATCGACGGCGGCCAGTCGTCGACCGTCGCCGTCGTCGTCGACGCGCACGGCGAGGTGCTGGGACGTGGTACGGCGGGGCCCAGCGATCACGTCGACGAGCCCGCGACATCGCAGCGCGCCGCCCAAGCCTGCGAAGCCGCGGTCGCGGCGGCGTTGGCCGCGGCTCACTTGCCGCCCGACGCGCCGCTCGAAGCGGTCGTGATCGGCCTTTCCGGTTACGAGGGCAAATGGCACGGTCGCGAGCCGCACTTCACGAGCCCCATCGTGCGCTACAAGCACGACAGCGTGATCGCGCTGGCCGGCGCCATCCGCGAGCGGCCGGCCGCGGTCGTCATCGCCGGAACCGGCTCGGCCGGCTACGGCGAGGACGCGAATCGCGAATCGATCCGCGCCGGCGGCTTCGGCTATTTGTTCGGTGACGAAGGCAGCAGTTTTGCCATCGCGCGCACCGCGCTAGCGGCCGCGATGCGCGTCAGCGACCGCGGCGTCCTGACCGATCTCGGCGCCGCCGCGCTCTCCTACTTCGACTGCTTCGATTTGCGCGCGCTCGCCCGCGCGGTCTCGCTGCGCCAGATCGGGCGCCCGCAGCTAGCGGGCTTCACGCGGCTGGTCTTCGATGCGGCGCGGCTCGGCGATCCGGAAGCGGCGGGCATCATCGACGATGCGGCCGCGGCGCTGGCGGGGCTGGCGCAACTGCTCGTCGAGCAACTCGGCAGCGCCGACGTTCCGGCCGTGCCGGTGGCGTTCGTGGGCGGAGCGGTGGAGAATGCCGAGTTTCGCGCGACGATCGCGCGCCGGCTCGAAAGCGCGACGCCGCTGGCGCGGGTCGTCGCGCCGGCCCACGAACCGGCGGTCGGCGCGGCGCTCCTCGCCATCGAAGCCGCCGGGGTCGCGCGGCCGTTCGCCTGATGCTCGACCGGCTCCGCGGCCTGATCGTCTCGATCCAACCGAACGCCGCGTCGGTCCTCAACACGCCCGAAACGGTGGCGTTGCTCGCCCGGTGCGCCGTGGCCAACGGCGCGGCCGGCGTTCGTATCGAGGGGGTCGAGCGCATCGCCGCGGTGCGGCGCGCCGTCGACGTCCCGATCGTCGGCCTGATCAAGCGCGCCTACCCCGGCTTCGATCCCTATATAACCGCCACCGAAGCCGACCTCGACGCGGTCGCCGCGGCCGGCGCCGACGTCGTGGCCTTCGATGCCACGGCGCGCGAGCGCCCCGGCGGATGGACCGTCGCGAACGCGGTCGCGGCGCTCGGGAGGCGTGGCCTGATCGCGATGGCCGACTGCGCGACGGCGGCGGAACTGGGCGCTGCCGCGGCGGCCGGCGCGCAGATCGTCGCGACCACGCTGTGCGGCTATACCGCCGATACGCGCGGGGCCGTGCTGCCGGCCCTCGATCTGCTCCCGGCGGCGACGGCCGGCGGGGCGTTTGCGATTCTCGAGGGCGGCGTGGCGTCGCCCGACGACGTGCGCCGCGCGTTTTCCGCCGGTGCCTCGGCGGTGGTGGTGGGCACCGCCATCAGCGATATCGACGCGCAGGTGCGGCGCTTCGCGCAGGCCGCCGCCTCCGGGCGCGCGTAATCGGGGGACGAAAATGAAGTTCTTCCGGATCACCGCGGTCGGCGCGGCACTGTTGGCGGTCGCGCTGGCGGTGCTGGGAAGCTGGGTGCGCATCAATGGGGCGGGGATGACCTGCCCGGATTGGCCGCTCTGCCGCGGCTCGCTCGTCCCGGCGCTGATCGGCGGCGTCGTCCTCGAGTGGACCCATCGAGCGATCGCGCTGACGGTCGGTTTCGTCATCATCGCGGCGTTCGTGGCCGGCTGGCGGGTGCGCCGCGAAATCGCCGGCGTGGTCCCGACCCTGTACGCGCTGGTCGTCATCTTCGTGCTGCAAGTCATCGCCGGCGGGATCACGATTCACGAGGCGAACAGCCCGCGTTCGGTCGTCCTGCACTGGGCCATCGCGATGGCACTGCTGGCGAACCTGGTGGTCCTGGCCATGCTGGCGGTGCTGGCGCCGCGCCCGGGCGCGGGCCCCGCGCTGCGCCCCGGAACCCCCGTCGCCGCGCTCGCGGTGGCCGGTCTGTGCGCGTACGTGACGATGTGCATCGGCTCGTACGTGAGTTCCAGCGGCGCCGGGCTGGCGTGCGCGACCTTTCCGTCCTGCGACGGGACCCTCACCGGCACGACGGTGCCGCAACTCGTCCAGATGCTGCATCGCATGGCCGCCGGGGTGTTCGTCGTAGCGGCGCTCGCCGGCGCCGCGGTTGCCGCTCAGAGCGGGATGCCGCGCGTTCGCGCGTGGGCGTTCGCCGGTGCGCTGATCGCGCTGCTGCAGGTTGCGCTCGGCATCTCCAACGTGCTGTTCCAGATGCCGGTGCCGTTGCGCGAGGCGCACGCCGCGAACGCCGCTGTGACGTTTATCGTATTTGTGATCGCGACGTTTCTCGCGTTGCTCGATCCGTTGCCGCAGCTCGCACCGGGCGGCAAAGGACTCACTATCCGGGGAGCGGTATGACTTGCGCGTTATGACTGATTGCGGTTCGCCGCTCGAAGGCGGTTAGGGTTTGGCGCAAGCAACACCGTCCACGCCGCAAATCGTCCCGGTAAAGGGCATGGGCCCGGGCTTCATTCCGGTGACGATCGTGATGACGATCATCAACGTCGCCGTCGCGCTGGCGGTGTGTTATCTGCCGCTGGATTTCCTGTTGCCGTCGGAATCGAATCCGGCCAGCGACAGCGCGGTCAGCATCGACTGGCTGTTCAAATTCATGACGGTCTTCGGCGTTGCGATCACGGTGTACGTCAGCGGCTACGTCGCCTACTTTGCGTGGGTCTTCCGGCGCCGGCCCGACGAAGATATCAACACGGTCGGCGTGCCGATTCACGATGCACCGAAACTCGAGTTCTGGTGGACCGTGTTGCCGACGATCCTGCTCATCATCCTGATGGCGTTGACGATCGTCGCGTGGAAGCAGATCCAATTTCCGACGACGGCGGCCGCGCTGACGACCGAGGTCGTGGCGCATCAGTTCTATTTCGAATTCCGCTATCCGGGCATGCAGGGCGCGGTCTACTCGCCGAAGGGCGAGATGCATCTGCCGGAAGGCAAGCCGGTCAAGATCCTCGTCTCATCCGGCGAAGGCGACGTCATCCATCAGTTCTGGGTGCCGGAGTTCCGGCTGAAGATCGCCGCCGTTCCCGGCATGGTGACGCAGCTGAACCTCACGCCGACCCGCCTCGGCCGCTACGACATCACGTGTTCCGAATATTGCGGTAAGAACCACAGCATCATGCAGGCCAAGCTCGTGGTCGACACGCCGGCGGATTTCGATAAATGGCTGGCCCAGGCGCGCGTTACGGCCGCAGCGAGCGGCCCCGCGATCTCGCTGTCCGGCGGCGTTGCCGACACCGGCAAGGCGCTCTTCGCGCAGAAGTGCTCGGCGTGCCATAGCGTGGCCGGCGGGTTCGACACGAAGATCGTCGGGCCGGGGCTCTTGCACATCACCGACGATCCGGCCCATCCGAAGCTCGTCGACGGCAAGGCCCCGACGCCGGAAGACATCGAAGAAATTCTGGTCAAAGGATACGTGGGCCCGATCGGCGCGATGCCGAACCGGCAAGCGAACGGCCTCTCCGATGCCGATATCGCCAACCTCGTAGCCTATCTGGTCAGTCTGAAGTAAGGGGACAGGAGCACACCGTGGACGTCGCAGCCCATCCCGTCGAAGAGCACGCAGCGCACGATCATATCCATCCGGCGCCGGAAGGCTTCATCGCGAAGTACGTCTTCTCGCTCGATCACAAGGTGATCGCGATGCAGTACTTCGTCCTCGGGCTGCTGCTCATGCTGATCGCCGGGTCGTTCGCTGAGTTGATGCGCGTTCAGCTGTGGAATCCGGCCGGCACGTTCGTCCAGTATCAGACGTTCAATCAGTTGTTCACGATGCACGGCACCGTCATGGTGTGGCTGGTGCTGATTCCGCTGGTCACCGGCTCGCTCGGCAACATGGTGATGCCGTTGCAGATCGGCGCGCGCGACGTCGCGTTCCCCTGGCTGAACATGTTGAGCTTCTGGCTCATCCCGGTGGCGGCGCTGACGCTGTTCGCGTCGCTCCTCTTCCCGACGGGTGCGCCGGCCGCCGGCTGGACCGAGTACCCGCCGATCTCGATCCAAGAAGGCACGGGCACGGTCTTCTACACGCTGGCGATCATCATCGTCGGCATCAGCTCGACGCTGACCGGCCTGAATTTTCTCGTGACGATCTTCAAGATGCGCGCGCCGGGGATGACCTGGACCCGCATGCCGCTCTTCACCTGGGCGACGTTTGCGACCGCGCTGATCAACCTGTTCGCCACCGTCGCGCTGTCGGCGGCGCTGCTGGCGCTGTTCCTGGCGACGGCGTTCAACGTGCCGTTCTTCGATCCGGCCCGCGGTGGCAGCCCGGTGCTCTACCAGCACATGTTCTGGTTCTACTCGCATCCGGCGGTATACATCTTCATCCTGCCGGCCTTCGGCGTGATCTCCGACGTGTTGCCGACGTTCGCGCGCAAGACGATCTTCGGCTACAAGATGATCGCGTTCTCGTCGCTCGCGATCGCGATTCTGGGCTTCACCGTCTGGGCGCACCACATGTTCCCCAGCGGCATCGCACCGTGGCTGCAGATTCCGTTCATGATCCTGACCTACATCATCGGCATCCCGACCGGCATCAAGATCTTCTCGTGGATGGCGACGGTCTGGGGCGGGCGCATCCACTTCAGCACCTCGATGATGTACGCGCTCGCGTTCATCGGCACGTTCTCGTTCGGCGGCATCACCGGCGTCTATCTCGCTTGCGTGCCGGTCGATCTGCACGAGCACGGCAGTTACTTCGTCGTCGCGCATTTCCACTACGTCGTGGCGGGCGGCGCGGTCACCGCGTTCTTCGCCGGCTTCTACTACTGGTTCCCGAAGGCGACCGGGCGGCTCCTGAGCGAGAAGATGGGCCACCTGAGTTTTTGGCTCTTCATGATCGGGCTCACCGGCACGTTCATGCCGATGCATTGGCTCGGACTCGAAGGCATGCCGCGGCGTTACGCTTCGTACGAAGTGTTCGCCAAAGCGTTCCCGGATGCGGTGTTCTGGAACCGCGTCGAGACGGCCAGTTCGTTCCTGATGGTGCTGTCGGTGCTGTTCGTGGCGATCAACATCGTCGTGTCGCTGCGCAGCGGCCGCCGCGCCGGCAACAATCCGTGGGGCGCGCGCACGCTGGAGTGGATGATCAGCTCGCCGGCTCCGTACTACAACTTCAAGAAAATCCCGATCGTCCTCGACAAGCCGTACGATTTCACCCAGCCGTTGCCGTATCGCAATCTGGATGACCCGAACCAAGATCCGTATCCGAAGCCGATCGAAGCGGTGATTCCGCGGCGCGCTCCGGTGGCTACCTAATGGCGGTTGCGGCCACGCCGGGGACGGCAGCCTACCTCGACCGCATCGCGGTCGAGGAACGCTTTCGCGACGTCGATCCGGTCTACGCGGAGACCCGCGATATCCGGATGTTCGGCTTCGTGCTCTTTCTGCTCGCCGACTGCATCCTGTTTTCGTCGTTCGTCTTCGCGTATCTGTACCTGCGTACGTCGGCGCCGGTGTGGCCGCCGATCGTCGACGGGCACCAGATCGAGCGGCTCGACGTCGCCTTCGGCGCGATGAACTCGATCGTGCTGTTTGGCTCCGGCGTCACGATGCACTTCGCGCTCGAGAGCTGGAAGCACCTCAACAAGCTTGCCTTCAACATGTGGCTCGTCTTGACGATCCTGCTCGGCGCGGGCTTCCTCGGCGGTCAAGCCCACGAGTATCTCTCCGCGCCGATGAACTACACGTCGAGCGTGTTCGGGGCTTCGTTCTTCACGTTAACCGGGCTGCACGGCTTCCACGTCTTCTGCGGCGTCGTGTTCCTGACCGTGCTCGGGATCCAAGCGAACCGCGGCGTCTACACCGGGTCGAAGTACTTCGGTCTGATCGCCGGAACGCTGTACTGGCATTTCGTCGACGTGATCTGGGTTGCGCTCTTCTTCCTGTTCTACTTGTGGTGATTATGACTGCTGCATTATTGGAACGGGCCATCGCACTCATCGGATCGCTGATCGTCGGCGGGACCGCGACCTTTCAGCTCAAGAACGAGTGGCCGGTTGAGGGGCTCGACGCGCAGGTCACCAAACTGCTGCTCGGGCTGATGATCATCGGCTGTGTGTTTGCGTTCTTTGCTTCACTCAACATCTTGGGGAACTTCTCGTGAGCGACGGACACGGTAGCCACGATCACGGCGATGCGCCGCCGGCTAGCGCGGGCATCTCGCCGCTGATGAAGCTCTTCCTCGGCATTTCGATTCTGCTCGCGGTCTGGCAGGGGTCGAACGTTATTCGCTCCTCTGACGACGCGCACGTTTGGCCGTCCGCTAACGCTGCTAAGGTCGTTCTTCCGCCTATTAAGCCTTAGTCTCGGGATGGGTGGCGCGGCGGACATCGGCGCGCGGGGCACGCTCGGTCCGCACATCCAGTGCTCCCCTCGCTACCGAAGGACTTGCTCTCGCCATCCTGGCTCCGCAAGTCCTTCGAGTACCCCGCGCGACGACGTCCGCCGCGCCACCCATCCAGGCAGCGTGATCGCTACGCTCCACGCGGTGGCAAGGGGGTGAATATCGTTGTTGCGAGCGTTGTTCCCGACTGTTGTTGCGAGCGTCGTCCCCTGTGTCATTCCGAGCGCAGTCAAGGAACGCGAGATGATCGTGGCTGAGCGCCAGGGCAACGCTCCCTAAAGCTCGAGGTTGCGGGGTTCTCGGGGACTCGTTGGGCGGCCGTAGGCTGCGGCTGCGCCTATGCCTAGGGCTGGGATGTCGTCGGGTAGGACGCCTGTCGAGCGGCCGTCTATGCGGAGGATGCCGCCGTAGCGCGTGAATTCTACCAAGGCCGGCCAGGGTTCGCCGCGGTCTAGGGCGGTCGGGCGGCGGTCTAGGGACCACTCGGCGAGTTGGCGGCGCTGTTCGTCTAGGACGGCGACGAAGTAGGCGGGGTCGTGGTTCGGTTCTTGGTACTCGCGGTAGTCCACGTAGCCGTCTACGACCCAGATTGGGGAGAACGTCTCGATGACGGCGCGCGTCGGCCCGATCATCAGCACGAGCGCGTAGATGTAAAACAGGATCGCGGCTCCGGCGAAGATCGGCGCGATCACGAACGCGCCGTCGCGGTGCCAGTATAGTAGGCCCACCGGCAGGAGGGTGAAGCACAGGCCGATCGTCAGCGGTTCGATGGCGATGAAGAAGCGGCCCCAGAAACCGCGCATCACGACTTGCCGTTCGCTGCCGCGCCATGGTCGACGGGCAATCGAGGAATGCAACCACGATTTGCGTCGGCGCATGGGTGCCGCGCGTTCGGTGATGCTCGGGCTCGGTCCTGTTGCAAAGAGAATGTGCCGCCGGCCCGAACGGTATCAGCATCACCATGACCAAGCTAGCCGCCGCCGCTGCTGCCCTCGCGCTGTCCATCTGCGCGACATGGCCGGCGCTTGCCGCGGCGAGCGGCGCCCAACGCGTGCACGGCATCGTGGTGAGCGTGCTGACCGCGCAGGGCGAGGCGGTCGTGCGACACGACGCGTTCGGCGGGATGCCGGCGATGACGATGGTGTTTCGCGTGCCGTCGAAGAGCGTGCTGGCAGGTTTGCAGCCGGGCGATCGGATCGAAGCCCAAACCGATCTGGGCGCGGACGAACCGCAGCTTGACGACGTTCGGGTCGTGGGCGGCGTTCCCGGTGGCGTCGCGCGCGCGGTGCATAACGTTCAGGCGCTCAACGTCGGCGACTCGATGCCGCAGACGGAATTCTTCGATCAGAACGGACGCGGATTCGACATCACCGATTTTCGCGGCGACACGGTCGTGCTCGCGTTCATCTATACGCGCTGCCGCGATCCGCGTATGTGTCCGCTCGTTTCGTCCAACTTTCATCTTTTGCAGCGCAAGCTTGCCGGGTTGCCGGTGCACTTGATCGAGATCACGCTCGATCCGGCGTA
Source organism: Candidatus Lustribacter sp. (assembly GCA_036008105.1). Classification (GTDB taxonomy): domain Bacteria; phylum Vulcanimicrobiota; class Vulcanimicrobiia; order Vulcanimicrobiales; family Vulcanimicrobiaceae; genus Lustribacter. Next base: position 4,993 of record DASYOE010000300.1, on the reverse strand, counting down.
CGACACGCCTGAAGTTTTGGCTGCTTACGGGCAGCGTTTTGGCGCGGATCCGGCGCGCTGGACGTTGGGTACCGGGCCGATCGACGTCGTGAACGACTTCGCGGCACAGTTTGGCATTGCGGTGTTTCCGGATCAGCAGGACGGGCTGATCCATTCGGAGCGGACCGCGATTATCGATCGCGATGGGCGCATTACCGACTTGCTCGATGCGGCGGCGTGGAATGCCGACGATGTGGTCGCCGACGTGCGTACGTTGAGTCAGGTGCCGGCGAATCCCATCGCCTGGATCGACTACGAACTTTCCAAGGCGAGCGCCGCGATCTGCGGCAACAACTTGGCCGGATACTCGGGACTGCTGGACCTGGCCATGGTCACGCTGATTTTCAGCGGGGCCTGCTATATCTTATATCGTGCGGCGCGGAAGATTTTCGTCGAAAACGGCTAGGCGTTGCGCGTGGGCGTTGGCGCTGATGGTGTTGGCGCTCTCGCTCCCGCTCGCCGCTCAGGCGAAGACCGCGCGCATTCACGGGATCGTTCTCGCGGTGACGCCGCAGACCGGTGAAGCGATCGTGCGTCACGATCCGTTTGACGGGATGCCGTCGATGGCGATGCCGTTTCGCGTTCTCCCGCGGGCGCGCGCGGCCGAGCTGCTGCCGGGCAACGAGATCGACGCCACCGCCGATACCGGCACCGAGCCGTGGACGTTGAGCAACATCGCGATCGTGACGACGCAGGCGATCACCGCCCCGGGGAAATCGCGCTTCGTTCCGTTGCGCGTCGGGGATACCGTGCCGGACACCGCGTTTCTCGACCAGTCCGGCCGGCCGTTCCGGTTCTCGATGTTGCGCGGTCAGGACGTCGTGCTGGCGTTCATCTACACGCGCTGTCAGGATCCCACGATGTGCCCGCTGATCTCGGCGCACTTCAACCTCTTGCAGCGCAAACTCGGTTCGCGTGCCGCGCACCTGGTTGAGGTCACGCTCGATCCGTCGTACGACCGTCCGCCGGTGCTGGCACGCTACGCGGGCACGTTCGGCGCCGACCCGCGCCGCTGGACACTCGCGGTCGGCGATTCGCAGCCTACGCTCGATTTTGCGGCGCGCTTCGGCGTCGTCGTCTTCCCCGATGCGAGTCAGGGCATCATCCATTCGGAGAACACGGTTGAGATCGGACCCGACGGCGTCATTCGCGCGATGTTTCCCGATGCGACCTGGCAACCCGACGCGATCCTGGCCGATATCGATGCGAGCCACGCGCCGGACGCCGGTCTCCTCGCGCACGCGGACGATCTCGGCTACGGCGCGCTCGCGCTCCTCATCGTGGGCGCGCTCGGATATCTGACGTTCCGCGTTGCCCGCGGTATCGCACGGGCGCGTCTTTCGTAAGTTGCTCTAGGGCAGCGTCAGCTCGCCGCGACCGATCGGGACGACCGAGCCGCCGACTTCGATGCGCGGGTCGTCTGCGCCGTCGACGTGCGCGAGCGCGTACAGCAAGCTGCGCCGGCCCAGCTTCGTACCCTGCTCGACGAGCACGCGCAAACCGTCTTCGCGCGGGATCATGCCGCGGCGCATCATCAACGCGGTGAGCGGGCCGATCGCGCTGCCGGTGGCGGGGTCTTCGGCGATGCCTTGCTCCGGCGCGAACAGCCGCCCATAGGCCGCATACGTGCCATCTTCAGTCCGGTCGAGCAAGGCGAAAGCGTAGACGCCGGCCGGGGCGTTCGGCAGCGCACCGCGCAGTTCGCGATGATCGAGCAATTCGATGCGGTCGACCAGCTCGCGGCTCTTGACCGGAACGAAGAGGAAGGGCGGACCGGCGGTGGCGACTTCCGGTGCGACGTCGGCGTGGAGATCGTCGGGCTTCAGACCGAGGGCGGCCGCGACGGGTTGCCGGTCGATGCGTTCGCCGAACCTGATCGGCGGCGTGGTGAGCCAGAAGCGGGCGTTGCCGTCGGCGGCGGTGGCGACCCGTACCGGAACCGGTCCGGCGCCTTCTTCCAACACGAATTCCGTGGCTTGCGAATCGCCGCGTAGCACGAACGTCGTGCCCAGGGTGGGGTGGCCGGCGAACGGCAGTTCGCTGTACGGCGTGAAGATGCGCACGTGCGCGGTGTGCTTCGGATTTGCCGGCGGCAAGATGAACGTGGTTTCGGAGAGGTTGAATTCGCGCGCGATGCGCTGCATCTCCGCCGTATCGAGCCCGCGCGCATCGGTAACGACGGCGAGCGGGTTCCCTTCGAACGGCACCGACGTGAACACGTCGACGGTGACGAAAGCGTAGGAGCGCGGCATTTACTTCGCTTTCGGTGCGTAGTTGAACGAGACCGACGACCACTCGCACACGCTGCCGTCGTTCATCACGAAGGTTTCGCATCCGTCGACCTCAGCGTTGAAGTCGTCGTTGCGCGCTTTCGTCGCGACCCAGTTGACGTTGCCGTCCTGGCGGGCCGTCGCGCGTGCCTTCGAATAGTTGAACTGCGGCGATTTGGCCAGCACGTTGAGGGCTTTCGCCAACGTTTGCGCTTGCGTCACGTTAGGTGCGTGCCTCCGCGCGTTCGCGTGTTTTCGCGTGCAATCCGAAGGTCACGAGTCCCGCGATCACCGCCACGCCCGTGAACCACAGGTAGGCGACGTGAAAGCCGTCGACCAGGTCGGCATGCGAGCCGATCACGCCGCCGGCCAGCGAGCCGCCGAGGATCTGGCCGAGGATCAAGCAGACCGAGAGCAGTCCGACGGCGGCCGAACGCTGTTGCGATCCGGCGCGATTGGTGACGATGTAACGTGTCGGCGCGCCGAGCAACGCACCGAATCCGCTGCCCGCGACGATCATCGCGCCGACCGCGGTCCACATGTTGCCCAGGCCGAATGCGAACAGCGCCAAGCCCGCGGCCGTCAACGTAGTGCCGGCGGCGAGCACGGCGCGGCTGCCGATCGCGTCGAGCGCGCGTCCGGCGCCCGGGATCACGACGACGAACATCACCGCGCCGATCGCGGCGACGGCGCCGGCGGCCGCATAGCTGAGGTGTTGCGCCGCGACCAAGGCCGCCGGGATGAAGAACAGCGCGCCTTCGAGGATGCCGATCAGGACCTCGAGGCCGTACACGAGTGCCAACTGTCCATCGGTGAAGAAGCGCGGCGGGATCACCGGCTCGCGCGCGCGCCGTTCGGCGAGCGCGAACGCGATCAGCGCGACGATTCCGGCGGTCAGCCACAGGCGCGCCTGCAGATTGCTGGTCGCTCCGGTCACGTCGTACTGCGTGAGGCCCAGCATCAAACCCAAGAGGCCCAACGCCAGCAACGCGATGCCCGCGACGTCGAGCGGGCCGCGCACGTTGGCGATCGTCACCGGCAGCGTCCGCCGTGCCAGCACGATCACGACGATCGCCAGCGGAACGTTGGCGGCGAAGATCCAGTGCCACGACAAGAAATGCGTGACGAGGCCGCCGGCGAGCGGCCCGACGATGGCGGCCACGCCCCAGGTGGCGGCGACGAGCCCGAGCGCCGCGCCGCGCCGTTCAGGTGGAATGCGATCGGCGATCGCGGCGGTGGCGACCGGAAAGATGCCGCCGGCGCCAAACGCTTGGATCGCGCGCGCGCACAGAAACATCGGCCAACTCTGCGACGCGATCGCGAGCACCGAACCGGCGGCAAAGATTGCGACGCAGGCGATGTACACCGGCCGGCGGCCGTTGCGGTCGGCCAGTTTCGTCATGATCGGAATGCTGACGACGTTGGCCAATAGGTAGAGCGTGAACACCCACGGCAACGCGCGCGCGCCGACGCCGAACGCGATCCCCAGCGCCGGCAACGCCGGTGACAGTACGCCCAGATCGAGCGCGCCCGCGAAGACGCCCAGACCCAGCGTTACGAGGAGCGGGATCGTGCTGGGATCGAGGGCGTGTCCGGCGACCGATTTCGTTGCGGGCTGCGCGGGATGCACGGCTTCCATCGTCAGAAAACGACGCGGTCGATGACCGCCGCCAGACACATCAGCCCGAGATAGAGCAGCGAAAACTTGAACATCCCGCGCGCGTAGAGCTGCGAGTCATTGCGCAGCACGCGAACCGCGTCGAAGATGAACCAGCCGCCGAGGACCACTGCGGCGGCGAGGAAGACCGGACCCATGATGTGCAGCGGAACGAGCGCGATGCAAAACGCGAACAGCACGATCGTGTAGATCAGCATGTCGCGTTTGGTGCGCGCCTCGCCGTGAACGTTCGGCAGCATCGGTATGCCCGCTTTGTCGTAGTCGGTCTCGGTCATCAGCGCGAGCGCCCAGAAGTGCGGCGGCGTCCAGAGGAAGATCAGCACCGCCAGCGCCACGGCCGGCGCGCCGAGCGTTCCGGTGACCGCCGCCCAACCGACGAGCGGCGGGACGGAGCCCGCGGCGCCGCCGATCACGATGTTCTGCGACGTACGCCGTTTGAGCCACATCGTGTAGACGAACACGTAGTAGACGTTTCCGCCGAGCGACAGCCACGCGGCGAGCGGGTTGACGAGAGCGTACAACATCAGAAATGACGCGATGCCGAGCACGCTCGCGAACACCAGCGCGTGATTGCGCGCGATCGCGCCGCGCGGCAGCGGCCGGTCCTTCGTGCGGCGCATTTTACCGTCGATGTCGGTATCGTACACGCAGTTGAACGCGCCGGCCGAGGCCGCCGCGAACGCGCCGCCGAGGAGCGTCCAAAAGGTCAGTTCGAGCGGGGGCAAACGGCGCTCCGCCATGATCATCGCGGCCAGCGTGGTGATCAGCAGCAGCACGATGATGCGCGGCTTGGTCAGCTCGAAGTAGTCGTCCAACGTCGCTCGCCAGCCGGTCCGGGCAAACGCGCGCGCCGCCCCCTCGACGCGTGAAAGCGTCGAACTCACCGGTTGACCACCGCGGCCGGGCCCCCAGGCAGGGCGAGCGGCCGTAAAACGCCGGCTCCCGGGCTGGTACGGTACATCCTTCCGAGCCTACCCCGACGCGAACCCCGCCACAACGACATACG
>DASYOE010000299.1:0-6616 GCA_036008105.1 Candidatus Lustribacter sp. | reverse complement strand
GGTGTTGTTCCAAATCTTTTCGCGAACGGCCGGATCGGTGGCGATGCGCGCCGTTCCGTAGAAGCGAATCACGCCGCCGCCGTACGGGATCTCTTTCATCTTTGCCGAGTTGCGATAGTAGACGGTAACGCGTCCACCGTGGGACAGGTTCTTCTCGGTGTTGCGATGGCTGCGTTCCCAGAACGAGAGCGTCGAATCATCGAATACGGCGATGCTGCCTTTGGGGCTGATCACCGGCGTGCCGTCGGGCTTCACGGTACCCAGCAGGGCCACGGCGCCGTCGGCCAGCGCGGTCCAGAGCAGTTCTTTCATGAGCGGAGTCATCTTGATCATAGGCCGGTAGATACTACTGGCGGAACGTGTGGCCTGCCGCCGCCAGCACCGTCTTCGCATCGGCAAGACGATCTTCGCGCACGAGGATGTGGTCGGTATCGTAGGTCGAGATCCCGAAAATCGAGATGCCGGCGGCCGCAAGCGGCGCGGCCAGCGACGCGACGATTCCGGTCAGCGCGAAGTCGAGCGTACCAACGACGGCCAGCGCGCGAAACCCGCGTTGCACTTCGGTGTGCGTCGCCGGTACGGCGTCGTTGCGACAGACGATCGAGAGTTCGAACGGCGTGCGGACGACCGACAGGAAATCGCGCCCGGCCACCCACGACGGGACCTCCGCGTCGGCGGCGAGCCGGGCGAGTGCGAGGGTTTCATCGAGCACGTGCAGTTCCATCGCGCCTCCTTCAGACGAGTGCGGCGCTGGCGATGCGCGCCAGACCTTCGCGGAAGGCATCGATCGGCGCCACCCAACTCAAACGCAACCACCCCTCGAGCGTTGCGCCGAAGATCGAACCGGGAATCGTCACGACGTCGCGTTCGTCCACGAGCCGGTAGGCGGCGGCCAGCGAATCGGTGCCGGACGGCAACTTCACGCACGCGTAAAACGCGCCGTCCGGTTCGATGAACGTCAAGCCGGAATCACGCAGCGCCGAGAGCACCGCCGCGCGCTGCGTGCGGTACCACGCGGCTTGTTCCGAAAGCGCGCCGGGCTCGGTGAAGATATGCGTGGCGACCCGCTGACCGAACGTGTTCGCGGCCGTGACGATCCAGGCGTGGACTTTGATCAACTCGTCGCACAGCGGCGCGGGCGCAATCGTCCAGCCGATCCGCAGCCCCGTCAGCGCGTTCGACTTCGAGAGCCCATTGATGGCGATCGTGTACGGATACACGCCGGCCAGCGAGCCGGCGTCGTCGACGTACGTCAGCTCGCGGTAGAGTTCGTCGTCCAGAATCCAAACCGGTTCGCCGCCGCGCGCCAGCAACGCGTCCGCGAGTTGCTGGGCGGCGGCACGGCCGATCACGCGCCCGGTCGGATTCGAAGGCGAGCCGATGATGATCAGCCGCGTGGCCGGACGCAGCGCGGCGACGATCGCTTCCGGATCGTAGCCGAAGCCGTTGCGTTCCGTCATACCCACCGACCGCACCGCGATGCCTTCGAGCTGCGCGATCTTCGCGTAGGCCGGATAGGCGGGCTCGACGATCAGCACTTCGTCACGCGCCGGGTCGAGCAGCGTCTTGATCGCGACGTACATCGCCTCTTGCGAACCGCCGGTGATGCACACGTTGCGGCCATCCGCCATGCCGGGGTAGCCGTAATGGCGCGCGATGAGGGCGCGCAGTTCGAGATCGCCCGGATTGAGCGTGTACTTCATGCCGCGCTCGGCCGTCTCGCGCGCCGCCGCGTCGATGAAGCGCTGTTGCGGAAACAACGTCGGCTCGCCGAGTCCCAGATCGATCGACGTGGGCCGTTTTTTCGCCGCCAGCGCGCGAATTTGCGACGGCTCGATGTGAGCCAGCGTCGGGTTCAAGGCTAGACCGCTACCTCGTAATCGCGCAGGGCGGCGTTCAGCGAGGTCTTCATGTCGGTCGATTCGCTGCGCGTGCCGATGACGAGCGCGACCGGAACGCCGTACTCGCCGGCCGCAAACGCCTTGGGCATCGTCCCGGGGATGACGACCGAGCGGGGCTCGACGTAGCCCTTTGTGACGCGCGGCTCGCTGCCGCGCACGTCGACGATCGAGGTCGAGCCGGTGATCACGGTCCCCGCGCCCAGCACGGCTGCGGTTCCGATCCGCACGCCTTCGACGACGATGCACCGCGAGCCGATGAACGCGCCGTCCTCGACGATGACGGGTTGCGCTTGCGCCGGCTCCAACACGCCGCCGATGCCGACCCCGCCCGCGAGGTGGACGTTCTTCCCGATCTGCGCGCACGAACCGACCGTCGCCCACGTGTCGACCATCGACCCTTCGTCGACGTACGCGCCGATGTTCACGAAGCCCGGCATCAGGATCGCGCCGCGGCCGAGGAAACTTCCGTAGCGGGCGATGCCGCCCGGAACGCAGCGCACCCCGAGCTTCTTATAATTTCGTTTGGTCGGGACTTTGTCGTAATACGTGGGCGAGAACTCGCGGCAGCGCGCCGCATCCTTCTGTGCGCAATCGGGCCCGACGTGTTCGCTGTCCATGCGTGCGAAGTACAACAAGATCGCCTGTTTGATCCATCCATGTGTGATCCAGCTCTCGCCGTCAAACTCCGCCACGCGCAGAAGTCCCTCGTCGAGCGCCGCGATCACCTCGTCAACTGCCTTGCCCTTCTTTCCGCGGACCGCGGCCGGATCGGCGACCAGTGCTTCGATCCGTGTCTGTAACGCTGCAACATCCATCTGCACGCCTCTTCGGTCCGCGACCGAGGGTTCCCAGGGGCGAGAAGAACGGTCGGCTCTTCGGCGAAACCCGTGGTCCCGGTCCGCTACGATTTGGAGATGTATGGCCAACTCGGCTGAAGACGAAAAACGCATCAACACGATCCGCTTTCTGGCCGTGGATGCGGTCCAAAAAGCAAACTCGGGGCACCCGGGGATGCCCCTCGGCGCGGCGGCCGCCGCGTACACCCTGTGGTCGCGCCACATGCAGTTCGACCCGGCGGACCCCAAGTGGTTCAACCGCGACCGCTTCGTGCTCAGCGCCGGCCACGCATCGGCCCTGCTGTACGCGCTGCTGCACCTCTTCGGCTACGACCTCACGATCGACGACCTCAAGTCGTTCCGCCAGCTGGGCAGCCGGACGCCGGGTCACCCCGAATACCACCACACCGCCGGGGTCGAGGTCACCACCGGACCGCTGGGCCAAGGGTTCGCCAATGCGGTCGGCCTGGCGATGGCGCAGGAGCAGCTCGCGGCCACCTATTCGAACGGCGGCAGCCTCTTCGATCACTTCACCTACGTGATGGCCGGCGACGGCGATATGATGGAAGGCGTCGCCAGCGAAGCGGCCTCGCTGGCCGGGCACCTCAAGCTCGGCAAGCTGATCTGTCTGTACGATGACAACAAGATTTCGCTGGCCGCTCCGACGTCGGTAACGTTTACCGAAGACGTCGGCAAGCGCTTCGAAGGCTACGGCTGGCACGTCGCGCACATCGATGAAGCACACGCCAACGACGTGGCGACGATCGACGCGGCGATTAAAAAAGCGCAAAGCGAGTCGGACCGGCCGTCGATCATCTTGATCCACTCGATCATCGGCTTCGCCTCACCGCGCGCCGGCACGTTTGCCGCGCATGGCGAACCGCTGGGCGCCGACAACGTCACGAAGACGAAAGAGGCTCTCGGCTGGCCGCTCGAACCGGCGTTCCTCGTCCCCGACGACGTGCGCACCTACTTCAACGGCCGCAAAGCGGCCGGCGCCAAGGCGCACGCGGCGTGGGACGCGGTGTACACCGACTGGAAACGCGCCAACGCGGATCTGGCCAAGCAATTCGAACGCGCTCGCGACGGCAAGCTGCCCGCCGACCTGCCCTGGCCGACGTTTAACGAAGAGAACGGCAGCCTCGCCTCCCGCGATGCGGGCGGCACCGTGATGAACGCGATCGCGAAGGCCTTGCCGGAGCTGGTCGGCGGCTCCGCCGACCTCGACCCGTCCACGAAGACGTACCTCAAAGGCTTTGGTGAATTCCAGCCCGGCACGTACGGCGGGCGGAACATGCACTTCGGGGTGCGCGAGTTCGCGATGGCGGCGGCCGCCAACGGCATGGCGGCCCACGGCGGCCTGCTGCCGTTCTGCGCGACCTTCTTCAACTTCCTCGACTACTGCAAGGCGGCGCTGCGGCTGGCCGCGCTCAACAAGAACCGCGTCGTATATGTGTTCACCCACGACTCGGTGTTCTTGGGCGAGGACGGTCCGACGCACCAACCGGTCGAACAGCTCTCGGCGTTGCGCGCCACGCCCAACGTCATCGACATCCGGCCCGCCGACGCGCTCGAGACCCTCGAAGCGTGGAAGATCGCTGTCCAACCCGATACCGGTCCGACCGTGATCGTGCTCTCGCGCCAGAAACTGCCATACCTCGGCGATCGCAACGCGGCGGTCAGCCGCGGCGCCTACGTGCTCGACGAACCGGCCGGCACGCCCGACGTGATCCTCATCGCGACCGGCTCGGAGGTTCAGCTGGCCCGCGCGGCCGCGAAACTGCTCGCGGTCAAAGGCACAAAAGCGCGCGTCGTGTCGATGCCGTCCTGGCATCTCTTCGAGCAGCAAGATGCGGCCTATCGCGAGTCGGTGCTGCCGGCCGCGATCAAGGCCCGCGTCTCGATCGAAGCCGCCGCGACGATCGGCTGGCACAAGTACGTCGGCGATCGCGGGCTGGCGTACGGAATCGACCATTTTGGAACTTCGGCCCCCGCCGCGGCTATTGAGAAAGAGTACGGCTTCACCCCCGAACACATCGCCGACGTTGCAACCGGCCTCTTGGCCGGCGTCTGAGTCAGGAGAACGCATCATGGGAAATCAACTCCGGGAACTGGCCACCGCCGGTCAGAGCGTCTGGCTCGATAACATTCGGCGCTCGATGTTCGCAAGCGGCGAGTTACAGAAGCTCGTCGACGTCGGCTTGCGCGGGCAAACGTCGAACCCGACCATCTTCGAACACGCGATCGGAACCGGTACCGACTACGACGAGCAGTTACAGGGCCTGATCGGCAGCGAGCACGACGCGCAGAACCTGTTCGAAGCGCTGGCGATTCGCGACATTCGCAGCGCGTGCGACGTCTTCGCTCCGGTCTTCAAGAGCACGGCCGGGCTCGACGGCTACGTCTCGCTCGAAGTATCACCGACGTTGGCGCACGACACCAAGGCGACGACCGCCGCCGCGCTGCGGTTGTGGAAAGCCGTCGACCGCCCCAACGTGATGATCAAGATTCCAGGCACACCGGAGTGCCTGGCCTCGATTCGCGACTCCATCGCCGCCGGCGTGAACATCAACGTCACGCTGCTGTTCTCGGTCGACCAGTACGCCGCGGCCGCGAACGCCTACATCGAGGGTCTCGAAGCTCGGGTCAAGGCCGGTCAACCGATCGGTACGATCGCCTCGGTCGCCAGCGTCTTCGTCTCGCGCATCGATACCGCGATCGACAAAACGCTCGACGAACGGATCGCTAAAGGCGAGAAACTCGACGATCTCAAGGGCAAGGCCGGCATCGCGAACCTGAAGCTGACCTATCAGAAGTTCGAGCAGCTCTTCCACAGCGATCGCTTTGCGGCGCTGAAGGCCAACGGGGCGAAGGTCCAGCGCCCGCTGTGGGCCAGCACGTCGACCAAAAACCCGAAGTACGACGACCTGATGTACGTCGTCAACGTGGTCGGTGCGGATACGGTCAACACGATGCCGCCGGCGACGATCGACGCGTTGCTCGATCACGGCGTCATCAAACCCGACACGATCCACAACGACGTTCCGGGCGCCAAAGCCCTCGTCGAAGCGCTGGCGGCGAAGGGCATCTCGCTGCACGACGTCACCGAGCAACTGGTCGCCGACGGCGTGAAGTCGTTCGCCCAGTCGTTCAAGGAGATGCTCGACGCGATCGAAGGCAAGCAGAAAGCGCTCGCCGGCGAGCTGCCGGTGAAAGTCCAGGCGAAGTGACGCAAACGGTCGCCGGGAGCAACGGCGCTCCCGGCGGCGACGTCAACCCGCTGCGCGCGGGCGTCGCTAGCAGCCGGATTACCGACCCGTGCAACATCGTGTTTTTCGGCGCCAGCGGTGACCTCTGCAAACGCATGCTGATGCCCGCGATGTACAACTTGCGGCTCGAAGACATCATGCCGGCCAATTTCGGCATCATCGGCCTCTCGCGCTGTCCGTGGGATAATACCGAATTCCAGACCGAGATGCGCAAGTCGATCGACGAGTTCTCGCGTTCGGGGCCGGCCAAAGATCCGCTCTGGAGCGATTTCGCGAAGCGGCTCTCGTTCGTCGACGGTTCCTTCGACGACTCGGCGGCGTTCAAAGAACTGCGCAAAGTAATCGAAGACAACGATGCGAAACTCAAGACGGGCGGCAACCGTCTCTTCTATCTCTCGACGCCGCCGTCGCTGTTCGGCAAGATCATCGACATGCTCGACGAGGCCGGGCTCGGGCCGAACGACAACAAGACGGGTTGGACGCGGATCATCATCGAGAAGCCGTTCGGCACCGATCTCGATTCGGCGCGCGCCCTGCAAGCCGAGGTGAGCAAGGTGTTCGACGAGCGGTCCGTCTACCGCATCGACCACTACCTCGGCAAAGAGCCGGT
>DASYOE010000298.1:0-9516 GCA_036008105.1 Candidatus Lustribacter sp. | reverse complement strand
TTCAAGCAAGCCGGGCTCGATACGCAGGTCTCGATCACGAATTTCGGTACGCAGGTTGCGGCCGCCGTCGCCGGCGGATCGATCGAGATCGGCCAATCGAACGTCATCTCACTGGCGGCCGCGCACGAACGCGGCCTGCCGTTCGCCATGATCGCAGCGGCCGGACTGTATTCCACGCTCAAGCCGACCTCGATGATGATCGTCGACAAAAACTCACCCCTGAAAACGGCCAAGGATCTGGACGGCAAGACGGTGGCCGTCAACGGCCTAAAGAGCATCACGCAGATCTCGGTGCAGGCCTGGGCCGATGCGAACGGCGGCGATTCGACGCAGATCAAATTCGTCGAGATGCCGTTCGTCGAAATGGAAGCCGCCCTGGCGAGCGGTCGCATCGACATGGTGCTGATGGCCGACCCCGATGCGACCAACGTGCTCGCCCGCGGCAAGACGCGCCCCTTCGGCAAAGCCTTCGACGCGATCGCCAAGCAATTCCTGATCGGGGGCTGGTTCGCGAAGACGGATTGGATCGCGGCCAACGCCGACACCGTGCGCAAGTTCGTCGCGGTCATGCGCGCCTCGGCGCAATGGGCCAACAAGCCGGCCAACTATCCGGCGTCGGCCGCAATTCTCGAGAAATACACGAAGGTCGCCGTCGGGAACGCCAACCGCATTGCATACGGCGAACGCCTCGACCCGGCGCTGATCCAGCCGTGCATCGACGTCGCCGCCAAATACGGCGTTCTCAAAGCAAGTTTTCCCGCCGCGCAACTCATCGCGGCCGGACTTTAGGTAGACACCCCGCGCCCTCGCGCTCGGCCTCTCGAGCGAACGTCTATCTCTTTGTCATCCCGAGCACGCGCCGCAGGGCGCGTGGTCGAGGGACGCACCACCAACCTCGAGCTTTAGTGGCGTTGCCCTGGCAACCAGCCACGATCGTGGCGCGTTCCTCGACTGCGCTCGGAATGACAAACATTGCAAGGCCAAGACGTTGCTTGGATGGGTGGTGCGGCGGACGTTGTCGCGCGGGGTACTCTAAGGGCTTGCGAAGTCAGGATGACGAGAGCAAGCCCGCAGGTAGCGAGGGGAGCACAGGATGTGCGTACCGAGCGTGCCCCGCGCGACAACGTCCGCCGCGCCACCCATCCCGCCACAATGCCCGCGATATCGGCAGCGGATTTGCGAACGGCGTCTGAGAAATGCGGCTACATGGTTCTGAGCCCGTCGAAGCCAGCTACGCGTACCAGGTTGATCGGTCAGGCGATCCCGCGCAAGGAAGACGAGCGCCTGATCCAAGGCCAGGGCCGTTACACCGACGATATCGCACCGCGCGAGGCCGCGCACGCGTGCTTTCTACGGTCGATTCACGCGCACGCGCGCATCGTCTCGATCGACGTGTCCGCGGCCGCCGCCGCGCCGGGTGTGCTCGCTGCGCTGACCGCGGCCGAATATGCCGCCGACGGACACGGACCGATCAAACATCTTCCGAATCCCGTAGATGCCGTCGATCTGAGTCATCCGGCGTTCGAACCACGGCCGGATCACCCGGTCATCGAACCGCTACAGCCGCCGCTGGCGGACGGTGTCGTCCGTTACGTCGGGGAGGCGGTCGCGATGATCGTCGCTACGACGGCGGCCGCCGCGCGGGATGCGCTCGAGTTGATCGACGTCACCTACGAATCGCTGCCGTCGGTGACGCAATCGCGCGCTGCCATCGCCCCGGACGCCCCCCAGCTCTACCCGGAGGCACCCGGAAACCTGGCCTTCGACCTCGATTACGGGGATGCGGCCGGCACCGCCAAGGCGATCGACGCAGCCGACGTCGTGATCGAGCACGAGTTCGTGAACCAGCGCGTCTTCGCCGCGCACATGGAGCCGCGAGCGGCATTCGCGCGTTACGATGCGGCCAATGAGGTGTACGAAATCACGGCCGGCGGACAAGGCGTGGTGCGTCAGCGCGTTGCTGCAGCCGGTGCGCTGGGCGTTCCGGTCGCCCGCGTGCGTTACGTAACACCCGACGTCGGCGGCGGCTTCGGCGCGCGCAACAACATCCACGTCGAACCGATTCTCGTCGCTTGGGCCGCGCGCCGGCTGGAACGCACCGTGCGCTGGACGGGCGAGCGCTCCGAGTGCTTCGCTACCGACTACCACGGGCGCGACATCGTCGTGCGCGCAACGATGGCGCTGTCCCGCGACGGCTTGATCCGCGGGATGCGGTTCGACGATATCGGCAACGTCGGAGCCTACACGGTGTCGTTTGCATCGCTGCAGAACATCGTGCGCGTGGCGACCGGTCCGTACCACGTGCCGCATGCGCACGTCCGTGTGCGCGCCGTGCTGACGAACACGACGCCGACCGCACCGTATCGCGGCGCCGGCCGGCCGGAGGCCGTGCACGCCTTCGAACGTCTGCTCGACATCGCCGCCGCGAAGCTGAATATCGATCGCGTTGCGCTACGCGAACGCAACCTCGTCAAAAAGGACATGTTCCCCTACCAGAGCCCGCTCGGGCTGATCTATGACTGCGGCGATTTCGTCGGCAACATGCGGCGCGTGATCGACCGTGCCGACTGGGACGGGTTCGTGGGGCGGCGCGCGGCCAGCGAGGGTGCCGGCATGCTACGCGGCATCGCGGTCGCAAACTATCTTGAGACGCCGGTCGGCGCGCCGCGCGAACGCGTGACCATCACCGTTCGGGAAGACGGTGTCGTCGACGTCATCTCGGGGACGCAGTCGAACGGTCAGGGTCACGAAACCTCGTTCGCGCAGGTCGTCGCCGATTTGCTCGACGTGCCGTACTCGTCCATCCAGCTGCGGACCGGCGACACGGACTTCGTCGAATCGGGCGGGGGATCGCACTCGAACCGTTCGATGCGTCTCGTCGGCACGCTACTCGTAGAAATTTGCGAGAAGCTGAACGCGCGTGCAAAAGAACTCGGGGTCGGCAACGTCCTGGATGCTGCGCCCCTGACCGAAACGGCCGACATCGCGCGACGCATTCCCGCGTTTCCGACCGGCAGCGCGGTCTGCGAGGTTGAGATCGATCCGGCGAGCGGTGCCGTGCACCTGGCGCGCTATACGTCGGTCGATGACGCCGGCCAGGTTATCAACCCGCTCATCGTCGATGGGCAGACGCACGGCGGCATCGCGCAAGGCATCGGGCAGGCGCTCTTCGAGCACCTCGCGTTCGACCCCGACAGCGGGCAGCCCGTGGTCAGTTTCATGACGTACGCCGCACCGCGGGCATTTCAAGTTCCCTCGTACGACCTGGAGCTCACCGAAGATCGGACGTTGGGCAACCCGCTCGGAATCAAGGGCGGCGGCGAAGCCGGCGTCACCCCCTCGCCGGCGGTGATCGTCAACGCGATATGCGATGCGCTCAGGCCGTACGGCGTGACGGACCTTGAAATGCCGGTCACGCCCGAAAAGGTCTGGCGCGCGATGCACCAAAAGGTCGTCGCATGAAAATCGCGCGCTTCAATGGTGGCAAAATCGGTATCGTGACGGGCGATCGCATCGTCGACGTGACGGCAATCTGCGGTGTCGACCCTGGCGAGTGGCCGCCCGTGGGCATGAATCGAGTGATCAAGAACTTTGCCACGCTCCGGCCGAAAATCGAGGCGGCGCTCAAGACGGCGCCCTCGGTGCCGCTCGCCGAGGTCACGCTGCAAACACCAAACCCGTGGCCGAACAAGTTGCTTGCCATGCCGTCCAATTTCAGAGATCACGCGGCCGAGATGAAGACGAGCGGATTCTCCGTCCCGGGAGGCTTGCCGGCCGACGAAGCGGGCTTCTTCATGAAATCGAGTGCGTCGATGATCGGCCCCGCCGAGCCGATCGTGATCCCGGATCGTCCGGGACGCCTGTTCCACCACGAATGCGAGATCGCGACGTTCATCGGCACCGGCGGCAACGACATTCCGGTCGACAAGGCGCTCGATCACATCTTCGGTTACGCGTGTTTGATCGACGTCACGATGCGCGGTGCGGGCGAACGCGTCATGCGCAAATCGTTCGACTCGTTCTGTCCCGTCGGGCCGTGGATCACGACCGCCGATGAAGTCGGTGCCCCCGACGACATCGACATGAAGCTGTGGGTGAACGGCGAGCTGCGCCAGCACTCCGTCGCCAACATGATGATCGTCGGCATTCGCGAGCAGGTGCAGACATGCTCGGAAGTGACCCGGCTCGAACCCGGCGACATCATCGCCAGCGGAACGATGGCGGGCGTTGGACCGCTCGTGCCCGGCGATTCCGTCGAGATCGACATCGCGCGCATCGGACGCATGCAGCTTGCCGTGACGTCCCGCGTCGCGGCCGTGAGATGAGTGACGACCGCACAGAGCGCTTAGCGAAAACCAACTTCTGGGGCGAACTGCTGGCGCTGCGCGACCGGCAGCGCGCCGAACGCAAAGGCGGCATGCAAGTGCTCAAGCGGCGCGATCTGCCGCTCGAGTCGAATCGCCAAGGCTTGATGCGCTGGTACATGCATCCCGAGATCAAAGACACGGTGCTCTCGACCTACCTGTGTTTCGAGCAAGAGATTCCGCCCGGTGGCCGGACGGGCCGGCTGAAATTCCAGGGCGGTCAGGTGATCTACGTGATCGCCGGTCGCGGCTATACGCTGCTCGACGGCGTGAAGCATCCGTGGGAGGCGGGCGCCGTCATCAACTTGCCGCTCCGGCGCGGCGGCATCGTGGTGCAGCATTTCAACGACGATCCCGCCGAACCGGCGCGCTTTCTCGCCGTCGAACCGAACCTCTACGCGTGCACCAGCGTCGACCGCGGTTCGGGTTTCGAGCAGCTCGAAGACGCGCCCGAATTTCGCCGGCAGCCCGTATGAGCGATTCGGAACGGACCCGCACCCGCGAGCGCGAACCCGGCGAGGAGCGCACGTACGACAAGATGCTCGCGTACTACCGCGAGCGCGTCGAACGGAACGCCATGGGCCCGGTCGTCATTCACAAGGACGACCGTGAGGTCGAGCAATCGCGCCAAGGGCGGATCCGCTACTACCTCAACCACCAAATTCATAAGGACACGCCGCTGCAGCAGTGGCTCGTGTTCTCGCACGAGCTGCGCACGGCATCGGGAAAACACCGCCATCAGGGCGGGCTCGTCATCTACGTGATCGAGGGCCGCGGTTACTCGATGGTCGACGGCGAGCGCTGGGAGTGGGAGGCCGGGGATCTCATGCTGCTGCCGTTGCGGCCCGAAGGCGTCGAACACCAGCACTTCAATCTCGATCCCGATCACCCGTCGACCTGGATCGCCTTTATCAACACGCCGATTTCCGAACACCTCGCCCACGAAATGACGCAAATGCAAGACTCACCGGATTTCCGCGGATGAAGCGCGCACTGTTTGCCGGCGCGATCCTCGCGGCCGGACTCGCCTCCGCCGCCGGCGCGCAAACGGCCATGCCGACGGTGCGCGTCGCGATGCCCCCGATCGACGCCGCTTCACAGGTCTATTACGCGCAGGCGAAGGGCTTTTTCAAAAAAGTTGGGCTGACGGTCGAGATCCTGCCGATCAACGAAGGCGCTTCGGTTGCGGCAGCGGTCGCGGGCGGTACGGCCGACATCGGACAAGCGAATTTGAGTTCGCTGGCCGCCGCGTTCGTCCGCGGTTTACCGTTCGTTGCGATCGCCGGGGCGAACACGTACAACGCGAAGACGCACCAGAGCGAACTCGTCGTCGCCGCGAATTCATCGATCCGCGAAGCGAAGGATCTCAACGGCAAGAACGTTGCGGTTAGCGGTCTCAAGAACGTGCAAGAGGTCGGTTTCGACAAGTGGATGGACTCGAACGGCGGCGACTGGAAGTCGGTGCACGTCCTCGAAATTCCGTTCTCGGCGACCGCCGAAGCCGTCGCAACGGGCCGCGTCGACGCGGCCATGATGGCCGAACCGGACTTGGGCGCGGCTTTGGCGACCAAACGGGTCAAGATTCTTTCCGCGCCGTTCGAATCGATCGGTAAGGAATTCGTGCTCGGCGCGTGGTTCACGACGTCTGCGTACGCGAAGGCGCATCCCGACGTGGTCAAGGCCTACGCGCAGGCGATGGTGATGGCGGCGGAATGGGCCAACCACAATCAAGAAGAATCGGGTAAGATTCTCGCGGCGTCCACCGGCATCCCGGTCGGCGCGAACGCGTCACGTTTGCTCTTCGCGACGAGCCTCGATGCGAAGGCGATGCAATCGCTGATCGACGCATCGGCGAAATACGGTGCGCTGAAAAACAGCTTCCCCGTCACCCAACTGCTCGTCGCGCAGTAGCATGACCAAGGCCGAAGTTCAGGGACAACTCGAAGAGCTCTGTGCGGCGCACCGCGTTCTGGCAGCCGAGGGACACGAGGATCGCACGTCGGGGCACGTATCGTGGCGCGATGCGGAGGGCCGCGGGTTTTGGATGAAGCGCAGCCAGATCGGCATGGACGAGGTGCTCACCCCGAAGGACCTGTTGCTGCTCGATTTTGACGGCAAGATACTCAAGGGCAAGGGCAGCCGCCACCACGAGTGGCCGATTCACAGCGAGATTTTGCGCGCGCGTCCGGACGTGCACGCCGTCGGACATACGCACGCGTTCTATTCGCAAATCTTCGCCGCGACCGACGAACCGATGCATCCGGTGGGCAAAGAAGGCGCCTGGTTCGACGATCAGCCGAAGTTCCAGGAGACCTGTTCGCTCATCCGCACGCCCGAATTGGGCGTGCGCGTGGCGGCGACGCTCGGGGCGGCCGACGCCGTGTTCCTGATGAGCCACGGCATCGCGTTCACCGGCGCGCGAATCCGCGAGTGCGTGATGGTCGGGATCTTCCTCGAGTCGGCCGTGCGCGCGCAGGTCACGCTGGCGATGACCGGCTTCCGTTACAAGTGGCCGACCGAAGAAGATGCACGCGCCAAACGCGCCCAGACCCGAACCGCGACCGGCATCGACAACTACTGGAACTACGTGATCCGCCGCGACGCGGCTAGCCGGGCGGCTTCAGCGCGTACGGACTGATCAGTTCGCGCGCGTCGAACGCCTTCGGGATGACGCCGTATTTCGCCGTGACGTTGATCAGCGGCTGGAGGTCGGCCGGTCGCAAGTAGTCGCCGAACGTGATGCGGGCCATGCGCGCGACCACTTTCTCATCGATCTTCGCGTTGTCGGCCACGAGCGCGACCGTCTCGGCGTGGTGCGCGTTGCAATAGGCGTTCGATTCGCTCATGGCGCGGGCGAAACGCTGGACCACGTCGCGGTTCGCATTGGCATAGTCCGTGGTCGTGAACCAGGCCGTGTTTTCGAAGCGCGGCGCGATCGCGTCGAAGATCTGCGCCAGCGTACGCACCTTGCCGCCCTCGAGCCCGCGCGTCAGCGTCGGCGTGTTGAGGTCGGCGCCGTCGATGCGGCCGTCCTCGATCGCGGCGAGCGCGATCGGAGCCGGCATCTCAACGAACTTCAGTGACTTCGAGTCGCCGCCGTTTTGATCGACCCAATTCATGATGGCGACCGCGTCCAAGTCTTTGAGGCCCGCCGCACCGATCGTTTTCCCGTTGAGATCGTGAGCCGTCTTAATGGGCGAATCGGTCCTGACGACGAACTGCGAATACGCCACGTCGGAGGTAGCGACGCCGGCCGGCGCGACCAGCGTGAACGGCACCCCTTTGACATGCGCCGTGATGACGCCGACCAGACTCGAGAGGCCGAATTGGGCGGCGCCGCCGGCGACCGCCGCTTGCGCGGCCGCACCGGCTGAGAGCACCTGCATTTGTACGTTGAGCCCGGCTTTGGTGAACAGGCCCGCGTGTGCGGCGTACAACGCTGCCGTTGCCGTGTCGTTGATCAACGTCGCAAGCGTGACCGAGGGCGGCGTTTGCGCGCCGGCACGCACCGCAACGGCACTCGACGCGAGCGAGATCAGAAACGGCGCGCGCCGCACTTACTTGAACAACTCGGAATATTTGGCGCGGACCGCCGCGGCCAGTTCGGGTGAGCTTTGCGCGACCGGCGGGAACGAGTCGAGCCGCTCGTACGGCCGGCACGCGTCGATCACCATGCGCGAGTTGTAGAGCCGATCGTAGTCGGTGACCATCGTGTCGAGCCGCGACGACCAGCAGCGGTCGAGCAGCGTCGTCTGCGTCTTCGGATCGCAGCGCGTCCCCATCGCCCAGATCACGTCGTGAATGTCGGTGGGATCGATGTCGTCGTCGACGACGACGATCCAGCGTGCGATGTAGCCGACCGGATTCACTTGCGACGCCACGAGACCGACCTGGGTCGAGTGGCCGAAGTAGCGCTGTTTGATCGAGACGACGGCGAACGTACGGCCTGCGCCGGCTTGATGGAGCCAGGCGCCACGCACGTCGGGGATCCCCGCGCCTTCGAGGGAGTCGAGCAGCGCGGCCGAGCGCAGGAAGCAGCGCTCGAAAAGATGCGAGTGCGGGGGCTTCTGGCTCGCCGCGCACGTCAGGATCGGCTGGTTGCGGTAGTACGCGCGATCGATCGTGATCAGCGGCTCGTCTTTTGCTTCGCCCGCGTAGTACCCATGCCACTCGCCGAACGGGCCTTCGCGCGTCACGTCGGAGGGATGGATCCAGCCTTCGAGCACGATGTCGGACCGCGCCGGAAACGGCAGCCCGGTCGTTTCGCCTTCGATCAACTCCATCGGCCGGTCCATCATGCCGCCGCACCAGTCGTACTCGGGCACCGTGTCGGCCATCGTGTACGCGGCGGCGAGATACGTGATCGGGTCGATGCCGACGATGATGACGACCGGACACGGCTTGCCCATCTTGAGATACTTGTCGCGATGGATGCGACCTTGCTTGCCGTTCGAGATGTAGGATGCGAGCGTGCGCGGGCCCTTGACCATCACGCGATACGTCCCGACGTTGATGCGGCCGGTGTCGGGATCGCGCGTGACGACGCCGCACGCCGTGCCGATGTAGCGGCCGCCGTCCTGTTCGTGATGCACCGGAACCGGGAACACCTCGACGTCGATATCGTCACCGCGCACGATGTTCTCGCACACCGGACCGTCTTCGACGATGACCGGCGGGATCTGCTTGTACGCCTTCTTGATGTTCTTGCGGAAGTAGTCGAGTTGCGCTTTGCGATCGTCGGCCAATGTGGTTTCCATGCCGAGCACCAGACCGAGCCGATACGGTGAGCCGAACATGCCGTACTCGCAACGATACCCCGGCGGGTAGCCGGGAATATCGTCGAACATCAGCATCGGCGACTTCTCGACTTTTTGCCGGTAGAGCACCTCGGTTACGGCGCCGAGCTCTTTGTCCCAATGCGCGCCGCGCACGGTCGCCAACTCGCCGTGCGCTTCAACTGCCTTGATAAAGGTCCGCAGATCGTTCTGCGGCGTGTTGGGGCCGAGGCCTTTGGCCGAGCCGGTCCGTTCGATCGTCGTCGTCATGTTACGCCTTCGCTGCAGCCTGCTTGCGGAAGTACTCGCTCTTCGTGGCAGGGTTGGGTCCCTTACCGGTCGTGTACGCTTGCAGCGCGCGCGTATAGAGCAGGTTC
>DASYOE010000297.1:0-2694 GCA_036008105.1 Candidatus Lustribacter sp. | reverse complement strand
GATCGTGCAGCTCGGCATACGTGAACGCCGTCGATCCTTCGAAGTTGTGGCGTAATCCGAGCGTGTGCCCGACCTCGTGCATCACGGTCGAATACAGAAAGGCTTGTGCATATGCTTCGCGCTGCGCAGCGGTGCCGTGCTGCTGCCCGATCAGCATCTCCATCCCGAGTGCGGCCTGGTTCGCTTCGCTTTCTTCGGCGTCACAGGTCATGTCGTCGGAGGCAACGAGATCGTCGGTGGTGGCGGCCGGCTCGAGCTGATCCATCGCTTCGAAGGCGTTACGCTTGATTTGCAGCACCGGCAGCACGCGGTCGACGTAGCCGCGCCGCACGGAACGCAGCGATTCGCCGTCGATCACCACTTCGGTGCGGATGATCTGCCCGGTATCGGGATCCGAAACGTGCGGGCTTTCCGCCACGAAATCGGGCGACTCCGACGTAATCCAGCGCACGCTGTTGTAACGCGCGTCTTCGGGATCGAACTTCGGATCGGCCGGCGGATCGTGCACGACGATTGCATTCGGGTAGCCGATCTTGGCAAACGCCTTGTTCCACGCCAAGATTCCGCGCCGCACGGTGTCGCGGTAGATCGGTGGGATCTCGTTGGTCAGCGTAAAGACGATCGGGCCGGCATCGAGGTTCCAGCGATCGATGAAGCGCTGCGTCGGCAACGCCGTCACGTCGTTGCCGAAGTGCTTGCGCGTCGTAATGAAGTAGCCGATGCGGTCGTCGGCGTAGCGCGGCACGTAGTTCGGATCGT
This sequence comes from Candidatus Lustribacter sp., assembly GCA_036008105.1. GTDB lineage: Bacteria > Vulcanimicrobiota > Vulcanimicrobiia > Vulcanimicrobiales > Vulcanimicrobiaceae > Lustribacter. The sequence continues at coordinate 1,935 of DASYOE010000297.1, read as the reverse complement.
GCGCCGGCGGCGCCACGACGCTGTAATGCACGACGAGCGGAATCCCGCGGCCGTCGGGAACGGTCGGCAGCGCGTTCGCCGGCCCGTTGAACGTCAGGTTCACCGAGATCTCGTCGTTGAGCGGAAAACTCTTCGTGCTCAAGTAGTACGACTTCGCCGCATCCACCGAGAACGACGGGCGCACGCTGATCACGAGCAAGCCGGGCAGCGACGCGGGCTTCGGCATGCTCTTGCCGAGATCGGCGCCGATGCCTTCGAAGTCCGAGAGAAAGAACGTCGGCTCGATCACGACGTGCGTCTTGTCCGAATCCTCGGCGATGACGGGCGATGCTTGGATCACCGAATCGGCGACGCTGACCGCGAGCGATGCCGCCGCCGACGTCCCTTTGTCGGCAACGTAGTGCGTGTTGGGCGTCACCCACATCACGCGCTTGCCGACGCGTTTGAAAATCACGACGAGCGGGTCGTACACGCGGCCCGCGAACGCGTCGCCGCCGACGCCGCTGGTGATCGACGGCAAGATGATGTACGGCCGGTCGAAGTTATCCGGTCGCAGGTCGAGATAGAGTTGGTCGTCCTTGCGGACCAGGTCGAGAACGCCGTCCTGATGCTGCGCGTTGCGCATGAAGGCGGCGTAGGTCTGCGCCGGAGCCGCGCTGGGGCCGCTAAACGGAACGAGCACCCGCAGCGCGTTGGCGAAGCTCGAGGCGGCGGCCGGAGTGGCCGAAGGGACGACGGCCGGTGCGGCCGGGGGCGCCGGAACCGTAGCCACCGCGGCCGGCGTCGGCTTCGCCGCCGCCTGATCCACGCTCGCAGGCTCGCCCAGTCCGGCCAAAGCGAGGCCGAGACTGGCTGCTACCAAACCGAAGAATCCGGCTACCGTACGGCGCACGCCCATCCGCCCATTATTCGAGCGGCGTGAGCCAATCCCCGGGGGCCGGACGGTTGCCTCGAACGACGTCCGAGTACGTGATCCGCAGACGGTCGGTGAGGGGCCGCAGTTCGGGCATGATGCGGCCGTCGATGCGCACGATCGGCACGATCTCAGCCGCCGTGCCGGTGAAGAACGCTTCGTCGCACGCCGCTAAGTCCGCGCGCGTCAGATCGCGCACCGATGTCGGGACGCCGAGTTGGCGCGCGATGTCGAGCACCGACCCGCGCGTGATGCCTTCGAGAATGTCGGAGCTCGCATCGTTGGTCGTCAAGACGCCGTCGAACACGACGAAGATGTTCTCGCCGCTGCCCTCGGCCACGTTGCCGCGATCGTTCAACAAGATCGCTTCGTCGAATCCACGCGCCAGCGCATCGGACAGCGCCAAGATGGAATTCGTGTAATGACCGCCCGCCTTGACCCATGACGGCAACGCCGCCGACGGCGTTTTCATGATCGGCGAAACGGTCGCCGCGCAGCGCGGCGCTTCTTCACCTTTGATCAGCCCGCTGAACGGCAGCACCGCAACGAGCACGTGGGTCTCGCACACGTGCGCCGGTGCGAGCCGCACCGTGTCGCCGCCGAAGAACGCCAGCGGCCGGATATAGGCCGCATCGCGTCCGCTGGCCTTCGCGACCTCGACGACGATCTCGCAAAAGCGTTCGGCCGGGAACGGCATGTCGAGCCCGTACGTGCGCGCACCGCGATAGAGGCGCTCGATGTGGTCGCGCAGCCGGAAGATCGCCGGACCGCGCGGCGTCGGATACAGCCGAATACCTTCGAACACGCTCGACCCGTAGTGCAGCGCGTGCGTGAGCCCGTGAATCGCGATGGCCGCCTCGGGTTGCAGCTGCCCGTCGAGCCATACGGTCGTGGCGTCGGCGAGCTCGGCGAGGGACGGTGTCGTCTGCATTTCGCGAACGTAGCACGCGCTACGCGACCGGTCAAGTGAAACGGGTTCGAGCGAATCGCGCTTTGACCGTCGTGCCGCACGGGTCGCCGGC
>DASYOE010000296.1:0-22346 GCA_036008105.1 Candidatus Lustribacter sp. | reverse complement strand
CCGCAGGATCGCGCCTACTCGGTCCCGCAACTGTTCGAATTCATCGAGGGCGCGGCGCTGAGGTTCGGCCGCTGGGTCAGGCAGGCGCCTTACGTGCCGCAGTGCGGGGCCGTCGCCGGAATACCGCAGCTGTCCCGCATCACGGCGTTGCCCCAGGCTGAGCAATACGCCGCACTCGAGTTGTTCCGCGGGACCATGGTTCGCCACAGCCTCGTTGCGTATCGGAATGACGATCGGACCGGCGCCGCAGCGGTCACCTTTGACGGTGATGCGTGGCTCGGCTACCGCCCGATTCGCCTGCCCGGAACGCTCGCGATTCGCGAGCGGTTGCCGGCCGGAGCCGCCGCGGTTCTCATCAACCCCGATCACCGGTATACCGATTTGTATCTCCCCATCAACGCAACGCAAGAGCGCATGCTTCAGGCAATCGACGGAGAGCGCACCATCGCGGGCATCTGCGCGCCGGAGGAACGACAACTCGCGCGCACGTTCTTCGAACAGCTCTTCCGTTGGGACCAGATCGTGCTCGACACGGCGCGCGCCGCATGAGCACCAACGACGGCATGGTTCTGCTGGCGGGCGGAACGTTTCTCATGGGTTCGGAGAAGTTCTATCCGGAGGAAGCGCCGGTACGCGAAGTGAGCGTGGGAGCGTTTCGCATCGATGCGCACACGGTCACCAACCGCGATTTCTCTCGCTTCGTGCGCAAGACGGGCTATGTAACGGTTGCCGAGCGCCCATTGGATCCGGCAGAGTTTCCCGGCGCCGATCCCAAGGATCTGGTACCGGGCGCGATGGTCTTTCGCAAGACGCAAGGACCGCTCGCCGACCTCAACAACTGGCGGCAGTGGTGGGACTACGTCGGCGGCACGTATTGGCGGCGTCCCGAAGGACCGGGAAGTTCGATCGAATCGCGACCCGATCACCCGGTCGTGCACGTCGCGTACGAAGACGCTGAGGCCTATGCGCGCTGGCTTGGAAAGCGTCTGCCGACCGAAGCCGAGTGGGAATTCGCCGCGCGCGGCGGCCTCATCGCCAAGTCGTTCACGTGGGGCGATGAGATGGAACCCGGCGGTGTCATCATGGCCAATACATGGCAGGGTGAGTTTCCGTGGCAAAACCTATGTACGGATGGGTACGAACGAACCGCTCCCGTCGGGCAATTTCCACCCAATGGCTACGGCCTCTACGATATGGCCGGCAACGTGTGGGAGTGGACCAGTGATTGGTACGCCGCTCGCCACGAGGCCCCGGCGTCGCCGTGCTGCGGCAGCCGCAGCGATGATGAGGACCGCGCGCGTCTGGGGAGCCTCGACCCGGCCTATCCAAAGCTGAGCATTCCCCGCAAGGTGCTCAAAGGTGGCTCCTTTTTGTGCGCGCCCAACTACTGCTTGCGCTTTCGCCCGGCCGCGCGTTCGCCCCAAGCGATCGATTCCGGGATGTCGCACGTCGGTTTCCGGTGCGTTTCCGATGCCTAATAAATCTTAAGGACCGCAACCGACCGGACGAAAGCGCCTGTTCGCACTGAAACGGGGGGCGACGCATGAGCGAGGAGCGCCGGCGCGATCTAGCGCAGCTGCTGCGTACGCGCCGGGAAGCTATTTCACCGGCCGATGTCGGCATTGCCGCTCACGGACGCCGCCGCACGCCGGGGCTGCGTCGCGAGGAGGTGGCGTACCTCGCCAACATCGGAACGACGTGGTATTCGCGCCTTGAGATGGCCCACGACGTCAAGGCTTCACCCCACACGCTGCTGGCAATCGCTCACGCCCTGCGCTTCACCGTTTCGGAAACCGAATATCTCTTCATGCTGGCCGACATGCCGCTCCCGAGCCTCGTGCGGTCCCTCGACCTGCCGATCCCGGAGGCGCTCGAAGCCCTCGTGCGAAGCGTGCACGACGTCGGCATCGCCATCTGGGATCAGTACTTAACCAGCTTGCGATGGAATGCTATTTCCGATGCCATGTTCGATTATTCGAGCTATCCCGATCCGTTAGGAAGAAATTCGCTTTTCAGACTCTTGCGCGAAGAAAACCGCGCCGCATCGTATGGCTACGATCACCTGACTCTCTTGCGTAGCCTGGTCGGCATGTTCCGGCGCGCGTATGTCAGGGCGGAACCCGGCGCCGTCGCACGCGAGATTTTCGAAGCCTTGCAAACGTTCTCGCTCTTTCGCGAGCTTTGGGACGCCCAGGTCATCGCCGACGATGTGCTGGATTCGCAATCAGGCCCGTTCGGACGTTATCTCGAGACCGTCGGGCGCTTCTCGGTGGTGACGACAAATCTGCGCGTCGCCAGGCGAGACGACCTGATCATCAGGATCAACGCGCCGGCGGACGAGGCCTCGGCCAAGGTTTTCGCGCGCCTCAGAACGCTCGGAACGGTCTCAGCCCGCCAGGCCTGAGGTTATCTCGAGGTCTTCCAGCTTTGCAGACGGCCCTCCAGCGCAACCGCAAGCTGGGTCGTTAGCAGACCGATCGCGACGAATGCGGCGAGCGGCACGAAGACGTCGGCCGTCTTGAGGTGCGCCGCATACACCGTCATGCGGAACCCGAGGCCGGCGTTCGAGCTAAACATCTCGCCGAGCACGACCCCGATCAGGGCGCGGCTCAAGCCGATGCGAAAACCGGCCAGCACCATCGGTAGCGAGGCCGGCAGCACGGCCTTGAGAATCACATCCGTCCGGCTTCCGCCGAACACGCGAACCGCGCGAATCAGCGACGGGTCGACCGATCGCACGCCCGCGAACGTGTTGACGGCAATCGGAATAACGGTGAGCATGAACGCGATCGCAAGGACGGTCGCGAAGCCGAAGCCGAGCCAAACGACGATCAGCGGGTAGAGCGCCACGAGCGGCGTCGAGTACAGAAACCAGACGAATGGATCGAGCGCGTACTCGGTCGTCCGGTTGAGGCCCATTGCGATGCCGACCGCAACTCCGACCACAACGGAAGCACCGAATCCGATGGCCAGTTCCGCCAGACTCACGCCCAAATCCGCGACGAATTGGCCGGACTGCCACTGGCCGGCGAAGGCGGCGGCGATGCGGCTCGGACTGCTCACCACGACCGGGTTGAGCCAACCGGCTTGAGCCGCCAACTCCCATAGCCCCAAGAACAGCACGATGCCCAGCGCACCCAAGAGCGTCGCGCGCGCCTTAGCGGGGAAACCCAATGCCGTTACCGGCCGCGCCAGCGTCACTCCAGATCCGACTGCCATGTCCCCAACCGATTCTCGAGGCTGCGCATGAGCGCGACGCAGACGTAGCCGAACACGGCGATCACGACGACCAACACGATGATTTCAGCCGACCGCGCCGCGCTGCTGTAGACCTGAATCATCCGCCCGATCCCGCCCAGCGAAACGTACATTTCGCCGGCGATCAGCCCGACGATCGCGCGGCCGAGGCCCAACCGGATGCCGGCCATGATTGCGGGCATCGACCCGGGCAAGATCGCTTTGGTAACGACTTGCAGTTGATCGGCCCCGAACGAGCGCACCGCGCGCAGCCACGGTTCGGCGATCTCCGAGACGCCGACGCGGGTGTTGATCATGATCGGGAAGATCGCGCTGATAAAGACGATGACGACCTTCGAATACGTCCCGACGCCGAACCAGACCACGAGAATGGGGATGAAGGCGATGACGGGTGCCGTGTACATCGCCGTCAGGAGCGGGTCGAGCAGCTCGCGCAGCGGCCGGATCAGCGCCAACAGTACGCCGAACGCGACGCCGAACACGATCGACGGGATGAATCCCTCGACGAACTCCTGCAGCGTTATGGCGGCGTTGCTACCCAGTTCACCGGTCGAGATGAGGCGCGCGAACGTTGCCAGCACCTCGGTCGGATACGAGATCAGATCGGAGCGGATGATCTCGCGCTGGCCGACGAACTGCCACACCGCGAGAAAGATCGCAACGGACAGCGTGCCGACGACCAGCCGGCGTGACGGGTGCACGGCCAAGCTCGTTACGGCGCCCAGGTCTTGAACGAGTTGATGAAGCGGTGGTCGAGGTACTTGTTCTCATCCCACGCGCTCGTTACGTCACCGAGGGACTTCGTGATGTCCCAGAACACCGGCATCGACCGTTCCGGCATGCCGCCGCGTTCGTCGTAGTCCGGCAGCTCGACGTCGACGGCGCGCTCGGCAAAGGGCTTCGTGATCTTGAGCTGGTCCATCATGACATCGGCTGCGACTTCGCGATCCTTGCGGGCCAAACGAATGGCGGCCACGTGTCCGCGCAATAGCGCTTGGCACGTGTGCGGGTTGTCGTCGATGAACTTGATCTTAGCACTGATCAAATGTTTCGGCCACGCCGGCGAGACGTCGGTCTTCTGGGTTCCGAGCAGCGTCAACCCTTCGTCCTGCGCTTGCCAGCTAAACGGCGGTGAAAGAATGCCCGCTCCGATGCGGCCCGATTTGATCGCCTGGTAGGTATTCGGCGTCGTTCCGATCTGCTGGATTTGAACGTCCTTCTCCGGTTCGAGCTTGTTGCGCCGCAGGGCGTAGCGCGTCAACGCGTCGGTGAGCGAGCCGTAGGTCGAAATGCCCATCGACTTGCCCTTGAGGTCGGACCAGCGCTTCACGCTCGGGATCGCGAGCCAGGAAAAGTCGGCTTGGAAGAACCCGCCGTAGAACCCGATCACGGGCTGATTCGACGAGATCATGTTGATCACGCCGTTCAGCGAACCGTAGCTCACGTCGATCGAACCGCCGACGAGCGCCTGCGCGACCTCGGCATCGCCGCGGAACTGCACGAGCTGCACGTCGAGGCCCTGCGCCTTCCACGTATGCGCGTAGGCGATGTAGACCGGCATGAACGACATCGCGTTGACCGCCGTGCCGACTTTGATCGAGGGTTGTTCGGGCGGTGGAAATGCGCCGAAGGCCGGCCGCGCGAGCGCCGCTAGAGCCGTAGCCGAACCGGCGGCGAGAACATCGCGACGGGTGATCACGGTGCGGCTCCAAGCGTCATCGCGGTGCCGTTGCGCACGAGCACCGTGCTCCCCGCCACGGCGCCGAGTCCATCGGCGTGCAGGACGACGTGGAACGAGAGCGCGCCGTCGGCGGGAATCAATTCGGTCGAGTCGAGCGCGATCGTCGGCGGCTCGTGCGCGTCGAGGCCGATGCCCGAACCGAGTCCGTACTCTTGCGCCACCGCAAAGAGCTCCTCACCGAGCGATGATTTCGCCGCCGCCGCAATCGCCGCCGCGCGCGCACCGCCGTGGACCGCGGCGGTCATTGCCGCCACCGCTGCCCGCGCATGTTCGATCAGTTCGCGTTGCTCTTCGGCGACCGGACCGAGCACGAACGTGCGCGCCGCTTGCGACCAGTAACGCTGCACCTCGCACTGAATGTAGAGGAGCACGGTGTCGCCGTCGTTCAGCGGCCGCTCGTCCGGCGGACGCAGCGCGACCCCGGCGCCCGCACCGCTGGCGACGAGGATCCGGATATCTTCCGCCGCCGCGAAGCGCATGACGCGATCGATCTGCGCCGTTGCTTCCCGCATGCTCCGCCCGGGACGCAGTGCGTGTTCCGCTTCGTGCATGCCCGCGGCAACCGCGTCGGCCGTGCGGCGCAGGGCCGCATCTTCCGGCGCATCCTTCGTGCGGCGCAAGACTGCGAACTCCGCGTCCCGATCGACCCACTTCACGTTGGGAAGCTCCGCCGCAATCGCATCCCATTCCGCGATCGGCAGCGACGGGCGCGTGCCCACGAGTCCGATCCGCGCGTTCGCCAGACCGCGATCGTTCACGAGCTTCACGGCTTCGCCCGGCAGCCGCGTGTACGGACGCATCTCCTCGAACCAGGTCAGGATCTTCGAGGCCGGGATGTCGCGCGATCCGATGCTCGCCAGCAAGTCGGGCTTGCCGGTCTTCGGGACCAGCACGAGCACCGAGCGCAGGCGCGGGACGAAATGGCTGACGTAGGCCACGTCGCCGTACCGCTGTGCGTCACCGTAGATCAACCAGCCATCGTCGCCCGCGGCCGCGATCGCGGCTTGAATGCGCGCGTAGCGATCCTCGAACATCGGCCGCGGCAGCAACTCCCAATCGGAAAACAACCCGCCGTGCTTGAGCACGGGATGCATCGTCTGCACGCAGCTACGCTTCTTTCCAGTACAGCTTGAGCGGCGTCTGCGTGAGCGCGCGTGGACCGTCGTCTTCGATGACGCACGTGTCGCCGCACATCATGTACCCGGTCTCGGGGATGTACTGGTTGGGATGAATGACCATCGTCATGTTGCGCTCGAGGATCGGGCTCGCGCCGTCGGTGATATCGTAGGGCACGACGCCGCCGAGGCCGAGGCCGTGTCCGCGCGTGCGCATGTACGGCGGCTTGCAATATTCTTCGTAACCGGCCGCGCCGATCACGCCGTTGATTGCCCGAGCGATGCCCGCGCTCGGCAAGCCCGGCTTGGCCGCGGCTTTGCCGTCGACGAGGGCCGCGAGCAGCATGTCGTACTTCGCGCGCTGTAGATCGGTCGGCTCGCCGAGAATATAGGTGCGGCAGAGCTGGGCCAAGTAGCCGCGATAGCACGGCGTGATCTCACCGATGATGACGTCGCCTGCCTCGAGCTTGCGATCGGTCGGCGGCCGGATGGCGACGTTGTGCGAGCCGGCCGCAATCAAGCCGAAGTTGTCCTCCGCGCCGGCCGCGTGCATCGCGGCTTCGACTTCGGCCGCGAGTTCGTATTCGCGCATGCCGACCCGCGCGGTTTCGAGGAGCGCGGTAAAGCCGAGATCGGCGATCGATGCAGCGTGCTCGATGCGTTCCAGCTCGCCCGGCGTACGGGTCGCGCCGACGGTGGTCACGATCGTTTCACCGTCGAGCAGATCGGCCGCGAACGCATGCGTGAATTCATCGTAGGCGGACAGCGGCATCACCGGCCGGCCGGAGAGCGCAACCCGCGGCCCGAGCGCCTTGGCGGCCGCCGCACCGGTCTTCAGCACTTGATCGGGGGTCACGGCGGTGATGCGGATGTCCGCGCTCGTTTCGCCCGCACGTTCGGCATCCCACACCGGTGACATGATGAGTTCCGGCGTTCCCGCCACCGGAACGAGGAGCACGACCGGCCCCAAACTGCGGTAGTCGGTCAGATACAGGATCGGGTCCATGCGCAGCATGTTGTGCTGCCCGCCGTAGTAGATCGCAAGCCCAGTGAGCCCGCGTTCGCGCATCGCGTTTTGCACGTTCGCGAGCCGCAAGCCGAAATCGGCACGGAGGTCGACTTTGAGATCAAGCATGTGTAGCCTCAGGAGCCCAAGCAGCAAAAGAATCCACGAACTGGCGGTCGAGAATGGCGTTATCCGGCAACGGTGCCTTGACATCCCCGTTGCGCACGAGGATGTCCCAGAACACTTTCATCGAGCGGTCGGGCAAGCGGCCGCGTTCGTCGTAGGTGGGCATCAACTCGTCATACGAGCGGGATGCCAGCGCCGGCGTATACTTCAAGCGGTCGACGAAGACCGCCACCGCGGCGGCACGATCCGCTTTTGCGAACCGCAACGCGGCAACGTGACCGCGCAGGACCGCGGCGATGGTGCTGCGGTTCGCGGCGATGAACTTCGCCTTCGCCGCATAAATGTGCTCGGGCCACTCGTTCGCGACTTCGTGCTGCTGCGTGCCGAGCAACGGAAAGCCGTCGCTCTCCGCCTGCCACGTCGCCGGTGCCGACAGCATGGCAACTTGGGTCCGGTTCGCTTTGAGCGCTTGATACTGGTTGACGTTGTTGCCGACCGGGATCAAGTGCGCGTCGCGCTCGGGATCGAGCCCATGCTTGCGGAGAACGTAGCGCGTCAAGGCGTCGGTCGTGGAACCGAACGTTGAGACCCCTAGGGCCTTGCCGCGCACGTCGTTCCACGACTTCATCCCGGGCTGCCCGTACCAGGAAAATCCCGCCAGGTTGAAGCCGGCGAAGACGCCGATCGCTCCTTGACCGGAGGTGATGAGGTTCACGAGGCCCGTGACGGAGCCGCAGTTGAGGTCGATCGAATCGCCGGCGAGCGCTTGCGAGGATTCGGCGTCGCCGCGAAACGCCAATAACTGGACGTTGAGGCCGGCGTCCTTCCACGTACTCTGCGCCGCGATGTACAGCGGAAGATATGAGGTCGCGTCGAGTGGAATGCCGATCTTGAGGTTCGGCGTCTCCGGCTTCCCATACGGTACGGCCGCAGCGGCCGGAAATGCCAACGCCGAGGCGAACGCGGCCGCCGCGCCCGCACCCAGCACGCCGGCACGCGATATCCGCTCGTGCACCGTTAGCGAACCCTCATCTCGAGCGCGAGTGCGCCGCGAAACGCGCGGTCGATGCGCGCCGCTTTGCGGGCGCCGGTCAATGCCGTCTGATAGTCGTAGTCGGAGCAGATCGCGGCGGCAACGGCGTCCCAAATCGCATCCGAATGATCGACGTCGGCGACGATGTGCACGTTGCTCGACCGCAAGGATTCCGACGGCACCCCGAGTTCGCGCACGATCTTGTCCCGCCAGCGCTTCGACATCGCGCCGCCCGGGATGATGTCGCTGTTGTTGCGCCGTTCCAAGAAGTGCGATCCCGTCAACGCGGCCAGCCACGGGTCGGAGGAGTTCATGTGGTTCCAGCCTTCCAACACCGCTTCGATGATCGGCGTCGGCTGTGCGACCAGCAGTTCGTCGGGCGTAGCACCGAGCGCCAACGCTTCGCTGGACATCAGCACGCGGTGATCGCTGCCCGCGCGCGGGTCGTGGAACAGTTCGTCTTGTTCGTGATGCCAGATCGCTTGTTTGACCGTCCACGGTGCGCGCGCTTGCACGAACGCCCAGCCCTCGCGCCGGTTGTTGTTGTAAAACACCATCTGTATGGCGTTGAAGCGCGCGCGCTCCATCGTCATCGGCGTTTCGAAATAGAGTTTGAACTCATCCGTGGAAAACTGCCCGATGGCGAGGGCGTTGAGTTCGCTCTCGAGTTGGTCGACAAGGTCCTGGCGGTGGGTTGCGGCTATCATAGGCTCCTCTTGTGGCCGTCAGGCCACACGTAAGCGGGCGCGTTAGCGCCATCTTATGTGGTCCTGGCGTATTTGGCCCCGCCAGGAATTCATCCCCGCCCGGCCCGTGGTATACTTGGGGCCATGAAGCCGTCCGTCACCATCATGTCGGTTGCCGACGTTGCCCTCTTTCAGACCAATGCCGGCCGCGACGGCGGCATGGCCGTCAAACAGTTCCCGCTCGAGAGCGGCGTCCCGGGCGTCGAGTTGGAGTTTTCCTGGAACGCCTACGCTAAGGGCTACGGCACGCCGCGGCACAAGCACACCTTCGATCAGTTTCGCTTCGCGCTCGAAGGCGACCGCGAAATCAAAGGCGGGTATTTGAAGCCTGGCGATTGCGGCTTCTATCCGGAAGGCGCCCCGTACGGACCGCAGCTTCAGACGGAGCCGAGCACCGGTCTCGGGCTGCAGTTTCAAGGCGCGGCCGGCATCCCATATCTGCGGCACGAAGATTTGAACCGTGCCGCCAAAGCGCTCAAAGACGAAGGCGGCTCGTTCACCGACGGCATCTACACGCGCGTGTTGCCCGATGGTCGCAAGATCACCAAAGACGGCCACGCCGCGTGCGTCGAATACTTGACTGGAAAGAAAATCGAATTTCCCAAGCCGCGCATTGAGGCGCCGGTCGTGATGCACGCCGAGGCAGCGCGGTGGATGCCGGATCGCAGGCTGCGCGGCGTGGAGCACAAACGTTTGGGAACGTTCGGCAACTCCGGTGCGCGCCTGACGCGGCTCGAACCCGGTGCGTCGATTCCGGCGCGCGTCGAAGGGGACGCCGAGATCCGCTATCTGATCGCCGGCTCCATCACCTACGACGGCCGGACGTGGCTTGGCGGCGAGACGGCCGAGCAAGGCACGTACATGTGGGTCCAGGCCGGCGCCGAGGTCGGCGAGATCCGCTCGCCCGAGGGCGGCACGTTCTTCGTCATCGAGCTGCCGATGCTGGCCGACATCGCGGCCCAGCAAGCGTTGGCTACGGAACTCCAGCCGGCGTAGAGCCCGGCAGGAGATCGTTCCATTTGGAACGATCCTAGCGGGTATGACGACGACGACCCGCAACGCCTCCTCGGATCTCGCCTATAACGGCTATCACCGCAAGCAAACCGCCGACCCGAACATGTTCCTGTGCGCGGTCGGCCGCGGTACCCCGGGCGGCGAATGGCATCGCCGGTATTGGCAACCGGTGGCGTACGAATACGAGCTGACCGAGGTTCCGCTGCGCGTGCGCGCGCTGGGTGAGGACCTCGTCTGTTTCCGTGACAAGAGCGGTCGCGTCGGTCTGTTGCATCTGCACTGCGGTCACCGCAATTCCTCGCTCGAATACGGGATCATCGAGGAGCGCGGCCTGCGGTGCTGTTATCACGGCCGCTTGTACGACGTCGACGGCACGTGTCTGGAAATCCCGGGCGATCCGGCCGAGGACAAACTGCGCAAGCGCACGAGCCAAGGCGGGTATCCCGTGCATCTCTTTGCCGGGATCGTGTTCGCATACATGGGGCCACCCGAAACGCAACCGGTCTTTCCGGTCGGTGACCGCTTCGACATTCCGGGCTTGCGCCTCGTTCCGGGCATCCGTTCGGACTTCGCCTGCAACTGGCTGCAGGTCAAGGAGAACGCGCTCGACCCGCACCACACGCACTTTCTGCACGTCATTCCGCAACTGCGCGGCATGAGCCACTTCGCGGACGAATTCGGCAACTATCCGGCCATGACGTGGGCCCAGACGCCCGGCGGCATGATCTACCTGGCGGCCCGGCACGTGGACGATAACGTGTGGGTGCGTTCGTCGGAGGTTCAGGGCCCGAGCGTTCACATCATCAACTCGATCTTCGAAAGCGGGCGCGAACGCAAGCCGGCGAGCCGGCCCTTCCTGTCGTTCTGGACGCTGCCGGTCGACGACGAGCACACGATCAACTTCTTCATCAGCCACGTCGCCGATGACGAGGCGATGCCGTTCGAAGAGCGCCGTCGGCTCGAGATCTTCGGTCAGAATGCGGACCGTCCATATCGCGACCGGCAGTGGATTCCGGGCGATAACGAAGCCATGTCGAGCCAAGGTCCGGTCAACGTGCACGCGCTCGAGCAACTCGGTTCGCTCGATCGCGGCGTCGCGATGTACCGTCGCTACGTGCGCGCGGGGATCGAGGCGGTGCAACGCGGCGAGACGCCGCACGGCGTGTACGAGGATGAAGCCGACGTGCCGCCGACCTTCGCCAACGATCTCGTCATCGGCACCGACGCGTTTCCGGGCGATCCCGACGACGAAGCCGCGTTGCTCGCGTTCGCGGAAAGCTTGCCGGCCCGCTACCTAGCGGCGCCGCCGATGCAAGCGCTAAAGGCAGGGTCGCGCTGAATCCGGACGTCCGCATCGAGAGCTACGTTCCGTATCTCGTCAACCGCGCGGCAACGGCGATGATCAACTACTCGGCGCTCGAGTTCGAACAGCTCGGCTTGACGGTACCGCAGTGGCGGATACTCCTGACGCTCTGGCAGCATCGCGACTGCCGGTTCCGCGACCTTGCCGAGCTTACCAGCATCGAACCGCCGACGCTCTCGCGGCTGCTCAACGCCATGACGAAGTCGCGGCTCGTCAAACGGCGCCGCATCGCCGGGGACTCGCGTGGCGTCAGCCTGGCGCTGACCGTCGCCGGCGCGGCCTTGTTCGAACGCAGCATGCCGTTCGCGGAAAACTGCAACCGGCTCTACATCGACGGGCTCACGGCCGCGGAGCTGGCGGTGCTACGCCGCGCGCTCACGCGGATCTACGAAAACGTCAAACGCCGAGGTAGCGCTGCATGAGCTCGGGCGCCGCTTGCAGCTCCGCCGGCACGCCTTCCCACACGACCGTCCCTTTGTTCAGAACGTACGCCCGGTCCGCTAACGCCAGCGCGGCGCGCACGTTCTGCTCGACGATCACGATCGTGCGCCCTTCGGCCGCCAGCACCCGCGTCGTGGCGATCAGATCGCGCACGATCAGCGGCGCTAAGCCTTCGAACGGTTCGTCGAGCAACAGCAGCCGCGGCTCGCGAATCAGCGCCCGGGCGATCGCCAGCATCTGCTGCTCGCCGCCGGAAAGCGCGCGCCCCATGCTCGAGCGACGCGTCCCGAGCGAGGGAAACAGCTCGTAGATCCGCTCGCGCGTCCACGGCGTTTTGACCGAGAGCGCCGCCAGCTGGAGGTTCTCGTCGACCGTGATCGTCTTGACGATGCGCCGGGTATCGGGGACGAGCTGCACGCTGCGGTTGGCGACCGCGTTGGGCTTCATGCCGGTCACGTCTTCACCGGCGACGCGCACCTTGCCCGAACGAGGTGCCAGTACGCCCATGATCGTGTACATCGTCGTCGTCTTGCCGGCGCCGTTGCGGCCCAGCAACGCGACGACCTCGCCTTCTTCCACCCGCATCGAGACGTCGAAGAGCGCGTGCGATTCGCCGTAGTAGGTGTTGACGGCGTCGACCTCGAGCAAGCTCATTCGTCGTCGGCTCCGCCCAAGTACGCGTCGCGCACGCGCGCGTCGGCGCGAATCACATCCGGCGTGCCGTACGCGATCGTCGCGCCGTTCTGCATCACCATGATGTTGTCGGCGAGGCCGAACACGACGTCCATATCGTGCTCCACGATCACGATCGTAACCGTCGCGCGCAAGCGTTGAATGAGGTCGACGGTCTCGGCGGTTTCGGTCGGGCTCATACCCGCCGCCGGCTCGTCGAGCAAGAGCAATTGCGGTTCGGTCGCGAGCGCTAAGCCGATCTCGAGACAGCGCTTTTCGCCGTAGGCGAGTTCGCCCGCGCGAACGCCGGTGCGGTCGAGCAGCCCGACCTGGGCGAGCGTTCGTTCGACGAGTTCGTCCAATCCGCCGACGCGTCGCACCGAACCGAAGATGTCGGCCCGGAACCCGCCGCGCAGCGCGGCGAGCGCCGGAATCACGACGTTCTCCGCCACGGTCAGGTTCGGAAAGATCTGCGTGATTTGATGGCTCTTGCCGATGCCCAGCCGGCTGACCCGCGCCACGCCGTATCCGTTGATGCGCTCGCCTTTGAAATCGATCTCACCGCTGGTCGGAGCGATCTCGCCGGCGAGCATTTTGAAAAACGTGGTTTTGCCCGCGCCGTTCGGCCCGATCAGCGCGGTGATCGACCCTTGCTCGACCGCGAGCGACGCGTGATCGACGGCGGTGAGCCCGCCGAACCGCTTGGTGAGGTCGCGCGCTTCAAGCATCGCGCTCATCGCGCGGGCCTCAGGCGCCCAGCCAGTGCGATCGCCGCCCCGACGAGTCCGCGCCGAAACCCGGTGATGAGCAACACGAACACGATGCCCAGGATCAGCTTCCAGATTCCCGCGATGACGTCGATGTTTTGGAGTCCCTGGCGCAACAGCGTCCACACGCCGGCGCCGACGAGCGGACCGATGAGCGTGCCGGGACCGCCGATGACGGTCATGACGATGATCTCGCCGGATTGATCGATCGTGAACGCTTCGGGCGGCATGTAGCCTTGGAAGATGCCGAGCAATCCGCCGGCGAGGCCGCCGTATGCGGCGGCGATCGTGAACGCGACGAGTTTGTAGCGCGGAACGCGGTGCCCGACGGCCAGCGCGCGCTCGGGGTTCTCGCGAATCGCGCGCAGCACGGCGCCGAACGGCGAGCGCACGATGCGTCGCGCGATGAAAAAGCCGCCGAAGTAGATCATTGCCACGAACACGTACATACCGAGGCTCGAGCTGAAGTCGAGCGTCCACGGACCGGCGGTGAAGATCGCTTTGGGCACGCCCGGCAAGCCGTTCTCGCTGCCGGTGTACGCGCGGAGCGGCGAGTTTTCGAGGAAGTAGAACAGCTGCCCGAAGGCCAGCGTCAGCATCGCGAAATAGATGCCGACCTGTCGCAGCGCGAGCGAGCCGACGAGCGCTCCGGCGAGCGCCGCGCCGAGCGTCCCGATCGCGAGCGCCCCGAGCGCGTTGGGCACGTTGTGGTGAATCAATAAATTCGCGGTGATGAAGCCGCCGGTGCCGTAGAATGCGGCTTGACCGAACGAGAGCAAGCCGGTGTACCCGAAGATCAAGTCGACGCCGATCCCGAACAGACCCAGGATCAGGATCCGCGTGCCAAGATCGGTACCGACGCCGAAGAGCGCCAGCAACGCCGGAAAGAGCACCAGAAAAAGCGCGGTCGCGCCTTCGACTTTCCAGCCGGTTCGGTCACCGACGGGCCCGAGGATCATGCGCGGCCCACGACGCCGAGCAGACCCTGTGGCCGCACGATGAGCACCAGCGCCATCGCAAGATACAGCGCCACCTGCGCCCAGTCAGGCGCGAACACGCTGGTCAGGCTGATGATTTCGCCGGCCACGATGCCGCCGACGATCGCGCCGCCGAACGAGCCTACGCCGCCGATGACGATGACGACGAACGACTGCACGAGCACGGCGGTGCCGACGTCGGGGGTGAGCGCGAGGATCGGCGAGTCGACGAAGCCGGCGAGGCCCGCGACGGCGGCGCCCAGCGCAAAGACGAGCATAAACGCCCGCCCGATGTCGATGCCGAGCATCTCGACGATCAAGCTGTCGTCGATGCCGGCCCGCACGATCAGCCCGAGCCGGGTCTTGAAGACGATCAGCCACACCACCGCGAGCGTGACGATGACGATACCGACGACGTCGAGGCGATATTGCGGGTAGACGAGGTCGGCGATCTGCACCGAGCCCTCCGCCCACGGTGGTGTCGGCACGAGCTTGTTCTGAGCGGTGAAGATCGCGCGCACCGTTTCGACCAGCACGATGCCCAGACCGAAGGTCACCAGGATCTGATCTTCCTTGGGCCGGGCGTAGTATTGGCGGATCAAGATGCGCTCGATGACGACGCCGAGCACGAACGTGACGACGATGGCGGCGACGATGCCGAGCGCGAACGAATCGTACTGGGTGTACGCCAGCCAACCCGCATACGCGCCGACGGTGAACAACCCGCCGTGCGCAAAATTCACGAACCCGAGGAGTCCGAAGATGATCGTGAGTCCCAGCGCGACGAGCGTCAGGATCGACCCGAGCGCAACCCCGTTGAGGAGTTGCGCTTCGATCAGATGAACCGGCAGAGGCGCTTCCTCGCCGCTACGTAACCGGCGGCAGCGTGCACGCCGTCTCGCTCAACGGCGCCATCACGTCTTCGCCCGGGATGACCTCGATCACGTCGAAGAAGTCGTCTTTGTTTTTCATCGCCGCCGCCTTTTTCCCGACGACAACCGGTACCGGTCGCACCAGTTGATGGTCGGCGGCGCGGTAGTACACCGAGCCCAGCATCAGGGTCAGCGGCTTGCCGGCTTCGAGGGTTGCGATCACGGCCGGCGGGCGGAACGTGTTGGCGCGCGTCACCGCATCGGCCCAAAGCGCGAGTTGGGTGTAGGCGATGTGCGCGGTCCAACGCGGCACGACGCCGGGGTACATCTTCTCGAAATCGTCGAGGAAGAGTTTGGAGAGCGGGTAGCGACTTGCGAGTGAGAAGTACCACTCTTGCGTGCCGTAGACTCCGCCCATGATCTTCGGCCCGACGCCGTCGGGAAAATACGTCGAGACGTTCGGGACGATCAGCTTCATCTTGTCGAGGATGCCGAACTGTGCGGCTTGCTTCGTCGAGGCGACGCCGTCGCCGCCGAACTCGATGTTGATGAACGTGTCGGCGCCGGAGTTTGCGATGTTGGTCAGGTACGAGCTGAAGTCGCCCGGCGACGGAAAAGGTGCGACGACGTCGGCAACGGTCGTCCAACCCAGCCGCTCGGTGAATTGGCGCATCGAACCGGTCAGCGAGTGGCCGTAGCTGTAGTCGGGCGTCAGGTACACGACTTTGCGTTTCGTCCCGAGCGCCTTGCCGAGAATCGGCGAGATCGCTTTGGCTACCATGTACGCATCGCATTGCGAGCGGAACATGTAGCGCTGGCAGTCGACGCCGGTCGTGTCGTTCGAACCGCTGGCGCCGGTCATGAACAGCACTTTTTGCTGCTGTCCGACTTTGCCCATCGCGATGACCTCGGAGCTGGCGACGCCGCCCGTGATCATGATCGCTTTGTTCTGGGTGATGAACTCGGTGGCGTGCTGAACTGCGGTGTTGGGGTTCGTTTCGGTGTCGGCGACCTTGTACTCGATGCGCTTGCCGAGCAGTCCCTTCTTCCCGCGCAGGCTCGGAATGCGGCCCATGACGCCGGTGCCTTCGTTGAGGTCTTTGATCGCGAGCAAGTAGCCCTTGCGCAGATCCTCGCCGTCGGCCCCGTACGATCCGGTCAGCGGGCAGCACAGCCCGACGAACACCGAGTCGCTGCGAACGCCGGCCGGGAACGTTCCGATCGGCGACTCGTCAGCCGCGAGCCCGGAGCTGATCTCACTTGCACCGGCAGCGAGCCCGGCGACGGCCCCGGCCGTCGTCTTCAGAAAGCGGTCACGATTGATCGACATCGCGGCTCCTATCCATAAGGAAGCAGTGGTCGCCCCCCTTTTCGCTTGCCTTCCCCGGCGCCTTCTCTTGCTGGCCTAGGCGAATATCTTCGCCCGCAGGTCGACGTTCGTATCGAGCAGTCCGGTTTGCCGCATGAGCGCGGTCAAACGCGGCAGCGTGCCGGGGATGATCTCGGCCGGCACGGGGACCGGTTTCATCCGCCGCACCAGGTCGGGGTTCAGTCCCGTATACTCGGCGACCAGGTTGAAGAACGGTTCTTTGCCCTCGTTCGCGTTCACCCACGCGGCACCGCGCTTGTACGCGCGCACGAATGCGCGGATGTCGTTCGGCCGCCGCTGCGCCGTCTCGGCCGTGATCGTGAAGAACGCGACCGGGCCGCCGGGAAACACCTTGCTCATCGGCCAGTCGAGCAGTTCGAGTGCGGGATCGTCAAAGGCGGCGGTCATGTAGGGATCGATCAAGAGCGCGGCATCGACGCGTTTCGATTTGATCGCGTCGACCATCGCGGGCAGCGCGAATTCGATGATCTGCACTTTGTCGGGATCGCCGCCGGTTGCCGTGACCCACGCCTTCACGAACATCCACTGCACGTCGCGCAGCGCGTTGACCGCGACGACCTTCCCCTCGACGTCCTTGCCGGTGCGGATCGGATCGCCTTTGCGTTTGAGCAGCGCCCCGGGATCGGGCGGTGCGCTCGTCATGATCGTGCCCTCGATCGCCAGGCGGAGGTCGATGCCGCGTTCGATCGCTTGCACGATGCTCGTGCCGTTCGAGTACGTCACGTCCAACGAACCGCCCACCATCGCCGGGATCGCGGCCGCACCGCCACGGATGACCTGCGAGGTTACGGCGAGATTCTCGGCCGTGAAGTAGCCGAGTTTGTCGGCCGCATAGTACGCGGCGTTGCCCGAGATCGGAATGATGCCGACGCGCAGCGGGATCGGATCGGCGAACACCGGTCTGGTCAAGGCGCCGGCGAGCGCGGCGCCCAGCGCGAACACACTGGATCGGCGGGTAATGGAATGCGTCATGGGCGATAGTCCGCCGCCTCCTCGATTTGGGTCATCTCCGACGCGACGTAGTAGCGGATCGGGAAATGAATGAACGCGATCCACAGCGCGGGCTTCGCGGGATCGGCGTTAAAGTGCTGGTGTTCGACGCCGTCGGGGCGCAGCGGCAGCAAAACGAGATCGCCCTTCTCCCAGTCGATGCGCTCGCCGTCGACGACCGAATAGCCGCGACCGTCGATCACGTAGATCGCCAAGCCGCCCTGGTGGCGATGCTTGCCGGACTTGGTCCGGATCTCGTGTGTGAACACGGCCCAGTGTTTGAGCGCGGTATCGTCGGCGACGAACGGGCTAAGATAGGTCCGCAGCAAACCCTGCCGCGTTTGGGTCTGCGGGCAATCCTCCAAGCGCAGCAAGACCCGGCCCGTGCGCTGCAGTTCGGCAAACGCCTTGTCGTTTTGCAACGTGAGCTCGTACGAGGTCTGGGTGGGGGGTTCGCGCTCGCGCGAACGCGTGCGCTCCGACTCAGCCACGGCCGGCAGTCAACGGAAAGATCAACTCCTGCGCGTTGAACGCTTGCGGGATCACCTTGTACGTGGCGGCGGCATTAACGATCGGCTGAATGCTGCGGGCATCGACGCCGAGCGCGAACTGCGGTTGGACCATGGCAGCCAGCGTGTCCCGGTCGATGCCGGTGAAGCCGGACATCACGTCGGTCATCTCCGCCGGATGCGTGTTGCAGTACGCCGATGCCTCGATTACCGCGCGCGCGAAGCGCCCGGCGAGTTCCCGGTTCTTGGTCGCGTAGTCTACCGTCGTGAAATACGCGGTCGTCATCGCGTTCCCCAGCGCGTCGACCATCTTTGCCAGAATCCGTGCTTTGCCGGCCGTGAGCGCGAGCGTGATGTACGGTTCGGACAGCGTTCCGGCGCTGATGCGTCCTTGTTCCAAGGCGCTCGCGACCGATGCACCGGGAAGCTCGAGGAACTCCACGCTGCTCGAGTCGCCGCCATTCGCGTCCAGCCACGCGTGCGTGGCGAGCCATTGCATGTCGCGCAGCCCGGCCACCGAGACCGGCTTTCCATTGAGATCGCGGGCGCTGCGGATCGGCGAGCCGGCCGCGACGAGCAGCGCCGAATCGGCGCGGCCAAGGCGATGCACGATGGATGGGCCCACAATCGTCAGCGGTACGTTGCGCGCGTGCGCGCTGATCAGCGGGACCATGCTCGACTTGCCGAACTCGAGCGCGCCGCCCGCAACGGCTGCCGAAACGGCCGAACCGCTTGACGCTTTCGCATAGACGAGGTCGATGCCGTAGCGCCGAAAGATCCCGGCTTGGATGCCGTAGAGAATCGGCGCGGCGTCCACGTCGGCCGACCCGCCCACGTGCACCGTCGTGAGCGGGGCGGAGGTTTGCGCGCACACGGCGGCCGGCACTGCGAGCGCGCCGGCCAGCCCCGCGACGGCTGACCTCCGTGTCATCCCCACCGCCTAAGCTTTGGTGATCAGCGTCGAGACGTCGACCGCCTTCGCGAACATTTTGTTCTGCGTTCCGATCGTGATGACCGGCGCGATCATGTCGACCGACAGCGACGTCGCGTAGGTCGTGCGTTGCATGCCGCGGGCCTGGTCGGCATCGAGCTTGCCGTCGCGCACCAGGATCCCGAAGGTGTCGTCTCGGTGGCTGTTCGCCCAGCGCGCCGTGTCATAGATCGCTTGCACGATCTTCTTCGCTCGCGCCGAGTCAGCTTGAAACCAGGTCTTGTTCGCGTACCAGACGGAGACGCAAAAGACTTTGGTCGGCGAGAGGTCGGCGGCGATGTCGAACGGCGAGCCGATCGCGCGGACCGTCCCTTTGCCGAAGGTGACGAACGGTTCGCTCAGCAGCCCGGCATCGAGTGTCGATTTCTGCAGCGCGGGAAGCGCGGCCGATTGCGGAATCTCGACCAGCTTGACGTCGGTTTCGGCGACGCCGTGCGCGGGCAGCCACGCGCGCAAGCACGCGGTCGTCAGACCAACCAGCGTGGGCACGCCGATCGTCTTCCCGACAAGATCTTTCGGAGTTTTGATCGAGGAGCCGCTGGCGGTCGCCAAGATCGTCGAGCCGGAGTCGGTTTTCTCGTTGTATAAACCGCCGCCGGCGATCAGCACGATCGGCACGCCGGCGTTGATCGCGTTCACGCCCGAAACGAGGTCCCCGGTGCCCAACTCGAGAGCGCCGCCGCCGATGGCCGCGGCAACCGCGCCCGCATTGTTCAAGCTGTTGGTTACGACGTCGAAGCCGGCCTTGGCGAACGCTCCAGCATCTTTCGCGTAGAACGGTTGCGCAAACAGATCGCTGAACACGCCGGCGATGTTTACCGTCGTCGTTTGCGCGCGGGCGACGTGCGGGAATGCGGCAGCGGCGAACCCGCCGGCCAGACCTATCAAAGCGGTGGAGCGCGGGATGCTCGACATGCAGGTTACCTCCGGAAGGCGATTTCGCTGGAAGGCGATTTCAGTGGAGGTTGGTATTGGCGCAAGAGCTTTCCTGTGGGAGTTAGCGCGCATGAGACGTATCGTCACCGGTCACGACGAGCACGGCAAAGCGGTCGTCGTCATCGAGGACCAGCCGGCGAACCGGCGCACGTCGGCGACCGGGAACTCGTCGACGCTCATCTGGTCTACGGACCGCACGCCGGCCGGCATTGCGGCCGGCACGGACGTCGAGGACATGGGCGCCCGTATACTGGGCACGCCGCCGCCCATCAACGGCACCCGCTTCACGGTCAACGAGATCGTTCCGGGAACGAAGGCGGTCATGCACCGCACCGAGTCACTCGATTACGTGATCGTCATTTCAGGCGAGGTCGAGATGGATCTCGACGATTCGACGGTCACCATGCGCGCCGGCGACGTCATGGTGCAGCGCGGAACGAACCACGCCTGGCACAATCGCAGCAACGAACTCGCACGCATCGCGTTCGTGCTGATCGATGCCGAGCCGCTCGGCATCGGCCACCCGCTATCGCGCGAGGTGAAGGTCGGTTAGCCGGCCGTTTCCTTAGAGGTAGCGCGCGTCGATGAACGCCTGGGGGTCGGCGATCTGCTTCTTCGGCACCGCGTAGGCCGCGCGCAGCTCCATGACCGTCTTCACGCCCGCCAGGTCGAACGCCCCATCACGCGTGTACGCCCCCGCCGAGCCGAGCACGCCGGGCGTGACCTGCGCGATGATGTCGGGGGTGAGATCGGTGTTGCGCGCGAGGATCGCCATCGCTTCGGCGCGATTCGCGGGCGCGTAGAGCCAGGCCGCGGCGGCCCGATAGGCGCGAACGAACGCGATCAGCACCGGACGATGCGTCGCCGCCCACGAGCGCCGCGCCATCATAACCCCGGCTTGATAGTGTCCCAGCACGTCGAGGGCGCTGCCCAAAACGCGAAAGCCGTATTGCTTTGCGCCGATGATATCGAACGGGGCACCGATCACGCCGCCGACGCACTGCCCGGCAACCATCCCGTCGAAGCGTTTCTGCGTGCTGCCGAGCGAGATCAGCGTGTACTCGCCGGGCAGGATGCCGTTCTTTTCCAGCATCCGGCGCAACACGAACGAAAAACCCGTGCCCGGCGCATCGACCGCAAACGCTTTACCGCGCAGCTGTTCGTACGAGGTGATCTCCGGCCGCACCACGAGCCGCAGCGCGCCCGGCCCGACCCCGAGAAAGGCGAAGAAATCGAGATCGCCGGTGATCGACGGATCGCCTTGGCCCGCATCGTACGCCACCACGTTGTCGAATGCGGTCGAGGCGAGATCCGCATCGCCGGCCATCACGTGCTGGAACTGCGGCACCGAACCGGTCGTGGTCGTGAGCGCGAGATCGTACCCGGTGAGAAAGCCCTTATCGTGGAGCACGTACATCGGCCACGCGTCGAGGCCGCCGAAGATGTTCAGACGCAACGGCGTTGCTTGCCCGCGCGCGATCCCGCCGCTACCCGCAACTCCCGCCGCAGCTGCGGCTCCCGCCGTGAGAAACTGTTCGCGCTTCATCGCGCGGCGAGTGCCAGTGGATCGCGCAGCGGCGCGATATCTTTGAAGCGCGGCATGACCTCGCGCGCGAACAGGCGCATCGAAGCTTCCGAGATCCCGCGCGTTTCGCCGGTCCACTCACCCATGAACCGCACCAGCAAGTGGTTGATGCCGAGATCGACGAGCCCTTGCACGCGAGCCGCGACCGTATCCGGGTTACCGGCAATCAACCCGTGCATGTCGGCGCCGGCTGCGTACGCTTCGGCGGTCGTTTGACCCGCTTTTCGCTGCGCCACGGGGCCCGCGACCATGCCGTGCTGTTCGACGAACCGTTTGCGAATCGCGAGGTGCTCGGCGCCGGCCTTGGCCGCTGCGGATTGCGCTTCCGCATCGGTCTCCGCGACCACGACGCTCAACCAATCGCACGTGCACCAGCGCAGGCATTCATCGACGATGTCCTGCGGGTGGTTCGCTTCGGCCAGCGCTTTGCGGTAGATGCGCACTTGATCGACGAGGGGCGATTCGCCGCCGAAGTTGGTCCCGAGAAATGCCGGCCAGCCATGTTGCGCGGCCGAAATCACCGCCTCGTCGGCGCGCGCCGTGCGAATGATGATCGGATGCCGGCGGCGATATGCGCCCGGAACGACCCGGCGGCGGACCGAGCCCTCGTGGGTCGGAATCTCGAAGTGATACTCGGGATCGCCGGTGCGGTACTCCCACAGCTTGTGCATGATATCGACGGTGTCGCGCGCGGCTTGACCGGAACCGTGATACTGCGCCTCCACGCCCATGCCGGCCGGCTCGTTTCCCGCGAAGCCGCTGCCCAGGCCGTAGAGCGTTCGGCCATGGGTCAACTGGTCGAGCAGATTCATGC
>DASYOE010000295.1:0-2568 GCA_036008105.1 Candidatus Lustribacter sp. | reverse complement strand
GCTTCATCGTCCTTCGACTCGCGCTTCGCGCGTCGCTCAGGACGACAACGTCTCGGTCCTTCGACTCCGCTCGCGTAGTTTATCCCTGAGCGTAGTCGAAGGGCTCGCTCCGCTCAGGATGACAGTCGCGATCGACTCATTGCCGCTGCGCGGTGCCCACCGCCATGGGCGTCCACGTCTTGCCCGAGTCGGCCGAATACTCGGTGCGCCACCGATAGAGCGTTGGACTCTCCCACACGTTGAGCGTGCGGATCGTGACCTGTTTCCCTTTGTCGGTGAACGAGTTGCTGTAGGTGACGGTGTCGCCCTCGACGGAAATGACCGAACCGTCGGCGCCGTCCGGGCCGATGTTGAAGAATCGGTACACGCTCTTGGCGGTGTCGTAGGTATAGATGCTCAGGGCGTTGTTGGGCTTTCCGTTCAGCGTGATGCTCTGCTGGCAGATCATGAACACGTGGTCTTGCGACCACGCGCAGGTCGTCGTCGCGGTCGCGGTCCCGGCCTTGCTGTACGGAGTATCGTACAACGTTCCCGGGCTCGTCCACGTACCTAAGTAACGACCGAGCTCATCGACGCCGGCGGCATTCGCCGGAACGGCGGCCACAGCGCAGAACGCAACAGCCGCAAAACTAAGGCTCTTCATCGTTCCTCCGACTCTGCCGCGTTAGGCGACTTCGAATAGCGCCGCGGCGCCGATGCCGCCTGCGACGCACATCGTGACGACCACGTACTTTTCGCCGCGCCGCTTGCCCTCGATCAGCGCGTGCATCGTCATTCGCGCGCCGCTCATTCCGTAGGGATGGCCGATCGAGATCGCGCCGCCGTCGACGTTGAAGCGGTCGTTGGGCAGGCCTAGCGTGTCGCGGCAGTAGACCGTCTGCACGGCGAACGCCTCGTTGAGTTCCCACATCCCAATGTCGTCGATCGTCAGGCCGTGAAGCTTGAGCAGCTTCGGAACGGCGTAGATCGGCGCGATTCCCATCTCGCCGGGCTCGCAGCCGGCGGCGACGTAGCCGCGGTAGATTCCGAGCGGCACGAGGTTTCGCTGCTGTGCGTACTTTGCGTCGACGACCGTGACCGCGGCCGCGCCATCCGAGAGCTGCGAGGAGTTGCCCGCCGTAATCGAGGTGTCGGCGACGCCGGGAACGGCGCTCTTCAACGCCGCGAGCCCCTCCAGCGTCGAATCGGGCCGATTCCCCTCGTCTTTGCGCAGGTCGACGCGCTGCTCGCTTACCGCACCGGTCGTCCTGTCCTGCTCGTATTTCCAGGAGGGCAGCGGCACGATCTCGGCGTCGAAGCGCCCCGCGTTCTGTGCGGCCGCGGTCCGCTGCTGGCTCTGCAGCGCGTACTCGTCTTGGCGCTCGCGCGAAACTTGGTACTTCTTCGCCACGAAGTCGGCGGTGTAGAGCATCGGCGTGTAAAGATCGGGAACGTGGCGCGCCAGCCATTCCTCGGCAAGGAAATGCGTGTGCACCTCGTTCTGCACCATGCTGATCGACTCGACGCCGCCGGCCACGACGACGTTCGCGCCGTCCGCGATCACGCGCTTCGCCGCCGTCGCGATCGCGTCGAGGCCCGATGCGCAGAACCGGCTGATCGTCTGCCCGGGGACGGTCACCGGACATCCGGCGCGCAGCGCCGCCGTGCGGCCGACGTTGTTGCCCGTTGCGCCCTCCGGTAACCCGCAGCCCATCACGACGTCGTCCACTTCTGCGGGGTCGATCCCGGCGCGCTCGAGCGCGTGCTTCACGACGTGTCCCGCCATCGTCGCACCGGGAGTCTGATTGAACGCGCCGCGAAACGCGCGGCCGATCGGCGTGCGCGCGACGGAAACGATCACGGCTTCAGGCATGAGTTAGCTCGAGGGTAACGTCGGCAAGCTTGCCGCTCTTGGACGCGACGCCGGCGAGAAGCGCCGACGGCCTCCATTGCTCGCCGAACTGCGCTTCGAACTCCAGAATTCGCGCATAGACGTTCTCGACGCCCACTTCGTCGGCATACCACATCGGGCCGCCGTGATGCGGCGGAAAACCGTAGCCGTACACGTACACGATGTCGATGTCGCCGGGCCGCAGCGCGACACCCTCTTCCAACAGGTATGCGCCGCGGTTGACCAGCGCGTACAGCAATCGCTCGCGAATTTCGTCGTCGCTCGCTTCGCGGGGTGCGATGCCGGCGCGCCGCGATTCTTCCGCGAAGAGCGCCTCTACCTCGGGATCGGCGATCGGCTCGCGCCCCTTGCCCACGGCCTTGTCGTACTTGAAATAGCCGGCCATCGTCTTCTGTCCGAGGCGGTTCATTTCGACCAGCCTCTGCAGCACCTGGGTACGCCCGGCCGCATGCTCGCCGCGCGCTTGCGCGATGTGCCGGCCGACGTCGAGGCCGGAGAGATCGCTCATCGCGAAGGGGTCCATGGGAAAACCGAACTCTTTCATGACGGCATCGACGCGCGCGGGCGTGACGCCCTCCTCGGCAAGCGCCGTCGCCTCGCGCACGTAATCGAAGATCATGCGGTTGCCGATGAAACCAAACGCGTTCCCGGAGAGCACGGCCTTCTTGCGCAAAGCT
>DASYOE010000294.1:0-8105 GCA_036008105.1 Candidatus Lustribacter sp. | reverse complement strand
GTGAACATCGTCGATATGCCGCTACCCGATATGGTCGCCGCGCTGAAGAATCACGCCGTCGACATTGCGGCGGCCATCGATCCGTACGCGACGATGTTGGCCGAGCAAGGCGTCGCGGTCAAGGTAGCCAACCTCTCGACGCTGATGCCGGGCTACGTGCAGGCCGTGATGATGTACGGCGCGCGCCTAGGCCGTACCGATCGTGCGCTCGGGTTGCGCTTCCTGCGCGCGTTTTCCAAAGCCAACCTCTATTTGCGCGCGCACGCGACGACCGCGGCCGGACGCGCGGCGATCGGCGCGATCTATCAGAAGTACATCCCGCTCGACGACCCGACGCTCTATGCGAAGATCGGCCTAGCGATCGCCCCGGCGAAGCTGACCGTGGTGGTGGACGGCACCTACGCGTTACGCTGGCAGATGCAGCAGTACGTGAGCGCCGGCCTCGTCGAGACCGCGCCCGACCTCGCGAAATCGGTCGACAATACGTTCAACGAAGAGCTAGCGCGCACGAAGTAGGTTCAGAACGCGCTCGGACGTGATCGGCAGTTGGGTGACGCGGACGCCGCACGCATCCGCGACGGCGTTTGCGATGGCCGGTCCGACACCGCCGGTGTTCAGCTCGCCCGCGCTCTTGGCGCCGAACGGGCCCGGTCCGGCCTCGTCGTCGAGCAATACCGGGCGAAACCGCGGGATGTCGCGCACCGTCGGCAGCTTGTAGTCGGCCAGTGACAGGTTCACGATGCGGCCGTCCTCGACGACCAGCTCTTCGGTCATCGCGTGGCCGAAGCCGAACATGAATCCGCCGTCGACTTGCCCGCGATAGGCCACCGGGTTGATCATCGTGCCGGTGTCGGCGACGAACGTCACTTGCTCGATGTCGACGACGCCGGTTTCGCGATCGACGCTGACCTCGACGGCGTACGCCGCAAAATTGTTCGCGTGGGCGGCCGCGGGGTTCGTGGCGCTGTCGTAGCGGCCGACGAAAGCCGGCGGCGTCGCCGACGCACGCGCGTACGCATCGACGGCATCGGGCCACGTCGCCGCGGAGCCATCCCAGCCGTCGGCCCGTAGGGCCACGCTCAGCTGTTCGACCGCGTCGAGCGTCGCGTTGCCGACGATGTGCGTGGCGCGGCTGCCGCCCGCTCCGGGATCCTCGCCCGCAACGTCGGTGCCTTTGTGAAACAGCCGGACGCGTTCGCCGGGAATGCCGAGTTTTGCGCTCACCACGCGCTGGACGGCGGTGAGATTGCCGCCGCCTTGATCGGCGAGGCCCGTTTCGACGTCGATCGTGCCGCCCGCCCGAGCGATGAGTTTGACGCTGGTCTTGCCGCTGCCGACGTGACGTTCGAAACCCGACATGCCGCGCCCGCGACCCGGCGCCGGCGGACGATCCCAGCCGCTTTCGACGCGCAGCTTCTCGAGCACGTCGATCATGCGCGGCTCGCTCGCGTTCGCGATGCGGAAGGCGATCGGATCGGCGCCGATCTCGTGCGCGATGATGTCGAGGTGGGATTCGACCGCGAAGAGGATCTGCGTCTCGCCGGGCGCGCGCACGTGACCGCCCGGCACCGTGTGCGTGTAGACGGCCATCACTTCCCAACTCCCGTTGGGGATGCGATAGGGCAGCGCCGGAATCGCGTGTACGGCGGGCAAGATCGTCGGGATCGGTTTGCCGGCGCCGAACGCGCCGCCGTTGAACACGACGCGGCCGTTCATCGCCGTGATGAGCCCGTCGGCGTTGACGGCGGTCTTCAGCGTGACCGTTGCCGCGTGGCGCACGTTGGTCGAGCGCATGTCGTCGAGATACGACCGCACGGCTTTGATCGGCCGGCCCGTTTCGCGAGCGAGGAAATAGCACACGAACTCGTCGACCGACAGGCCCTTGGCGCCGAAGTCGCCGCCGATGTAGGCCGGCTCGACGACGATCGATTCGGCCGGCACGCCGGTCGCGATCGACAACTGCGCGCGCAGGGCGAACGGGGATTTGTTGGTCGAGATGACGTGCACGATCCCGCGTTCGTCGATCCACACCATCGTCGCGCGCGGTTCGATCGCGGCGCCGAAGTAGCGCGGCGTCGAAAAGCGGTGTTCGAAGGTGCGGTGCGCGCCGGCGAAAGCCGCCTCGGCGTCGCCTTGGGTCTCGCTCAGGTAACCCTGCATGTTGGGATGCGGCACCGGACGCCGCTTGCCGGGAATGATGAACGGATAGCGTTCGGGGTTCGGGTGCAACACCGGCGCGCCGTCGGCCAGCGCTTCTTCGGGATCGAAGATCGCCGGCAGGTCGTCGTAGTGCACCTCGACCGCGCGCGCTGCCGCTTGCGCGCCCTCGCGCGTTTCGGCCGCCACCGCGACGACGTATTGGCCGATGAAGTGTACGACGTCGGTTGGGAGCACGGGCCAGTCGAACAGCGCGCGGCCCAGAAAGTGCTCGCCGATATCGGCTCCGGTGAGCACGGCATGCACGCCGGGCATCGCGCGTGCGGCGTTAGCGTCGATGCGCGCGATGCGCGCGTGCGCCACGGGGCTCGTCACGAATGCCGCCCATAACATGCCGGGGCGCGAGGCGTCGGCCGAATACGCCGCCGCACCGCTGACTTTTGCGCGCCCTTCGTAGCGCAGCTCGTTGGTCTCGAAGGGCGAATGCCGAATTTTGGCCGGGGCGCTTGCCGTCATAGCAATCGCGCCGTTCGACGCGGGAACTTTCGGTCCCGCGGCGAGAACGACGCTGCATGAGCAACCGTAAGAGCATTCACGTCGAGGGCTTCAGCCACGGCCACAACCCGATCCCGGCCGCCTCGCGCGTCGGCAACATCGTGATGACCGGCGGGATCTCGGGACAAGACCCGGCCACGGGCAAAGTTCCCGCGGATCAGCAGGCCCAGGTCGCCCTCGCCTTCGCCAACCTCGAGAAGATCATGAAGGGCGCCGGCGCGTCGCTCGACGACATTGTCAAGCTCGAGGTAACGGTCAAAACGTTCGACTTGCGCGACGAGATCAACGTGCAGTGGCTGAAGTACTTTCCCGACGAGCATTCGCGGCCGGCGCGTCACGTGACGCTCTACGAGCACTTCGGCGGGAGCACGGTGCTGCAACTGGCCGCTACCGCGGTGATCGCCTAAGGGTTGAGCCCGATGCGCGCCACGCGCGGGTAGGCGCTGACCGGCGGAACCGGCGTGACGGCCGGTTGGACCGGCAGACCGTAGATCGATGCCCCGGCCGGCCACAGTGATGCGGCGGCGGCAATGAGCGGGATCGCCGGGTTCAGGTACGGCGGCGTCGTGTCCACGACGGGTGCAGCCGCAGGCGCCGGGTTTGCGACCGTCGTTGTCGCCGGAGCCGGCGTGCTTGCCGCGGTCGTTGCGACCGCCGCGACGGGCGCGGCCGGCGCCGTCGAGGTGACCGGCGGCGCAGCCGTAACGTTCGCGGTTCCGTTGAGGTACGGGCTCAGCGCCGCATATACGGCGGCCGATCCGCTGCTGACTGGGCTAATTGCTCCGACGCTCACGCTTACCATATACCCACGACGGGCAGGTTTCAGCGGTCCCTCGCGAAGAGCCGGACATGGCCGAAATGCGCATTGTCGCGCTCGAAGAGCACCTCTCGCTGCGGCGTTTTCAGGCCGAGGTCGACCCGGCCGCGATGGCGCGGCGCGGCTACCTCGGTCCGAATTGGGCGGGCCCGCGCGGCGATGCGCTGGACGAGGTCGACGGCCAGCGGCTCAAACTGATGGACGAAGCGGGCATCACGGTCCAGGTGCTGTCCGCGGTCGGACCCGGAGCCGACATCATGCCGCCGGACGCCGGGCCCGCATTCGCCCAGCGGTACAACGACGAGATGGCGCGCATCGTGCGCGGCAATCCTGACCGGTTCAAAGCATTCGCGCACTTACCGCTCACCGCGCCGGCCGCGGCGGCGGATGAACTCGAACGCACGGTGCGCGAACTCGGTTTCGTCGGCGCGCTGATCAACGGCGTCACGGACGATAAGTTTCTCGACGATCCGATGTTCGAGCCGATCCTCGCGCGCGCTGAGAAGCTCGGCGTTCCGCTTTACCTGCATCCCGGCATTCCGCCGGAGAGCGTGCGGAAGGTCTACTATGACGGCTTGAACGATCCGCGTCTGTCGTTCGCGTTCGCAACCGCGGGCTTCGGTTGGCACTGGGAAACCGCGGTGCACGTGTTGCGCCTCGTGCTTGCCGGCACGCTCGAACGCCATCCCGGCTTGAACCTCATCATCGGTCACATGGGCGAGGGGTTGCCGATGTTCATGGCGCGCGTCGACGAGGTGATGACGCAATTCGCCAAGGGTCTCACGCGCCCGATCAGCCGGCAAATCTTGGATCAGGTCACGATTACGACCGCCGGCTTTTTCTCGCAGGCTCCGTTCATCGCCGCGCTGTTGACGTTCGGCGCCGACCGGATCTTGTTTTCGGTCGACTACCCGTTCGCGTCAAACAAAGCGGGCACGGATTTCCTGCGCGAGCTCCCCGTGACACCATCGGACAAACTAAAAATCGCGCACGGCAACGCCGACCGCGTCCTAAAGCTTTAAGCGCCAACCTTGCACGCAATCATCAGTGGTGCAGCCTGCCCCAATGTCATCCCGAGCAGCGCCGCTAGGCGCGTCGTCGAGGGACGCGCCACAATCGATATACGCAGGGCAGGGCAACGCCTCGAGAAGCTGGAGTCAAACTATTGCGCGGCTCAAGCCAATCGCCCGCGCTGTTCCAAGTACTATAGTGTTGATGAGTAGGCGGTTGAGGTACACCGCAGGGACAGCCAAAGAGAATGCCGCCTGGACTTGAAACGCTCGCGGATGCAGATTTGCGCCTTGAGTGGGCGGACAAGCACATTGAAAAATTCGAAGGCGAAATCAGGCTTTTCCACGAGCGCGAAAGCTACGTTGTCAGCGAGCAGCCGCATATCCAACACGGTGTTCCCGGTGGCAAAGTTGTCAGACTGGATCAGCCTCCGCCCATCCCGCCCCACCTCATGCTGATCGCCTACGATGCCATCCACAACTTGCGGGTTGCCTTGGATTATATGGCGTGTGCGCTCGCCGTAGCTAATGGCAAAACCGTCTCGAGCGTTTACTGAGCGCGTTGTCGTGTTGAAGCCTTATTAGGCAATCGTCTCGGTAGTGCGAGACCTCTAAGCGGGAACCGCCGCGGCTGCAACGGGTGCGGTGCGGCCGATGAAGAGGACCATGATCGCGGCGATCACGCACAGGATGCCCGAGAGGATGAAGGCTGAGTCGTAGTTGCCCACGTCGGTGCGGATCACGCCGGCGACGTAGGCGATGAGGCTCGCGCCGAGTTGATGGCCGGTGAAGATCCAGCCGAACATCATCGGCGCGCGCAGGCGGCCGAACGCATTGGTCGTCAGCCGCAGCGTCGGCGGAACGGTCGCGATCCAATCGAGGCCGTAGAAGACGGCGAAGATCGGCAACCCGATGCTGGCGATGCCGAACGCCGCCGGCAGATACATTAGCGACAGACCGCGCAAGCCGTAGTACCAGAAGAGCAGCCAGCGCGCGCTGTAGCGATCGGACAGCCAGCCGGATGCGGTGGTGCCGATGAGATCGAACACGCCCATCGCGGCCAGCAAACCGGCGGCCTGTACTTCGGGAATACCGTGGTCGCCGCACGCCGGCACGAGATGCGTGCCGATCAAGCCGTTGGTGCTGGCCCCGCAGATGAAGAAGCTGCCGCCGAGCAACCAGAAGTCGCGATTGCGCAGCCCGTCGCGCAGTGCCACGACGGTGTTGACGAACGGGTTACCGGTCGAGCGTTGCGGCACCACGACCGCGGTGGCGCCGAGCATCGCCAGGTTCATGTCCGATGGATGTTCGCGCAAGATCAGCAGCGCGAGCGGCGCCAGCAACGCGCACACGGCCGCGATGAAGAGCACCTCGGCGCGCCAGCCGGCGCGCGTGATCAACACGCCGAACAACGGCAGAAAGATCAGCTGTCCGGTCGCGTTGCTAGCGGTAAGAATGCCCATGACCGTGCCGCGATTCGTCTCGAACCAGCGGTTGACGATCGTGGCGCCCGCGACGAGGCTGATGCTGCCCGCGCCCACGCCGATGACGCCGCCCCACAACAGCAGAAATTGCCACGACTGCGTCATGAAGAACGATAGGGCGGCGCCCAGGGCCATCAGCGCCAGCGCGCCGGCGATGGTCCGCCGCAAGCCGAACCGTTCGAACACGCCCGCCGCGAACGGCCCGATCAGCCCGAACAACAGCAGGTTGAGCGCCAGCGCGGCCGAGATCGTCGCGGTCGTCCAGTGGAATTCGGTCTGCAGCGGCTGGATCAGCATCGTCGGCGACGAACGCACGCCGGCCGCTGCGATCAGCAACACGAAGGCCAGCGCCGCCACGATGTAGGCGTAATGGATGCGGGGCGTGGACGGCATTAGCGAGGGGCGGTCAAGTCGCGCACGGCGTGGTGCGCGGAAGAACGAAAACGGTCGACGTCACCGTAGATGCGTGCGACGAGCATCGCCCCCTCGAGTGCCCCGGACAACTGCCGGGCACGCTCCTTCGCCGGCTCGCGAAAGCCGAGCGTTCCGGCGCGGCGGCCTTCGCGAAGCACCGTGGCCAACCACTGCTCGTTCGCATCGAAGAACGCGCGCAGCTCGAGCTGCATCGGCTGCGGCAGCGTTTCGTATTCGGCGGCGAGCATTCCGCAGAGACACATGCGATCGTTGAGCATTACCTCGTCATACAGCCCGACGTATCGCTTGAGTTTCGCGGGGGCGTCGCCGGGTGCGGCGCCGATGCGCGCCAACGCTTGCTCGAAGCCGGCCCGGTAGCGCGCGATCAGCGCCCGGCCGAGCTCGGCCTTGGACGAGAAGTGGTAGTGTAAGCCGGCCTTGGTGACGCGGAGCTCGGCGGCGATGTCGGCATAGCTGAAGCCGTTGAACCCCCGCGTCTGAGCGAGGCGCTCGGCGACGTCGAGGATCGCATCGGGTCCCTTGGCTTGGGGCTGCACCGCAGGCGGCATAGCGAGGTTCTTCACCAGGAGGCTTGACTTTTACCTACTAGTAGGTAAAATTGCTCTACCGCACCGCACGTCGGAGGAAGCTTCACATGCAACAGACGGGCATCAGAAAAGTCATCGACTGCCGGGAGTTCCCAAGCGAATCGAACTGTTCGCTCACGATCGCGGGCACCGAAACCGAGGTGCTCAAAGCGGCGGCCGAACACGCCGTGTCGAGTCACGGCCATCAGGCCGGGCCCGAGTTGACCGCGGCGTTGCGGTCCGCGCTGCACGACGAGCGTTAGCGCGAGCGCTTCGGCGCGACGTAACTGAGCGCGGCTCGATCCCAGCCCGCGGCGCTGCCGCACGCGTTGTAAATCGCATCGAGAAATGCGGACAGCTCGGCGCCGGGATCGGCGGCGTTGCGAACGGCATCGTACGGGAGCACCCACTCCTTGAGCGTATCGGACCAAGACGCGGTCGAGGGGGCGATCGACAGCCGTTCGCAGCGGTCGGGCTGGGGGTAGATGTACCCGTAAAAGAACGGGGCCGAATTATCGTCGCCGAGATAGAAGCCCGCGTTCATCAGCTCGGCATCCAGATCGTAGCGCATGAGAAACCCGCGATCGCGCGGTGCCTCGACGTGCTTGCCGCTAAAGAGCATCACCGAGAGGTCGAGGCCGCCCCACCACAGCTGAATGCCGTTGCGGCCGAAGAAGAACGAGCGCCAGCGATCGAAGACGCCGGCGGTGGCCGTGACCACGCGGAACCAGCGGGCGACCGCGGCCGGGTCGTAGGCGGCCGGGCGCCCGTCGGTATCGAACGGCGTCACGTCGGCGACTTCTTGGGGAATCGGATTGGGGATGATGTCGATGCCGAGCGCTTTCAGCGCGCCGAGCAGGTCGGCGTAGATCTCGGCAACCGTGCGCGCCGGAACCAGCGCAATTCGGCGGCTGCGTCCGTCACTGTGCTCGAGGATCAGTTCGGAGCGGTAGACATCGAGCGAACCCTCGAGCGAAGCGTCGCCCCACGGCATCGGACCGGT
Organism: Candidatus Lustribacter sp.; assembly: GCA_036008105.1. GTDB lineage: Bacteria > Vulcanimicrobiota > Vulcanimicrobiia > Vulcanimicrobiales > Vulcanimicrobiaceae > Lustribacter. The sequence continues at coordinate 78 of DASYOE010000294.1, read as the reverse complement.
CGTAATGCCGTGCGCGGTCAGGTAGAGCGCCGTGAACATCCAGTTGGGTTGCGTCGGTGAGAGCGCCACGCGCAGTTT
>DASYOE010000293.1:0-36211 GCA_036008105.1 Candidatus Lustribacter sp. | reverse complement strand
GAGAACTGGAAGCGCGATTCGACCGAAATTTCGCTGCTGCTCGATCTGTGCGTGTACTTCGCGCAATCGGAGCTGGCCGAATTGCGGCGCAACAACGTGCGCGTCAACGTGATCGGCCACTACGAGCAGCTCCCCGCGCCGTCGCGCGACGCGCTCGACGGGCTGATCGCGAAGACGAGCGACTGCACCGGGCTGCGCCTCAACCTGGCGGTGAACTATAGCGGGCGCAGCGAGGTGCGCGACGCGGTGGTGGCGCTCGCGCGCGACGTCCAAGCCGGCCGCCTTTCGCCCGACGCGATCGACGAAGACCGTATCGCCGCGTATCTCTACACGGCGAACATGCCCGATCCCGATATGCTGATCCGCCCCGGCGGCGAGTCGCGCTTGTCCAACTTTCTGCTCTATCAAGCCGCGAACACCGAACTGCTGATGACGGACGTCTTTTGGCCGGATTTTGGTCGCGACGACTTTGCCGACGCCCTGGCGGAGTACCAACGCCGGCAGCGGCGCCCCGGAGGCCCGTGATCGCCGCGCCCGCAACGGGCGTGGGCGAATCGGTTACTGCGCGCCGCGTCATCGTCGGCTTGTTGCTGGCGATCCTCGGCATCGGCTCGGTTTTCTGGCTGCCGGCGTTCGTCACGCTGTGCACGGCGATCGCGCTCGGCTGTCTGTGGGAGTTCGCGCAGCTCTCGGCGCGTAAGGGCCCGTGGCTCGAGATGCCGGTGGCGATCGTCGCGATCGTCGCGTACTTCGTGCTGACGTATCTGGGCGCGATCCATCGCTACGAGGGCGCGCTCTTGGCGGCGACCGTCGTGATCGCGCTCGTTACCGGACTGTTCGCTTCAACGGAAGGCGCGTTCGCGCGCAGCGGCTACACGCTGCTGGCCGTGCTCTACATCGGCAAGCTGACGACCTACTTCGTCGCGATTCGCCTGCTGCCGGGGATCGGCACGGCGGCGACGGTCATGGCGATTTTGCTGATCGCGCTGACCGACATCTTCGCGATGGTGATCGGCACGCGCTTCGGTCACACCCCGCTGTCCCCGATCTCGCCGCGCAAGACCGTCGAAGGCTCGGCCGGGGGGCTCGCGGTTGCGATCGTCGCCGGGATCGGGATCGGGCTGACGCCGTGGCTGCACGTGCTGTGGTGGCAGGGCGCGCTGATCGGCGCGATCACCTCGGTCGCCGCGCAAGCCGGCGACTTGGTCGAAAGCATGCTCAAGCGCGACGCGCGGGTCAAGGATGCCGGCAGCTTGATCGGGGGCCACGGCGGTGTCCTCGACCGCTTCGATTCCTACATCTTCGGCGGGATCGCGTTCTACTTCGCACTTTACGTAGCCGGCGTGATCCCGCACGGAATCTACGGCTCGTAGCGCAAATGGTGTAGAAGTGAACCGAAAGCGCGTCGCCATTCTTGGTTCGACCGGAAGCATCGGGCGTCAAGCGCTCGACGTGATCGCGCGCCACCCCGAGCGGTTCGAGGTCGTGGGCCTCGCGGCGGGCCGGAACATCGAACTGCTGGCCGACCAAGTGAAGCAGTTTCGACCGCGCGTCACGGCCTCGGCCGCGGACGGACCGGCCGGGTTGCGGGCCGTGGCGGTCGACGCGGCGGCGGACATCGTGCTGGCCGCGACCGATGGTGCGGTAGCGTTCGATGCGGTCTTTGCCGCCGTCGACGCCGGCATCGACGTCGCCGTCGCCAACAAAGAGCTGATCGTTGCGGCCGGCGAGTTGTTGTTCCGGCATGCGAAAGCCGCCGGCGGGCGGCTGTTGCCGGTCGACAGCGAGCACAGCGCGATCTTTCAGTGCGTCGACGGCGAACCGCACGACCGCATCGCCGGCATCGTCCTCACCGCGTCGGGCGGCCCGTTCTGGACCCGCTCGGCGGAAGAGATGCAATCGGCGACCGTGGCCGACGCGCTCAAACACCCGACGTGGAACATGGGCGTGAAGAACACCATCGACTCGGCGACGCTGATGAACAAGGGCCTCGAGGTGATCGAAGCGAGCCGGTTCTTCGATCTCCCGGCCGAAAAGATCCACGTGCTGGTGCATCGCACGAGCGTCGCGCACGGGTTCGCGATCTTCACCGACGGAAACGTTGTCGGACAATTTGCCGCGCCCGACATGCGCTTGCCGATCGGCTACGCGCTTGCGTATCCGGATCGTCTCGCCGACCGCATCGTCGAGGATGCGCTCGTCGCGTTGGGCGGTGCCGCGGGCGCGCAAGCCACGACGCTCGGCTTCGAGCGCCCCGACCTCGAACGGTTTCCGTGTTTGGGCTTGGCATACCGTGCCCTCGCCGCCGGCGGCACCGCACCCGCGGCGCTCTCCGCCGCGAACGAAATCGCCGTCGCGGCGTTTGTTGCCGGGACGATCCGGTTCGGTGACATCGCGCCGTGCGTGGCCGAAGTGCTCGACGCGTTGCCGGCGGAACCGCTGACGCTCGAGGCGGTGCGCGCGGCCGATCGCTTCGCCCGCGAGCGCGCGAACCAGGCGGTGGCGCAGCGCTCGACGCTGGCATGATCAGCGCGTTCGGGCCGCACGCCGAGCGGTACGCGAGCGGGCTGGGCGATATGTCCGCCATCGTTGCCGAGCCGGACTTCACGCCGTCGGCATACCGCGAAGCGGTCCGCCGCCGCGAGCGCGGGGAGCCGTTTTACGGCATGCTGCTCTACGACGATCCGCGCGCGGCGCTGGCGGCGCTCGTGGCGCCGCAGATCCTCGATAAAATACCCCATCACGATTACCGTTTGCACGCGTTCCGCGACTTGGCGAAAGACCAGCTCACGATCGACGGGCGAACATCGGGCCAGGTCTGGTCGCTGCCCCCGATGGCGTTGACCGTCGCGTCGGATTACTTGCGGTTGTGCGACGCGATGCTCGTGCGGTCGTATGCCGAGTACGACCGGATCAGCGCCGCCTTCGCGGTCGCGCGGCCGGTCGAGCGCATCCTAGCCGAACCGCACCTGCCGAACGTGCAACCGGCACCACAACGGCCCGGCGTCATCGTGTGGGCGCCGCATGAGACGCTCGGCACCGTCGCGATGCTGGCGTTCGGCCTCACCGAATTTCTCGGCGACGTCACGGTCGTCTGGCCGGGCGGTGCGTTGCCGCACTTCCCCGCGATGCGCAGCGTCGCGCCGGACGATCCGGGCCTCGCGGCGGTGCTCGCGAGCGCCGGCGTCATCGTGCCGGCGTCGCTCGGCGATCCGGGCGCGGCCGTTGCGTTTGCGCGCCGCGGGTACGGTGTCGCCGCGCCGGTGACGTCCGGCGCCACCGAGTTTGTGCCGGCGGTCGCGCCGTTCGACTTCGGCTCGAGCGACTCGTTCGTGCAGGCGCTCGCCCAAGCGTTCGGACGCCGCGCCGGAACGCCGTACGCGCTGCAAGCCCCGCCGCGCGCGCCGGAGTTGCCCGCCTATCCGGTCCCGCCCGCCGAGCTGCCGTTGGTTTCGATCGTGATTCCAACGTACAATCGCCGCGACGAACTGGCCCGCGTGCTCGCGCTCTTGAGCCGCCAGACGTACCCGAACTTCGAGGTGGTGGTCGTCAACGACGCGGGCGAGGCGGTCGACGACGTGGTCGCTCCGCATGAGTCGTTCGCGCGACTGCACGTGCGGGAGAAGAACGGCGGCGTGTTCTCCACCACGATGGTCGGGCTCGAGCTCGCGCGCGGGGCCTACGTGCAGATCCTCGCCGATGACGACGCGCTCTACCCCGACCACCTGCAACGCCTGATGGCCGCGATGCTGGTTCAAAACGCGGCCGCCGCGCACTCGAACACGTTGATCCGTTACCTCGAACGCGATGCCGCCGGCGCGTGGGGAACGAGCGGCTTCAACGCCTGCATCTTCACCCGCACCACTTATCCGACCGAAGCGCTGATTTCGACGCCGATCTCCGGTCAGGGACTGCTCGTGCGCGCCGACGTGTTCGCCGAAATCGGCAAGTATCGTGAGGACACGATCCTCGCCGATCAAGAGTTCCAGTTCCGGCTGTGGAACCACTACCCGTTGGTGTGGGTCGATCACATCACCTCGGAGTGGCGCGTGCGCGGGGCGTCGGAGAATATCTCGACGTCGGTGAACACGGGCCCCGAGATGGAGCGGATTTTCAACGAAATGCATCCGGTGGTGAACCGTCCGCTCATCGTCGAGCAGCGTACCGCAACGCTGGCCAACGTGAAAAACCGGCCGGCCGGGACGACCTTTGTGCCCACGATCAGCTTCCCGCCGAGCGCGAGTTGACCGCCCGATGATCTCGACGTTCGGAGCGCGGGCCGAAGAATTCGGGCACCGGCTCGGTGGCCGGGATCTCGACGCCGTCATCACCGACTTCGCGCAGATCTCGCTCGCGATGGTCGAGGCGATTCGGCGGCGGGAGCAGGGCCAATCGTTCTACGGCATGGTGCTGCTGGAAGAGCCGCGGACCAACGCGATCATGGCGGCTGCCGCCGACGTTCTGAGTCAAGTCAGCGATCCCGACGAGAAGCGCGTGAGCCTCGATCAGCTGACCGACGGCCGCCTCAAGATCGGGATCGACCAGACGTCGAGCGCGCTGTGGGCCGAGGACGAAAGCGTGGGACGCGCGCTCCGGGAATTCGTCCTCTTACCCGATGCGATGCTCGTGCGCTCGTTCACCGAGTACGCACGGCTCTTGCCGTTGTGTCTACGGCCGCCGCGCGTCGAGCCGGTCGTGGCCGAACCAGTCGTGCCGGAAGTTATGCGCGTCGTGCCGAGCCGGCCGTCGATCGTCGTGTGGGCTCCCGATTGGCGCTCGCGCGCGATCGCCTACCACGCATACGCGCTGATCGAATTTCACGGCGACGTCACCTGCGTGACCGCCGACGGCATCGCGTTGGAGAGCAGCACCGCGAAGTTCGTAGCGGCGGCTGACGGCGCGGTTGCTGAGGCGCTCGCCGCCGCGACCTGCATCGTGTGCGTGGAGCCCGAAGATCCGGGAGCGGCGATCGCGTTCGCGCGGCGGGGCTACGGTGTCGTTGCTCCGCTGACGTCCGGTGCCCACGAGTACGTGCGCGACGTGGTGACCTACGATTTCGCCAACACGCGCCGGCTTCAGATCGCCGCGTCGACCGGAATCGTGCAGCCGGCGTCACTGCGCGGCGTACCCGAGCCCCCGCCGCGGCCCTACCGGCCCGCATTGCCGGAACCGGCCGGTTTGCCACTGGTCTCGGTGGTGACGCCGACCTACAACCGCCGCCGCGACTTGGAACGCATGCTGGGATGCATCGCGCGGCAGACCTACCCGAACCTCGAGGCCGTGGTCGTCAACGACGGCGGCGAGTCCGTCGACGACATCGTGGCCCGCTTTCCGTTTGCCCGGGTCATCAATCTCGAGCAGAACGTCGGCGTCTTGCGCGCGGTTGGGGCCGGCGTCGGGGCCGTCCGGGGTTCGTACATTCAGTTGAACGCCGACGATGACTGGCTGCAACCCGACCATATCGAAGCGCTCGTCGGAGCCATGCTACGTTCCGGCGCCGCCGTCGCGCACGGCAACAGCTTGATCCGCCACCAAGAACGTGAACCGGACGGCTCGTTCACGACGGTCGGCTTCAGCGCCGCGGTGTTCAACGAAACGACCACGCCGACCACCGCTTTGATGTCGACGCCGATCGCGGGCAACTCGATGATCGTGCGACGCGATGTCATCGACGAAATCGGCTCGTGGCGCGAAGACACGATGTTGCACGACCAAGAGTTTCACATGCGCGCCGCCGCCCGCTACGTGTTCGCGTACGTCGACCGGATGACGTCGGAGTTTCGCTCGCGCGGCAAACATCAGTACTCGAACACCGCCGACAGCGTGCCCGAGTTGCGGCGCATCTACGATGAGCTCTTTCCGGTTACCGGCCGTCCGTACATCGCGGCCTGGCGTGCGGACACGCTGGAGCGGGTCGCGGCGCGCCCGAAGGGCGGCGGACACGTGTTCCCGCCGACGCTGGTGCTCCAGCCGCCGATCAAGGAGCCGCCGTTGTGATCGGCGCCTACGGTCCGTCGGCGCAACGGTACGCGCAGGGACTCGGCGATATCGAAGCGATCGTCACCGAACCGGCGTACGTCCTCAGCGCCTACGTCGAAGCGGCGCGTCGTCGCTTTGCCGGTGAACTGTTTTATGGGATGCTGCTGCTCGAGGAAAATCACGACCGCGTCCTCACCGCATTCGCGCCGGCCGTCTTGGCGCAGACGCAGGACGACGATCGCCGCCGTTGGCTCCTGAACAACGTGAACAGCGAAGGCGTCTCGATCAATGGCCGGCCCGGCCGCGAGGTGCTGGCCGAGCCGATTCTGACCCCGGAAGCCATCCGCCTCGCGCGCGAATTTCTGAATCTGTGCCCGGCCGTGCTGGTGCGCTCGGCGCTCGAGTACGAGCGCATCTCGGCCGCGTTGCTCTGTCGCCGGCCGTTCGAGGTCGTGGTGCTCGAACCACCGTTGCCCGAGATTGAACGACGCGTGCCGGATCGTCCCGGCGTCGTCATCTGGGCGCCCGAGCGTGACGTTCATACGGCGGCCGTGCATGCGTTCGCGCTCGCGGAGGTGCACGGTAAGGTGACGCTCGTTTCGGCCGATGGGCTCGCGCCGCCGGGCACGCGGGTGACGGCGTTGCGCGCCGCCGATCCGCGCGTCGTCGAAGCGCTGGCCACGGCGGGCAGCGTCGTTCTCACCGACGCCACCGATCCCGGCACGGCGATCGCGTTCGCGCGCCGCGGGTACGGCATCGTGGCGCCCGTGTCTTCGGGAGCGCACGAGTTCGTGCGCAACGCGCACCTCTACGATCCGGCGGTCCAGCGCGAAGTGCACGTTGCGACGATGAAGTCGCTGGCGGAGCCGGCGTCGCTGCGCGCGTTGCCGTTGCCGCCGGCGCGTGTGCCCGAACCGGCACCGATGCCGGTCGAGGTCGCGGCAGCCCCGCCGCTCGTTACGGCCGTCATCCCGACGTTCAACCGTCGTGAGGATATCGAGCGCTGTTTGACGTGTCTTGGAGCGCAGTCGTATCCCAACGTTCGGGCGGTGGTCGTCAATGATGCCGGCGTTGCGATCGACGACATCGTGGCGCGGTTTCCGTTTGCGCGGCTGCTGAATCTCGCCCAGAACGGCGGTACCATCCGCGCGGTCGTCGAGGGGATGAAGCTCGTCGACGACGGCTACATGGTTTTCTTCGCCGACGACGATTGGCTTTTCCCCGATCACTTCGACCGGCTCGTCACGGCAATGGTGCGCTCGGGAGCGGTGATCGCGCATTCTAACGTGCTGATCCGCTACGTGGAACGGGTCGAGGGCGGGATAGTGAAGACGACCGGCTACAACGCCGGCGTCTTTATCGACACCGCCGCGCCGAGTGAGGCGCTGGTCGGCACGCCGATCGCCGGCCACGGCGTGTTGTGGCACCACTCCGTTTTTGACGACATCGGCGGTTGGCGCGAAGATTCCGCATTGGCCGATCAGGAGATCCAGATGCGCGCGAGCCGGCGTCACGCGTTCGTGTGGGTAGATCAAATGACGGCCGAGTGGCGCGTCCATTCGTCGAACTTCTCGCGGACGGCCGATTCGCTCGGCGAGCAGCGCCGAATCTACGAAGAGCTGCATCCGGTCAACGATCGCCCGCTGATCACCCAAGTACGCAACAACACGCTCGAGCGGATGGCTCTGCGACCACCGGGCTACGTCTTTGAGCCGACGTTCAGCTTGGTGGAGCCGGTCGACTTGTGATTACCGCCTGCGGTCCGCTGGCCCAACGCTACGCGCAGCTCTTGGGCGACTGCGACGCGATCGTCACCGAGCCGGCCTACGTCCTCAACGCCTACACCGAGGCGGTACGGCGCCACGGTGCCGGTGAGGGGTTCTATGGGATGCTGCTGCTCGAAGAAAGCCACGATCGTGCGCTCACCGCGTTCGCGCCGGCTGTCTTGGCGCAGACGCCGGACGACGACCGCCGTCGCTGGTTGCTGAACAACGTCAATGGCGAAGGCGTTTCGATCAACGGCCGTCCCGGCCGCGACGTGCTGGCCGAGCCGGTCCTGACGCCGCAAGTGGTTCGTCTTGCGAGCGAATTTCTGCTCCTGTGCCCGGCCTTGCTCGTGCGTTCGTCGATGGAATACGAGCGGATAGCGGCCGCGCTGTCTCCGCGGCGGCCGTTCGAAGTGGTGGTGCTCGAACCGCCGCTGCCCGAGGTCGAACGGCGCGCTCCCGAGCGCCCGGCCGTCGTGATTTGGGCTCCCGAGCGTGACGTCAATACTGCCGCCGTGCATGCGTTCGCGCTGGCGGAAGTCCACGGTGCGGTGACGCTCGTCTCCGCCGATGGACTCGTTCCGCCGGGAACGCGCGTAGCAGCACTGCGCTTCGACGATCCACGCGTCGCTGAGGTACTGGCAACGGCGGGCAGTGTGGTTCTCACCGATGCTACCGATCCGGGCGCGGCCGTCGCGTTCGCGCGCCGCGGATACGGGATCGTGGCCCCGGTGACGTCGGGAGCGCACGAATTCGTCCGCAACGCACACCTTTACGACCCGGCGCTCCAGCGCCAACTACACGTTGCGACGATGAAGTCACTGGCGGAGCCGGCGTCGCTGCGTGCGCTGCCCCCGCCGCCGCCGCGCTCGCCCGCGCGACCGGCGATCGCGGCCCAGATTGCCGAGTCGCTGCCGCCGCCGGTGACGGTCGTCGTGCCGACGTTCAACCGGCGCGATGATCTCGAGCGCGCGTTGACCTGCATCGGTGCGCAGACGTATCCGAACGTCCGCGCCGTCGTCGTCAACGACGCGGGCTGCGCGGTCGATGACGTCGTGGCTCGCTTTCCCTTTGCCCGCTTGCTGAATTTGGAACAAAACGGCGGCGCGATCCGCGCCGTGATGGAAGGGCTCAAGCTCGTCGAGGACGGCTTCGTGCAGTTCCTGGCCGACGACGACTGGCTCTTCCCCGATCACGTCGACCGGCTGGCATCGGCCATGATCCGTTCCGGCGCGCCGATCGCGCACGCGAACGCGCTGATCCGTTACGTGTCGCGGACCGAGGACGGGACGTTGAAGACCACTGGCTTCAACGCCGGCATCTTCAGGGATACGGCGACGCCGGCCGAGGCCATGGTATCCACCGCCATCGCGGGTAACGCGCTTTTGTGGCGCCGCGACGTTTTTCGCGAGATCGGCGGGTGGCGCGAAGATTGCGGCTTGGCCGACCAGGAGATCCAACTGCGGGCCTTCCAGCGTTACGCGTTCGCGTTCGTCGATCACGTGACGGCCGAGTGGCGCGTGCACGCGTCCAATTTCTCGAAGACGGCGGATTCGGGCCGCGAGCAGCGCCGCGTCTTTGAAGAACTCCATCCGGTGCACGATCGGCCGACGCTCGAGCAGTCGCGGGCGCAACTGCTCGAAGTGATCGCCTTGCGCCCCCCGGGTTTTGTCTTTGAGCCGACGTTCGGCTTAGTGGAGCCGGCCGAGTTGTGATTAGCGCGTACGGTCCGGTGGCCCAACGCTACGCGCAGACGCTCGGCGACGTCGACGCCATCGTCACCGATCCGGGATACGTTCTCAACGCGTATACCGAGGCGGTGCGACGCCGCTATGCCGGTGAGTTGTTTTACGGGATGTTTTTGCTCGAAGAAAATCACGATCGCGTGATCACCGCATTCGCGCCGGCCGTCTTGGCCGGGACGCAGGACGACGATCGCCGCCGCGTCCTGCTGAACAAAGTCAACGTCACCGGTGGCGGCGTCAATCTCAACGGCCGGCCGGGCCCCGAGGTGCTGGCCGAACCGAATCTCACGCCGCAAGTCGTTCGCGGCGCGAGCGAATTCCTGAACCTGTGCCCGGCCTTGCTGGTGCGCTCGTCGCTCGAGTACGAACGCATCTCGGCCGCGTTGTCACGGCGGCGGCCCTTCGAAGTGGTGCTGCTCGAACCGGCGCTGCCCGAGGTCGAACAGCGCGCGCCCCAGCGCCCGGCCGTCGTGATTTGGGCTCCGGAGCGTGACGTCAATGCCGCCGCCTTCCACGCGTTCGCGCTGGCGGAAGTTCACGGTGACGTGACGCTCGTTTCCGCCGATGGGCTCGTGCCGCCGGGGACGCGCGTGACGGCCCTGCGCGCCGGCGATCCGCGCGTCGCCGCAGCCCTCGCAACGGCGTGCTGCGTCGTCCTCACCGACGCTACCGATCCGGGCGCGGCGGTCGCGTTTGCGCGGCGCGGGTACGGTATCGTGGCCCCGGCGTCTTCGGGAGCGCACGAATTCGTCCGCAACGCGCACCTCTACGACCCCGCGATCCAGCGCCAGTTGCACGTTGCGACGATGAAGTCGTTGGCGGAACCGGCGTCGCTACGCGCGTTGCCTTCGCCGCCGTCGCGTACGCCGGAGCGCCCGCCGTTGCCGGTCGATGTGGCGGCAGCTCCGCCCGTGACGGTTGTCATTCCGACGTTCAACCGGCGTGCCGACATCGAGCGCGCGTTGAGCTGCATCGAAGCGCAGACGTATCCGAACGTGCGAGCCGTCGTCGTCAACGACGCCGGCACGCCGGTCGACGACATCGTGGCGCGCTTTCCGTTTGCCACGCTGCTGAATCTCGAACAGAACGGCGGCGCCATCCGCGCGGTCATGGAGGGGCTGAAGCTGGTCGAAGGCGGTTTCGTGCAGTTCCTCGCCGACGACGACTGGCTCTTCCCCGATCATATCGGCCGGCTGGCCACGGCCATGATCCGCTCCGGTGCGATGATCGCGCACTCGAACGTCTTGATCCGCTACGTCACCCGCTTGGAAGACGATTCGCTCGAGACGACCGGCTATAACTCTGAGGTCTTCAGCGACACCGCCACGCCGAGCGAAGCGCTGATCTGCACGCCGATCGCCGGCAATGCGCTGATGTGGCACCGATCCGTCTTTCACGAGATCGGCTTTTGGCGCGAAGATTGCGGCCTAGCCGACCAGGAGATTCAGCTGCGGGCCAGCCAGCGGTACGCGTTCGTCTACGTCGATCAGGTGACGGCCGAGTGGCGCGTGCACGCCTCAAACTTCTCGAAGACCGCGGATTCGCTCGGCGAGCAGCGCCGAATCTACGAAGAGCTGCATCCGATCAGTGACCGCCCGATGCTCATGCAAAGGCGCAAACAGACACTTGAGGCTATCGCTTCGCGACCGCCGGGCTTCGTCTTTCAGCCGACGGTGAGCATGGTCCAGCCGGCCAAGTCGTGATTAGGACCTACGGTCCGGTGGCGCAACGGTACGCGCTCGCCCTCGGCGACGTCGACGCGATCGTCACCGATCCGGAGTACGTCATCGATGCCTATATCGAAGCGGTCCGGCGTCGCCATGCCGGTGAACTCTTCTACGGGATGATCCTGCTCGAGGAAAATCACGATCGTGCGCTCACCGCATTCGCGCCGGCCGTTTTGGCGCAGACGCTGGACGACGACCGCCGCCGCTGGATTCTGAACAACGTCAACGTCAACGGCGGCGGCATCAGTCTCAACGGCCGGCCGGGGCCCGAGGTGCTCGCCGAACCGAATCTGCCCCCGCAAGTCGTCCGCTGTTCGCGCGAGTTTCTGGACCTGTGCCCGGCCTTGCTGGTGCGCTCGTCGATCGAGTACGAGCGCATCGCGGGCGCGTTGTCTCGCCGCCGGCCGTTCGAGGTGGTGGTATTGGAACCGCTGCTTCCCGAGGTCGAACGGCGCAGGCCGGAGCGGCCTGCGGTGGTGATCTGGGCGCCCGAGCGTCACGTGACGGCGGCCGCGTTCCACGCGTTCGCGTTGGCGGAGGTTCACGGCGAGGTGACGCTCGTTTCCGCCGATGGGCTCGTCCCGCCGGGGACCCGCGTGACGGCGCTGCGCGCCGGCGATCCGCGCGTTGCCGAAGCGCTCGCAACGGCTGTCAGCGTGGTCCTCACCAACGCCACCGATCCCGGCGCGGCGGTGGCGTTCGCGCGGCGCGGCTACGGCATCGTTGCGCCGGTGTCGTCGGGAGCCCACGAGTTCGTGCGCAACGCGCACCTCTACGACCCGGCGGTCCAGCGCCAATTGCACGTTGCGACGATGAAGTCGTTGGCGGAACCGGCGTCGCTCCGCGCGTTGCCGGCGGCGCCGCCGCGCGCGCCCGGGCGCCCGGCGCTGCCGGTCGACGTCGCGTCCGCTCCACCGCCCGTCACCGTCGTGATCCCGACGTTCAACCGCCGCGCCGATATCGAGCGCTGCTTAGGCGGCATCGCCCGCCAAACGTATCCCAACGTGCGGGCGGTGGTCGTCAATGATGCCGGCGTTGCGGTCGACGACATCGTGGCGTACTTTCCATTTGCTCGCCTCGTGAATTTAGAGAAGAACGGCGGCGTGCACCACGCCGTCATGGAGGGACTGAAGCTCGTCGACGACGGCTTCGTGCACTTCCTCGCCGACGATGACTGGCTCTTCCCCGACCACGTCGACCGGCTCGCTACGGCCATGATCCGGTCCGGAGCGATGGTCGCGCATTCGAACGTGCTCATCCGCTACGTCCGCCGTTTGGAAGATGGATCGCTCGAGACGACCGGCTATAACGCCGACGTATTCGGCGACACCGCGACGCCGACTGAAGCGCTGGTTTGCACCCCGATCGCCGGCAACGCGCTGATGTGGCGCCGCTCCGTGTTCGATGAAATCGGCGGGTGGCGCGAAGATTGCGAACTCGCCGACCAGGAGATTCAACTGCGAGCAAGCCTCCGGTACGCGTTCGTATACGTCGATCAGGTGACGGCCGAGTGGCGCATCCACGCCTCGAACTACTCGAAGTCGGTGGATTCCGTCAGCGAGCAGCGCCGGATCTACGAAGAATTGCATCCGGTCAAAGACCGCCCGTGGCTCGCACAAACACGCAAACAGACACTCGAGAGCATCGCTTTGCGCCCGCCGGGCTACATGTTTGAGGCCACCATAAACGTGGCGCGGCCGGACCAGCTTTAGTAGGCGCGCAGGACGTCGAGATTCGCTCGCGCTTTTTGCAACTGCGTGCGTTTGGCCGCGTCCCAATCGCCGCCTTTGCCGGCGAACGCGCGCCGGGCCCACCGTTCCGGTAGGAACTCGTTGAGGATGATTAGCGACCAGCGAATCCCGTAGAGCGGAAAGTAGACGGCCAGCCGCGCTGCGAACGCCGGATCGCCGGCGTAGAGTTCGTTGATCCCGCCGGTGAACTGGAGCCGTTCGGCTTCGCTCAGCCGCATGGCGGGATGCCACAGGAAGTCCGCCGCGAGTTTGACCGGATCATCCCAGCCGAAATACTCGAAGTCGATGAACGTCAGCGAGCCGTCGGCGCGTCGCAAGGCGTTATGGAACCCGAAATCCGAGGGCGACAACGTGCGCTGCGCGGGCTCGAGCGTCGCGCTTGCGCCGGCGTCCGCGAGGTGCGCTAACCGGCGGTCCATTTCGGGACGCAACTCCCCGGTCAGGAATGCGGCGAGGTCGGGATCGGAGACCTCGGCCAGACGCGCGTATCTCGCTTGGAGCTGATCGACGAGATCGGCCGGCCGCAACACCGCTTCGGTCGCGATCGGCAACTCGGCCGCGCCCGGCGCGGTGCGCACGCCGTGCAGCGCTGCGAGCAGACGCAGCGCTGCGGCGACCTCAGCTGCGCCGTGTTCGGCGGGCACGCTGCCGTCGATCCATTCGTACAACGCGCAGCGCGCATCCCGGTCGACGGCGAGTGCGTCCGGTACTGCGCTGCCGAGCCCGGCCGAACGCAAGAAACGCAAACCGTCGAATTCGTGCCCCAAGCGGTCGCGGTTATCGGCGTCGGCCGGCCCGTACGATTTCAGCGCGAACGCGCCGGTGCGCGTTTGCACCCGAAAGACCCGATTGTTTCCGCCGCCGCCGCAATTCTCGATGCCGGCGATGTCCGTGCCGCACAAGCGTGCGGCAATCGCCGCGACGGCGTCGTCGCCGCTGCGATCAGCCGGCGATGAGGGCATCGGCGATTTCCTTGAACGACCCATACGACGCGTACGCACGCCCGCTATCGGGCACCTCGGCTGACGTGCTGAAAAGAAGCCGTTGCACGTGCGGCGGGAACGCCGGGTCGTCGAACACTTCCTCGAGATCGTCGATGAAGTGCGTGCAACGCAGCGCGACGATGCGCGCGATCTTGGCCTCGCGCGTATCCTCGAAATAGAGGTTGCTTTCCGGTACGGCATCCGCGCCGAGCATTCCGGCGGCGAGCAGCCACCCTCGCGCGGCGGCACGCAAGCTCACCCGCTCGGTGCCGAGATTGGAGAATTCGGTCTTGTGGCTGACGATCGTCAGCTCCGCACCGCGCGCGCGCGCGCGGGCGATGAAGTCGAGCGCTCCATCAGCCGCGGTCGCGCCGGCGATCGCCGGTCCGTACACCTCGGCCTGCAGGCGCTGCCATTCGATCTCGCCGTCGACCCCCGGCAGCAAGCGCACGTGGTCGCGAATGTCGCGCTTCGTGCCGGTGAAACCGGCCGGAATGAGACCGCGCGCGGTCGCGACCTCGAAAAACAGTCGATCGTAGTTGATCAGCGTGTTGTCGAGGTCGAGCCCGATCCGCAAACCGGGACTATTCGAAGAAGATGAAACCGTAATCTCCGCTGTAGCCGATCTTGCGATAGAGCCATTCCCAGTCCTCGACCGAGTAGAAGCTCTTGCACGTCAACTGCCAGTACAGCAGGTTGGCTTTCTCGCGCTGGTTGCGGAAGGACTCGATCATGATGTACTTGTTGTCGCGGCCGACGCGTTCGATCTCGCTCACCGCCGACCACAGGTCCTCGATACCGAGATTGTGCAGTGTGCCGAGGCTGATCACCAAATCGAACGAATTGTCTTCGAACGGCAGCGACTTGGCATGCCCGACGACCAGCGACGAGCGCACTTCCTCTTTCGAGTTCTCGATGCCGTAGGCCGAGATGTCGAGACCGGCGACCTTGAGGCCCGGAACGACTTGCGTGAACTCGTGGAGCAGGAAACCCTTTCCGCAGCCGACGTCCAGCAGGCGCATCCCCGCTTTGAGACCGTAGTGCTCCGCCATGCGCTCGGCGATCGGGCGCCAGCGCCCGTCGTAGCGGTAGCCGCCGTATCCGTATTGCCGTTCGCCGTCCCAGTACTCTTGACCGAAACGTGACGCGACCTCGGCGCAGTCCGCCTTGTCGAATTCGACGACGCGAGCGACGTAATCGCGCTTCGTCGAGGTATGGAGTGCTTGCGTAAAATCGATACGCTCGCCGAGATCTTGAGCCGCTTTCATCGTGCGCAACCGGTTCGCAAAGAGTTTGTTTGACCCTGCTCGAACCGCATTCGCATGGCCGAAGCGCAATACAAAAGTAACATGGGCGAGGCGCAATACAAGAGCATCATTGCCGATTTCGAACGGCAAGGGCCGCTCGAACTCGGGCCCATGGCGGGTCAGGGCTGGCGGATCGATCCCCGGCGCTTGCTGTTCATGCTGGCGCGCTATAAATTCGTCGCCAAAATGCTGACCGGAAAGAAGAGCGCGATCGAATTCGGCTGCGGCGACGGCTTCGCGACGCGGCTCGTGCGCCAGGTCGTACCTTCCGTGCACGGCATCGACTTCGACCCGGCTTTTATCGCATGGGCCCAGCGCCAATCGGAGCGCGAGGGACTGGACATAACCTTCGCGCTGTCGGATTTCATCAACGACGTGCCGCCCGGAAAATTCGATGCGTCGTACTCGCTGGACGTCATCGAACACGTGCCCGAAGCGATCGAACACCACTACGTCGATCATCTGGCCGACGTGCTCAACCCCGGCGGCGTGTGCATCGTCGGCTCGCCGAACACCACCGCGACGCCCTACGCTTCGCCGGTCAGCCTGGAGGGTCACATCAACCTGAAGTCCGCCGAGACCATGCGCGCGACGATGTCGCGCCGGTTCGAAAACGTCTTTATTTTTTCGATGAACGACGAGGTCGTCCACACCGGCTTCTCGCCGATGGCGCACTACCTCTTCGCGCTCTGTTCGGGCACGCGCTAGGCTCGGCGTTCGACGATGAAGATGAAGGCGGCCATTCTCGAAGCGCTCGGCACGCCGCTCGTGCTCGACGAGATCGAGGTTCCGGCGCTCGAATGCGGTCAGGTCCTGGTGCAGATTCACTCCAGCGGCATCTGCGGCGCGCAACTCGGCGAAATCGCCGGCACCAAAGGTCCGGATAAATATCTCCCGCACTTGCTGGGCCACGAAGGCGGCGGCGTGGTGCTGGAAATCGGACCGGGCGTCACCCACATCCGCAAGGGCGATCACGTCGTCATGCACTGGCGCAAAGGCCCCGGGATTCACGCGCGCACGCCGCAGTACGCCTGGGGCGACCGGAAAGTGAATTCGGGCTGGGTGACGACGTTCAACGAATGCGCCGTCATTTCGGAAAACCGGCTCACCCCGATCGACAAAGATATCCCGTTCGAAGTCGCGACGCTGATGGGCTGCGCGGTAACGACCGCGCTCGGGCTCATCAACAACCTCGCCCAGCTCAAAATCGGGCAGTCGATTGCGGTGCTGGGCTGCGGCGGCGTCGGGCTGAACGTCGTGCAAGGCGCCGCGATGGTGTCGGCCGATCCGATCATCGCGATCGATATCTACGATCACAAGCTGGATCTCGCGCGCGAATTCGGTGCGACCCACACGATCAATTCGACCAAAGCCGATATTGCGGAAGAAGTGCGCAAGATCGTCGGCGCGCGCGGCGTCGACGCGTTCGTGGAAAACACCGGTCAAGTGCGCTTGATCGAGCGCGCCTACGAGCTGACCGCCAACACCGGCAAAACGATCCTCGTCGGCGTGCCCAAACACGACCAAGACATCACGATCCATTCGCTGCCGCTGCACTTCGGCAAGGTGCTGATCGGCTGCGAAGGTGGCGGCGCCGACCCGGCGGTCGACATACCGCGCTACCTCAACCTCTACCGGCACGGGAAACTCGATCTCGACCGTCTGATCACGCACCGCATGCCGTTCGCCGACATCAATGCGGCGCTGGACAAAGTGCGCGCCGGCGACGTCGGCCGCTGCGTCTTGTCGCTGAGCTAACCGCTTGAACTATACCAGCGGGTCGAGCTGCAGGTCGGGCGCGCCGGCCGTGCGCCGGCCGAGTTCGGCCACGATCGCCAACGCCGCGTTGCGGTTGAGGTGGACGCTGTCGGAACCGTAGTCGGGCAGCAGAATCCCCTCGGGTGAGGTGACCAGCGGCCACGTGTCCAGGTAGCTGATGCCGCGGTCGCGGCAGAACCGTTCGTAAAGCGCGTTGATCGTGCGGTGCACGGCATACCGCACGTGACGGCGTGACGCGAAGCCGCAGTGCGCGCCGTAATCGTCGTCGCTCAGGCCCGGCGGCGGCAGCGCCAGCAGGTAGAGGTTCTCCATGCCGATGTCGTGCAGCGTGCTCAGGCCGCGAAAGAGCGGGCGCAGATATTCGCTTTCGATTTCCTCGGCCAGTGCCGCTTGCGGAATCGCCTCGGCATCACCGGGCGGATCGTCGGGGAAGCGGCCGATCGGATCGGTCATCGCGATGCGCGCGTCGAGCGGCAGCCGGCTGATGACGTCCCGCGCGTCGACCTCACCGCACGAGATCACCACCAATTCGCGGCGATGGCTGACGCGCAGGCGCATCCCGAACTCCGTCCCTAGCGGCTCGCGGGCGGTGCGGAAGCGGCCCAGTTGCGGGATCGCATTTTCGCGCGTGCCGCGCACGATGTTCAGGGTCAAGAGCGAGCGGGCGAGCCGTTCGTTGAGGGATCCGTCTTCGGACGAAAATTCGGAGGCCCGAAAGCCGTAGTGGTTGTGGGCCTGGGTGATCACGTACCGCGTCTGAGAGGCGTCCCGGAAGACGAGGCCGTCGAAGCGCGCCGCATGGCTATCCCCGATAAACTTGAACGCGCGCGGCCACGCGGCCAGGCTGAGCTCCATCACTTCCCCTTGTGGCCCTCAGGCCACGCGTACGCAGGCGCGCAGGCGCCATCCTCGGCCGGCCCTAAGGCCGGACGTTCCCAGAGCCGATAATCGTTGATATGGCCCCTTCGCCCTTCCCGTACGACGGATTGCCCGGGCGCGCCGTCTGGAAGCGCGCGGTGACCGACGTTGCCCCGGCCGAGATCGACCCGCAGGTCGCGCCGCCGTTCACGTTCGGCCGGACCGCGAAGGTTGCGTCGGCGGGCAGCTGCTTCGCGCAGCGGATCGCGGAAGCGCTGCGGGAGCAGGGCTACAATTACTTCGTCGCCGAGCCGGGCCCGGCGGAGCGCGGATTCGGCGAGTTTTCGGCCCGCTTCGGCAACATTTATACAACGGTTCAGTTGCTGCAGCTGTTCGAGCGGGCGTTCGGAACGTTCGCGCCGGCCGACGACATCTGGGAGCGGCACGCGGGCGGCTTCGTGGACGCCCTGCGCCCGCGGGTCGAGCGCAACGGTTTCGCGACGCGCGCCGAGTTGCTCGCTGACCGCGAATCGCATCTGGCCGCGGTGCGGCGCATGTTCACCGAAGCCGACGTGTTCGTGTTCACGCTGGGACTCACCGAGTCGTGGCGTTCGACCGTCGATGGAACCGCGTATCCGGCCCCGCCGGGACGGTCGTTCGGACAGTTCGATGCGTCGGCGTACGCGTTCGACAACCTCGGCGTCGCGGCGAACGTCGATGCGCTGAGCCGCTTCGTCACCGCGCTGCGCGCCGTAAACCCGAACGTCAACATCATCTTGACCGTGTCGCCGGTGCCGCTCGTCGCGACCGCGACCGATGCGCACGTGTTGGCCGCAACGACGTATTCCAAATCCGTGCTGCGCGTGGCGGCGGAAGAGGTCGCGCACGCGTTCGAACGGGTGGCCTATTTCGCGTCGCTCGAAATCGTGACCGCCACGTTCAATCAGGCGGCGTACTTCGAGGCCGACCGCCGCTCGATCGCGCCGGCCGGCGTCGACCACGTGATGCGGTCGTTCTTCCGCCACTTCGTGCGCTCCGAAGAGGCCGAGCGTCTGCCGGTGCTGGACCTCGAACCGTCGAGCGCGCCCCGCCGCCCCGGCATTCTGGGGACAGCGCGCGCCGTGGCCGTCCCGGCGGCGAAGGACCCCTGTGACGAGGACTTGCTCGGCGCGTACATCGCGCGGGAGTTTTCCGGACAACAAGTGTAACCCGACGGCGGCCCCTGCATCGGATCGGGCCGTGCGCGCGTTGTAGGAGCAGAATGTCGCCCGAAAAGCTGCTGCTGTTCTTGGTCATGCTGTCCGTGCTGGTCGTGCTGCACGAGTACGGCCACTTCTTGTTGGCCCGGCGCAACGGCGTGCGGGTCGACGATTTCGCCCTGGGCATGGGGCCGACGCTGCTCAAGTGGACGTCGAAGCGCAGCGGCACCAACTACCGCATCAACCTCTTCCCGATCGGCGGCTATTGCGCCATGAAGGGCGAGGACGGCAAGACGACCGAGGCCGAGCAGCAGCGCGCCTTCCGCAACGACGGGAAGCACGACGACGACAACTTCCAGGCCAAAACGCCCTGGCAGCGGCTGGCCATCGTGGTGGCCGGCCCGATTGCGAACTTCATCGTGGCACTGGTGCTGCTGTTTGTCAGCGCGGCCGTGTTCGGCGTCGCCGCAAGCGCCCCGACGACCAAGGTCTATCAGTTATTGCCCGGCTACCCGGCCCAAGTAGCCGGCCTGCACCCGGGCGACGTGATCACGGCGATCAACGGCGTGTCCATGCGCGACGGCGACCAGCTGGTCCACACGATCTACGCCTCGCCCGGGAAGACGATCCGCGTCACCTACGTGCGCGATGGCCGCTCCACCGACGTCAGCATCAAGACCCGGACCGTGACCGACACCCACGGCCAACCGCAGGGGCGCCTTGGGTTCAGCCCGATGCCGGCCATGCGCCCGGCGAGCATCCCCGAGGCGGCGGCGGCGGCCTGGTGGCAGTTCTCGGCGGTCTTCATGGGCACGCTGAACGTCCTCGGTCAGCTGGTCACCAACTTCGCGGCCACGGCCGGGCAGCTGCAGGGCCCGATCGGGATCGCCCAAGTGTCGGCCCAGGTCGCCGACTTCGGCTGGGGCGCGTACCTGTCGCTGGCGGCGACGCTCTCGATTTCGCTCGGAATCTTCAACCTATTGCCGATTCCCGCACTCGACGGCGGCCGCGGCATCTTCATTTTGGTCGAACTCTTGCGCGGCAAGCCGGTCGATCCTGAAAAAGAAGCGCTGGTGCACGTCGGCGGTTTCGCGGCGTTGATCGTGGTGATGCTGGCCGTTGCCTATCACGATATCGCGCGCATTCTCGCGGGCCAGGCCGCGTTTTAGGGCGAAGAAGAACCACCATGATTCGTCTGCGCCGTCAATCCAAACCGGTTTTTCTCAAGAACAAGTCGGGTGAATCCGAATCCAAAGGCGTTTGGATCGGCGGTGACCATCCGATTGCGGTGCAGTCGATGACGACGACCGATACCGCCGATTACGAAAAAACGCTCGAGCAAGTGTACGGCCTGGCGATGGAAGGCTGCGAGATCGTGCGCGTGACCTGTCAGGATCCGCGTGATGCGGCCGGGTTGCCGCACATCGTGAAACGCTCGCCGGTGCCGATCGTCGCCGATATCCACTTCGATCACAAAATGGCGCTCGCCGCCCTCGAAGCCGGCGTCGCGAAGCTGCGCTTGAACCCCGGTAACATCACCGACCCGGTGAAGACGCGCGAGGTCGTCAAGCTGGCGATCGAGCGCGAGACCCCGATCCGCATCGGGGTGAATATGGGCTCGCTTGCCCACGACCTCGAGAAGAAGCTCGGGCACACCCCCGAGGCGATGGTCGAATCGGCCCTTCGCCATGTCGACATTCTCGAGGACCTGGGGCATACCGATATCGTGATCTCCCTGAAGGCCCACGATGCCCCGATGACCATCTACGCCTACCGGCTGATGGACCAGCGCCTGCGCGAGCGCAAGACCCCCTACGCCCTTCATTTGGGGGTCACGGAGGCCGGGCTGCCGCGCGAGGGCACCATCAAGTCGGCCATCGGGCTGGGCGTCCTGCTCTGGGAGGGGATCGGGGACACGTTGCGCGTGTCGCTGGCCGCTGACCCGATTGAGGAAGTGCCGGTCTGCTGGGGCATTCTCAAGGCCCTCGGCCTGCGCGAGAAAGGCTTCGATATCACGGCCTGCCCGTCGTGCGGCCGGGCCGAGATCCAGGTCGTCGAGCTGGCCCGGTCGGTCGAGGCGATCGCCAAGGAGTACACCGCCCCGGTCAAGGTGGCCGTGATGGGCTGCGTCGTCAACGGCCCCGGCGAGTCCAAAATGGCCGACGTCGGCATCGCCGGCGGCAAAGGCAAGGGAGCAATCTACCGCAAGGGCGAGCTGGTGGGCACTTATCCAGAAGGCCAATTGCTCGGTCAGTTGAGGCTCGAAATCGAGAAGGTCATCACCGAGCAATATCCGGAGTACATCCACGAGACGAATCGTGAGAGTACACCTGCATAACGGCCTCGGGGCCGGGCTCCCGAGTTGGCGACTAATGGCGGGCACCGCGGGAATCGCGCTGACCGCATCGCTGGCGCTCGCGCTTTCCCAGCCCGCGATCCTCGACGTCGACGGCCAGCGCGTCACCTCCGACGTCTCGCCGGTCACTGCCGGTGGCGTTGCTTACCTGCCCTTACGAGCCGTGAGCGAAGCGGCCGGCGCCGCGACCACGTTCGATCCGCGCACGGCTGAATTGACCGTTCGCCGCGGCACCGACGTGCTGACCATGAAGATCGGCGAACACCGCGCGACCCTTGACGGTCGCCCGTTCGAACTGAAGTCCGCGCCGTTCACGCTGCGCGGCCGCGCGATGGTGCGCGGCTCCGACATCGCCGTGGCGTTGACGTCGGTGGTCAAGTACGACGCGGCCCGCGGCCGCATCGACGTTCGCACGCCGGGCGCGGTCGTCGCCGGCGTTTCCGACGACGGCCAATAACCGCTAACCGGCGGTAATCACCCCGTCAACGTAACGCGGCACGCAGCGGCTGACGTCGATGCGCGCGCACGCGGCGACGTCCGCGGCGAACCCCGCCGCAACGAGATCCTGTGCGTGCGTTCCGCCGGCAATCGCGGTCGTCAGCCGTTTGGCGCCGGCCGCGTAGAGCGTCGCCGCCGCGCGTGCGGCGTCGGTGAGCGCGAGCTTTTTGTGGTGATGCAGCAGCGCGTCGGCGATCGCGCCGGCGCATAACAGGTCTTCCAAACTCGGCGTTCCGTGACTGCCGGCGCACAGTAAGCGCACCTCACCCTCGCTCGCCTCGAGTCGCTCCGCGATCGCCGCGCGATTGAGCAGCGCCGCGCAGTAGACCGTCGCGTTGCCGCGTGCGGCTTCGACCAGCGCGCGCGTCCCGTTGGTCGTGGTAAGCACCAACGTCTTTCCTTCGATCCGTTCGCGCGCGTAGGACGCCGGTGAGTTGTCGAGGTCGAAGCCGGGGATCAAGCGCGACTCGCGTTCCCCGCACAACAGCGCGCGCTCGCGTCCCAACCGCCGCATGAGCACGATCGCTTCTTCCGGCTCGCGCACCGGCACGACGCCGGCCGCGCCGTTGTCGAGCGCGGTGACGATCGACGACGTCGCGCGCAGCACGTCGATGACGGCCACCGTTGCGGCCGGCGCGCGCCCCGCGGCCGACGCGGGCGTAGCCGCGACATCGAGCAATGCGATCATCGTGTTGCGCTCGTTACGTTCCGGGAACCGGCTGGCGAAATCCGTAGCTGAAGTAGATCACGAGACCGACGGCGAGCCACACGACGAAGCGCAGCCAGGTATATGGGCCCAGGCCGACGGTCGAGAGAAACACCGACAGCGCGATCCCGCAGAGCGGAAAGAAGGGCACGAACGGCGAGCGGAACGGGCGCGGCAGATCGGGCCGTTTGTAGCGCAGCCAGATCACGCCCGCGCAGACGATGATGAACGCGCTGAATGTGCCGATGTTCACGAGTTCGAGCAGCGCGTCCAGCGGCACGACAAAGGTGAGCGCCGCGACGATGAACCCGGTGATGACCGTCATGCGCGCGGGCGTTTTGAAGCGCGGATTCACGGCCGCGACGGCCGGCGGCAGCATCCGGTCGCGCGCCATCACGTAGAAGATGCGGCTTTGACCGAGCAGCGAGGTCAGCGCGACCGACGTCGTGCCCGCGATCACGCCGATCGTGATGACCGCGTCGACGAGCGGATTGTGCAGCGGCGCGATCGCGGCGAGCAACGCCGCGTTTTGATCGACGTGCTGCCACGGCACGATGCCGACGAGCACGACCGCCACCGCGCAGTAGATGACCGTGCCGATGGCGAGCGAGCCGAGCACGCCGACCGGCACGTCGCGGGCGGGATTGCGCGTTTCTTCGGCGGTCGTCGTTGCGGTATCGAAGCCGATGTAGCTGAAGAAGACCAGGGCGGCCGCCGGGACGATGCCGTTGCCGTTGGCGCCGAAGGCGATCGTGCCGAAGCCCAGCGGCGCGAAGGGCACGAGGTTGGCCGGATGAAACAGCGACAGGCCGACGATCACGAACACGACCAGCGCGCCGATCTTGATCACCACGAACGCGTTATTGCTGGTCGCCGTCTCCTTGATGCCGACGACGAGCAACGCCGACAGCGCGAGGATGAACAGCGCGCCGACCACGTCGACCGTCGTCTTCGACGGATCGAAACTCCAGAACGCCCACCACGCGCCGGCATGCTCCCAGTGCGCGGTCTGCGCCCACGGCGGCAGCGCGACGTTCCACAGCGCGCGCGCCGCTGATTGCACCGACGACGAGAACGCCGCCGCGACGGGCGCCGCGCTCACCGCATACTCGAGGATCAAGTCCCAGCCGATGATCCACGCCACGAGTTGGCCGAGCGTGGCGTAGGCATAGGTGTACGCGCTGCCGGCGATCGGCACGATCGCGCCGAGTTCGGCATAGCACAGCGCGGCGAACATCGACGCGAGCCCGGCCAAGATGAAGGCCAGGATGACGGCCGGGCCGGCTTTCGCGACGCCGGTGCCGATCGTGGTGAAGATCGAGCCGCCGATCATCGTGCCCAAGCCGATGGCGATCAAGTCGCGTCCGCCGAGCACGCGGCGCAAGCCGGTGCGATGTTCCTCGGCTTGCAACGCTTCGACCGAGGTTCGGCGAACGAGCTTCGCGAGAAACGTCATCCGGATCGAGGTGCGACGGGGGGGAATCCGATTCATGCAACCGATGCGCGGGGTGGAGCGTTGTCAGTTGCGGCCATGCCGATACGGCGCGGCCGCACCAAGCGAGCATGAAAACCATTTCCGCAACGGCCGCGCCGCCTGCCGCCGCAGCACCCTCAGCATCAGCGCCTGCGCCGCGCGGGCAAGCCGATGTCACCGAGTTCGGTCTGCGCCGCGTGCTCATCGTGGCCGGCGTCATGGCGGCGGCGCTGATGCAAACGCTGGACTCGACGATCACGAACGTCGCGCTGCCGACGATTCAGGGCAACCTCGGTGCGAGTCAAGATGAAGCGACCTGGGTGATCACCGCGTACGTCATCGCGGCGATCGTCGTCATCCCGCTCACGCCGTGGCTGATGAACCGCTTCGGCCGGCGCAATTACTTTCTCGTGTCGATCGTCGGCTTCACGCTGGCGTCGGTGTTGTGCGGAACCTCGGAGTCGCTCACCGCGCTCATCGCCGCACGCGCCGTGCAAGGCGCCTTTGGCGGCGGGTTGCTCACGATGGGGCAATCGATCATGCGGGACACGTTTCCGCCGGAGCAGCTGCCCGCGAGTCAAGGAATCTTCGCGCTCGGCGCGATCATGGGGCCCACGCTCGGCCCGCCGCTCGGGGGCTACTTGGTCGATAACTTCTCGTGGAACTGGTGCTTCGAGATCAACATCCTGCCGGGTATCTTCTCGGTCATCGTGTTGCTGCTGCTCTTGCGCGATCCGAGCAAAGCCAATCGCGGTGCGCCGATCGACGCGGTCGGGCTGGCGCTGTTGGCGGTCGGCCTCGCCTCGCTACAGTACGTGCTCACCGAAGGCGAGCAAAACGACTGGTTCAACGATTCGACGATCCTCTTGATCTCCGTTACCTGTGCGGTCGCGTTGCTGACGTTCGTGTGGTGGGAACTCACGCAGACGGAGAATCCCGTGGTCGACTTGCGCATCCTGCGCAATCGCAGCGTGTGGGCCGGCACGGTGCTGGGGCTCTCGCTCGGCGTCTCCGTGTTCGGTGCGAGCTACACGCTGCCACAGTTCACCCAAGGCTCGCTCGGGTGGACGCCGACGCTGAGCGGGCTCTTGTTCATGATGCGGGCGATTCCGATTGCGCTCGCGACGCCGATCGTCGTGCGGCTTTCGGGGAAGGTCGACCCGCGCTACATGCTCGGCTCGGGTTTCATCTCGGCTGCGGTCGGGACGTACTTGCAGGCGCGCATCACCGCGCCGACCGCAACGTTCACTGATTTCATCCTGCCGCTGTTCCTGAACGGGATCGGCTCGGCGCTGTTGTGGATTCCGCTTTCGATTGCCGTGCTCGGCGCGGTCTCGCAGACCGAAGGGCCGAAGGCCGCCGCGTTCGTCCAGCTCGCACTGCAACTCGGTGGGTCGATCTCGGTTGCCGCGTTGGCGGTGCTGCTCCACAGCCGCGAGTCGTTCCACTCGACGATCATCGGCGGCACGATCACGCTGTCAAACCCCCAGATCCAGCAGTTCCTCACCCACTCGCCGTTGGCTGCGCTGGCGCAACTCGACTACGCGCAGTCCGCGATCATCTCGTACGCCGACGTCAACTATGCGATCGCCCTGTTGAGCTTCGTATGCATTCCACTCATCTTCCTGATCCGGCGGCCGAAGAAGAACGCCGGACCGGTGCACGTGGAAATCGGTGAGTGACCCCGGCTACGTGCGCAACTCGCGGCGCACGACCTACGAGAACCGCTGGCTGCGCTTCGAAGCGCACGACATGGTGCACCCCAACGGTCAGCCGGGCGAACACGGGGTCGTGATCACGCCGCGGTCGAGCGGCGTCGTCGTGCTCGACGGCGACGATGTCGTGCTGGCCCTGCAAGCCCGCTACGCCGTCGACCGCATGGTCCTGGAGATCGTCAAAGGCGGCGCCGCGGGCGAGGAGTCGGCGCAGGCCGCGGCCGAGCGCGAGCTGCGCGAAGAACTGGGTATCGCGGCTGCGCGTTGGGATGCGCTGGGCATCATCTACGAGATCCCCTCGATCATGCAGGAGCCGATCTCGCTCTTTCTCGCCCGCGACGTGACCGCGGTTGCGAGCGATCCCGAAGACGTCGAGACGGTCAACGCTTCACGCTTGCCGTTCCGGGCGGCGCTGCGCGCGGCCGGGCGCGGCGAAATCGCCGATGCGGTAACGGCTGCCGCACTGTTTCGCGTCGCCCAATTCCTCGAGGATGAGAAGACTTAAGCGGGCGGCTGGGTTGTCGCGGTCCAGAGGTGTTCGGGCTGGTCGAGCGCAGCGTTGATCCAGCGCGACCACACGAACAGCGCGTCGGAGAGCCGGTTCACGTAGGTCAGCACCTCGCGCGAGACCGGTTCGCGCTCGTGTAACGTCAGCAGCAAGCGCTCGGCGCGGCGCGCGATCGTTCGCGCCACGTGCAGAAACGCACCCGGATACGCGCCGCCGGGCAGGATGAAGTTGTCGAGCGGCGCGAGTTCGGTTTGGGCGCTATCGATCGCGCGCTCGAGCGCGGTGGCATCGGCGGCGGTGATGAGCGGCATGCCCTCCCACCGGTCGCCGGGGAGCGTGGCCAGGTCGCTGCCCAAGTTGAACAGCACGTCTTGCGTCCAGGCCAGCCACGCGTCGAGCTGGTGCGCCACGCGCTGCGCCCGGGCGATGTCCTGGACCTGCCGCGTGCGCCCGACCTCGGCCAGCGCCGCGCGCGCGACGCCGAGCGTGCTCGAGAGCTCGTCCACGCACCCGTACGCCTCGATCCGCAGATCGTTCTTGCGAACCCGCTGGCCGCCGACCAGGCCGGTCGTGCCATCGTCCCCGGTCCGGGTGTAGATTCGCGTGAGTTTGGGCATCAGTATGAGTGATTCGCCATTATCGAGGAGTATTCCATGGGCCGTTCACTCACCACGATCTTCGCAGCAGCGCTGCTGGCCATCGCGCCGGTGGCGGCGCTCGCCGACCTCACGCCCGGCACGACGTTGACCGGGAACATCGATCAAAATCTCAGTTCCAATCACGCCTTTGTGGGCGAACGCGTCAGCATTTCCAACGCCTACTCGCCCAACCATGACATCAACGGCGCCACGATCTACGGACACGTCTCCGACGTGCAATCGGCGGGTCAAGGCCGGCCCGGTAAGATCACGCTCGCGTTCGACCAAGTGCGCACGCGTTCGGGCGGCAACTACAGCGTCGTCGGGTACGCGACCAACATGAACGTGCAGACCAAGAACAACACGCTCAAGGAAGTCGGCGGCGCGGCTGCTGGCGCGCTCGTCGGCGGCTTGCTCTTCCACGGCGTCGGCGCGCTGATCGGCGCCGGAACGGGCGCCGTCTTGGCCAAGAACAACCGCGAGAACGTCAACATCCCGCAAGGCTCGTCCGTCAGCGTGCAAGTGGTTCGCTCGCGGCGTCAATCCTCGTAGAGCGGTAGCCGCCGCCCGCGGCGGGGGTCATTCGTGCCGGAGAGAACGTGGCGCCTAGCGCCATGGCCTTTCCGGTACAAATCCTTGCCCTGCTGTTAACCGAACACGCTCGCGAACCGTTCGCCGGTCCGGTACTGATTTACGGCCGGCAAACGGTGAACTGCAGTTTCGACGACGCGTTGTGGATGTTCGAATCGCTGGGCATCCGGCCGCATCTCGACGGCATGAGCCATCCGCCGCCGGGGGCGGCGTTGGATTTTGCCCGGCTGGTCACATTGCTGGGCTTGGGTGACGCGACGATTTTTGAGGCCGATCTCAACCTGCCGGTCGCCGGCGAGTTGACCGGCCGCTTCGGGCTCATCGTCGATGCCGGCACGATGGAAAACGTCTTCGACTTGCGCCGCGGCATGATGAACACCGCCGAAATGCTGCGGCCCGGCGGCCGCGTCGTGCACGTATCGCCGGTGGACAACTACTTGAACGCCGGCTTCGTCCAGCTGTCGCCGACGTTCTATCAGGACTACTACGTCGAGAACGGCTTCGACGAGGTGCACGGACTGATGGTCGTGCGCCCGCGCGACGGCGCCGCGTCCAAACGCTGGAACGTGTTCGCCTACGATCACGCCGCGCTGGGCGGCGTCAACTCGATGTTCTGTTCGGACGACACGCAGTTGGCGGTCTACTTTACGGCGCGCAAAACCGCCGCGTCGACGTCGGAACGCGTGCCGCTGCAATCGTATTTCGCGCGCTTGAGCGAAACGCAAGACACGGCCTCCGCGCAGTACGTGCTCAGCTACGACCCGGCCGCAGCCAAGGTGACGCGCGTGCACGATCCGGCGAGCGCGGCGGCCAAGCTCGCGCTGTTCACGCCGGTCTTCACGCTCGATCTCGCGGCGCGAGGCTAGCGCGTGGGCCAAGCCGCGCAGAGCGTCGCCCTGCTATTGATGGAACACGTGCGCGCGCCGTTCACCGGCCCCGTGCTCGGCTACGGCATCCAGGCGATGAACATCGGTTTCGAGGGCACGCTGCGCATGTTCGCGGCGGTCGGCTTGCAGCCGGATCCGGCCGGAATGATCGACCCGCCGCCGCCGGCGGAATACATCGACTTCGAGCGTCTGGTGCGCTTGATGGGCTTGGGCGAACTGCAAACGCTCGACGTCTCCGACTACGAGGGCGCCGAGATCGTCGCCGACCTCAACCTGCCGGTGCCGCGCGAATTGATGGGACGTTTCGGCTGGATCATCGACGGCGGGACGATGGAGCACGTGTTCGACGTGCGCCAGGGGATGAAGAACACCGCCGACATGTTGCGCCCCGGCGGCCGCGCGATCCACATTTCGCCGGCCAACAACTACGTTAACCACGGCTTCACGCAACTTTCCCCGGCGTTCTATCACGACTACTACGCCGCCAACGGCTTCGAGGACGCGCGCGGCATCTTGATCGTGCAGCCCCGCGCGAACATGGTCTCGACGGACTGGAATTTCTTGCAGTACGATCACGCCACCATGGGCGCTCTCGACGCGCTGCTCTGTTCGGCTGAAACGCAGATCGCGATCTACTTCAGTGCCCGCAAAACCGCCGCCTCGACCTCGGATCGCGTACCGGCGCAAGCGCAGCGCACGCACCGCACGGAGGGCCGGGCCGGCCTGCCCTATCAGCTGGTGATCAGCCATGGCGCCGGTCAACCAGCGGTGCAGCCGCTCCCGGAGCCCTCGCCGGCCGCGGTCGCGCCCGTGCACGCGCTCGTGCACATCGGGTTCGGCAGCGGTCCATAAACGAGGACGCGGGTGGGCGTCTGAGAATCGGGTTGGGTCGTGCCCGAACTCGTCCGTGATATCCCGCCCAAAGCCGCTGACCTCTCCGAGTGGTACCAAGCCATCTGCTACCGGGCGGAATTGGTCTCGCAGGCGCCCGTCCGCGGGTGTCTCGTTTTGCGACCCTACGGCTACGGGCTGTGGGAGCGCCTGGTCGCCGAACTCGACCGCCGGTTCAAAGACACCGGACATGAGAACGCCTATTTCCCGCTCTTGATCCCCGAGTCGCTGCTGGTGCGTGAAGCCGAGCACGTCGAGGGCTTCGCGCCCGAGGTCGCGTGGGTGACCGAAGGCGGCGGCGAACGGCTGACCGAGCGGCTTGCGATTCGTCCGACCTCCGAAGTGATCATCGGGACGATGTACGCCGAGTGGGTGCAGTCGTACCGCGATCTGCCGATTCTCATCAATCAGTGGGCCAACGTGTTGCGGTGGGAAAAGCGCACGCGGCCGTTCTTGCGCACGCTCGAATTTTTGTGGCAAGAAGGCCACACCGCGCACGCGACCGAGCACGAAGCGGCCGAAGAAGTGGCCCGGATGCTCGACGTGTACCGCGACGTCGCCGAAAACGTGGCGGCCGTGCCGGTGTATACCGGCGAGAAGAGCGCGAGCGAACGGTTTGCCGGCGCGAACCACACCTATTCGATCGAAGCGCTGATGCCCGACGGCAAAGCGCTGCAAGCCGGCACCTCGCACGAGCTCGGGCAAAACTTCGCCCGCGCCTACGACATCTCGTTTCAAGCCGAGGACCAAACGCAGCAGTTCGCCTGGACGACGTCGTGGGGGATGTCGTGGCGCATGCTGGGCGCGCTGATCATGGTGCACGGCGACGACCGGGGCTTGCGCATTCCGCCGAAGATGGCGCCGGTCGAGGTCGTTATCGTGCCGATCGTGCGCGGCGACGGCTCGGCGGTGCTCGCGGCCGCGCGGAATCTCTTCGCCGCGTGCAAAGCGTCGGGTTTGCGCGTCAAGCTCGACGATCGCGAGGGCCAATCGCCGGGCTTCAAGTTCAACGAGTGGGATATGCGCGGCGTGCCGCTGCGCATCGAGCTCGGCGCGCGCGATCTCGAGGGCGGCGTCGCGACGCTCGTCCGGCGTGACCGCGCGTTCAAGGAAGAGGGTCAGAAGCGGACGGTCGCGCTCGATGCGATCGTGGCCGAAATTCCGGCCGTGCTCGTGGAGATCCAGGCCTCGCTCTTCGCTCAGGCCAAGGCCTTTCTCGAATCGCACACGATCGCGAGCGGCGACCGGGCGGAGTTTTTGCGTCTGCTCGAAGAACGCGCCGGCATGATCGACATCGCGTGGTGCGAGCGGCCGGAGTGCGAAGCCGCGATCAAAGAAGCGACCGGCGCGACCTCACGCAACCTGCGCCGGCCGGCGCGCAGCGCGACCTGCGTTGCCTGCGGCGAGGCGGCCACGGCTCAGGCGTACTTTGCGCAAAGCTATTAGGGTCGCCGTGGCGCTGCTCGCGCTCGGTGCGACGGCCGCCGCGGCCAACGCGCAGGATGCGCGGGCCGAAGGGCGCGCCGCAGGCGGCGATCGCGCAACCGCCGTGCGCGTCGCGCACGCGCTCCTCGCCCAGCCGCTGGCGCTCCAACTGACCCGCGTGCGGTGCGAGCGCGTCGGCCCGGCCGGCTTCTGCGGCTTGACGCTCTCGGGCGTGAAGTTTCATCGCCGCGTCGACACGGCGGCATTTCGGGCCGAAGTCGATGGGCTCGTGCATGGCGCGTTCGCCGTCGACCCGGCCCTGGCGGAGGTCGACCTGTGGGTCACCGTTCCGGTCGACGCCGGCAAGGGCGCGATCGTCAGCGGCGATTTCGCGATGCCGTCGGCGGCGACGGTGTTTGCGACGACCGTGCCGCGCGCGAAGGCAAACCGTCCGAGCGAAGGGCCCGACGTGTTTTGGGATCCGACGTTTCGCCGCGAGCTGGCAGCTGGGTCGAACGGATGATTCGCGAGAGCGCGCTGCCCGGCGGATTGCGGCTGCTGACCGAACGGATGCCCGACGTGCGCTCGGCCACGCTGGGCATCTTCGCCCAAGTCGGCTCGTCCGAGGAACCGGCCGGGCGGCGGGGCATCTCGCACTTGCTCGAGCACATGATCTTCAAAGGGACGACGCGGCGCACCGCCCGGCGTATCGCCGAAGAGATGGATGCCGTCGGCGGCAATCTCAACGCGGCGACCGACAAAGAGTTGACGGTCTACTACGCGCACGTGATGGACAAGCATCTGCCGCTCGCGGTCGACGTGCTGTCGGACATGTTCCTGCACTCGCTCTTCGACGCCGAGGAGCTGCGCAAAGAGCGCGACGTCGTGCTCGAAGAGATCAAGATGTACGACGACTCGCCGGACGAGGTCATCAACGACGCGTTCGCGCGAACGCTCTGGAACGGCGCGAACCTGGGCGATCCGACCATCGGCTTCGCGCATACCGTCGCCGCGATCGGCCGCGACGAGTTGGCCGCGTGGCACCGCGAGCGGTATTCACCGGGCACGGTGCTGATTGCGGCCGCGGGCAACCTCGATCACGACGAGCTGGCGACGCGCCTGGGTGAAGCCTTCGCGACGTTCGGCGGCAGCGCCGTCGCGGCGGAGCCGGAGCAGCCGGTCTTTCATCCGGCCGTGACCGTCACGCACGACGACACCGCGCAAGCCTACGTGATGCTCGGCATGCCGGGCCTCTCGATGCGCGACGAGCGGCGTTACACGCTCTCCGTGCTCGATACGATCCTCGGCGGCGGCATGTCCAGCCGGCTCTTTCAGTCGGTGCGGGAAGAACGCGGCCTGGCCTACGAGGTCAGTTCGTTCCAGCAAGCCTATCGCGCCGCCGGTCTGTTCGGGGTGAGCGCGGGGACGTCGCCCGAACGCGTTCAAGAGTGCGTCGACGTGATCGTCGACCAGATCGACGGTTTGGTCGAAGGCGGCGTGACCGCCGACGAGGTGGCGCGCGCGCGCGAGCACCTCAAGGGCAACATGACGCTGGCGCTCGAGAGCACCTCGAGCCGGATGTCGCGCTTGGCGCGCAACGCGATCGTGCACGGGCGTCAAATCTCAGCCGAAGAGGTTGAAGCGCGGTTCGATGCCGTCGAAGCCGCCGACGTGAACGCGCTCGCGCGCGAACTCTTCACCGGCGAGCGCGGTCTGTGCGTGCTCGGTCCACTCGCAGCGGATGCGGTCCGGCTGCGGCGTCCGAACCGGGTCTAGCTCGTGGCGGCGGCGGAGGTGTTCGTCCCGAACCTGCTGGTCGCCATGCTGTTGAACGGCTTGGTGCAGTCGCTGCAGATCGGTGCCTATGCGGCGCGGTACGCGGGCGTGAAAACGGGGCGCATCGCGACCGCGATCTCGCTGTTCAACCTCGTGATGACGGCCAGCCGTCTCGCCACGTTGATCGTCACCCCCGCGCTCGGCGGCCTCGCCGACGCGACGGCCAACGATGCGATCCGCAACCACCTTACCGTCGCACCGGAACACCTGGTCGACGTCTTCGCGCTGCAACTGCGCCTCGTGGTGTTCGCGGGCACGATCGGCACGACGATCGGCTTGATGCTGATGCCGACGTTTATCTTTTTGTTCGTGCGCGGGATCGGCTCGTTCGAACGTCAGGGCTCGGTCCTGCGGGCCGTCCTGCGCTTGTGCGACATCGCCGTGCTGCGCGAGGTGGCCGGCTCGCTGCGCTTTCCCGACGTGTCGATCGCCCGCACGTTCTCGATCGCGCACGTCCCGCGCAAGCTGCTCATCGCCAACGTGGTGGTGACGGCCGTCTATTCCATCGGCGTGCTGGCGTCGTATTACGCCAGCGTGCTCAACCTCGCGGCGCGCACGACCGCGGTCGGGTTGTCGGGGATCATCAACGGCATCGGCACGATCGCGTTCACGCTGTTGGTCGATCCGACCAGCGCGATCATTACCGACCAGGCCGTCAAGGGCGAGCGGACGCTCGACGAAGTGCGGTCGCTGATCTTTTATCTGGCCGTGACCGCGATCGTGGGCACGCTCTTATCACAACTCCTCCTGTGGCCCGGAGCGTGGCTCATCGCTCAGGCCGCCCACATCTTCGTCTCTTCTCATCATTTGTAGGAGCACGTCAATGCGTCACTGGTGGTTGGTTCTCGCTCTCGGGATGCTCGCAACGACGACCGGCTGTGCGTCGAGCATCTCGAGCTGGATCGTGCAGACCCGCAACCATCAGGGCGACATAGCGCTCGATCACGAAAATTCAGCCGACGCGTCGGTCGCCTATCAGCTAGCGCTGCGGGTCGATCCGACCAACGTCCATGCCCGCGCGGGGTTGGTCGCGGTGCAGGCGCGCATCGCGCAGACGCTGTTCACCGCCTCGCGGTTCGAGGATGCGGTGCGGGCGCTCGACGTCGCCAACCGCTACGCGCCGGGCGACCCGCGCATCGAAGCGCTGCGCGCGCAGATCGAACAGGCCGAGGTCAAGCGCGACATCGTGGTGTCGAACTACCCGTCGTATCGCCAGACCGGCGCCGGCCTGCGCACGTCGTTCGTGCAGTTACGCGGCGAGGCCGCGGAGATCGCCGCGATCCTGCACCGCTTCGATTACACCTACGACAGCAGCGCGCTCACGCAGGCGATTCAGGCCAGCTACGAACTGAACTCGCAGGTCACGCGCCTGACGGACCGCCTGATCCAGTACCGCCAGTTGGTCGATTCCGGGATGCCCGAAAACGCCGACACGTCGATCACGCCGGCGGCGTCGCTGCTCCCGTTGCCGTAGGTTCCGGTAGCGGTGACGGCAACGCGTGCGCGCGCTCGAGCCGCCGGAACTCCTGCCAACGTTCTTCGGCTCCCGGTAGTTCTTTGGCGGGATCGGTTTGGTAGACCGGCCACTTTGCGGCCGGATCGAGCAGCGGAAAACGTTCGAGCCAATGCGAGAGTTCGACGTTGCGCGCCAACCGTTTGGGTTCGACCGCGATGAAGTAACGCGCGCCCTTGCGTATCGCGCTCTCTTCGTCGAACGGCGTCCACAGATACGGATCCTCCATCCAACCCTTGCGGCGGATGTAGTACATCAGCGAGGGGTCGTAGTGGCCGATAACGATCAATGCATCCGGCGCCAGCGTCTTGTCGAGCGCGATCGAACGCGTATACACGTTCCGGCTCCAGACGTAGTAGGGCGCGATCTCGCGGCGTCCCACGTAGAGCGCAGCGAGCCACAGCACCGCCAGTACGCCCGCCGTCGCGATCCGCGCGTTGCGCGTCGTGCCGAAGCGCTCGGACGCGCGCGCTATGAGGTTGCCGCCCACCAGCGCGCCCAGCGGTACGAGCGGATAGAGATAGTAGTCGACGCGCTCGACCGTGACCACGACATAGGTGTAGATGAGGCCGCCGGCGAGCCAGCCCCAGAGGATCGCGTCGGCGCGCGAACGCAGGCGGATGCAAAAACCGGCCACCAGCAGCAGCATCCCAGCCGGCCCGAGCATCGTCGTCGCCAGCATGCGCAGCGCTTTGGCGAAGTCGATCGCCTTGCGCTCGAAGCCGTGCAGCGAGGTGAACGCCGCAACGAACGACGGGATGACGTGGAGGCGCATGATGCCGCTGGCCCAATGCCATTCGGCGTGAGCGGCGACGAACGGGCTGTAGAACGCCAGCGGCACGAGCGACGCGACGAGCGTGGCCGCGGCTTGCCAGCGGAAGCGTCCGATCAGCACTGCGGCCGCCGGGATCAGCGCCAAAACCGCGACCGGCTTGGCGAGAAAAGCCAGCGCAAGCAAGGCCCCCGCAATCAGGCCGCCACGCCACGTCCGCCCCTCTTCATCAACGATCCAATACGTCCACGCGTACAGCGCCGCGACGAGAAAGAACACCATCGCGCCGTCGGGCTGGAACGTCCGCGAGTAGTAGATGGCGCCGGGGAAGATCGTGTAGAGCGCCATCGCCGCGACGCCGGCCACGGTGCTCGCGAACAGCCAGCGCGCGAAGTAACCGACGACCACGATCGTCCCGATGCCGAACGCTACGTCGATCAGGCGGCCGAAGATCTCGTGGACGCCGAAGAGCTGGTAGCCCACCGCAGCGAGGAACGGCACGATCTGCAGTTCCAGCTCGACGTAGTTCGGCGGCGCGCCGTTGTACTCGGTCTGCGGATAGAGAATGTTGAAGTTCAACTGCGCGAAGTTGCGGGCGATCGCGGCCGTGTCGCCTTGACGCCAGCCGGGATGGTCGAGCAGCGGGTTATGGATGCCGTAGAGGCGGAGCGCGATGCCGATCGCGACGAACGCCGCGATGCTCGCGCACCATCCCCGGCGCCCGATCAGTCGGCTGAGCGAAACGTCCAATATTTGTTGACGAAAAAGTTCACGACGATCGCCGAGACGGTCGACACGAACCAGGTGATGTGTCCGTGACCGAACAGGCGCCCCATGAACGGAATCGGCAGCGGGGCCACGACGGCCGACACGATCAAGCCGACGATGAGCGCCATCACGGAGACCGCCATGAAGGACAGCCCCTCGCGGCCGACGTGACCGGTCGAACGAAACGTCCACGTCCGGTTGAGGAAGTAATTCGACACGCCGCCGGACAGAAACGCCACCGAGTAGATCACGTTATACCAGCCGGGCTCCTCGCGGTTGGGCACCACGCGCTGCAGGAGCGTGAAGATGACGAGGTTCACGACGAACCCGGACGCACCGACTACCGCGAATTTCAAAAACTGGCGCACCCCGCGCCGTTGCGTGAGGCGTTCGAACATCGTCGTTTCGCTCAAGCGACCCAGTACCAATCCGCAAACAGAACCGTGAACAGTCCGAGCAGGGGCAGCGAGAACGCGACGATGATGTTGTTGACGGTCGGCTTCGCGCCCCATAGGCCGAACAGCGCGAACATCGGGAAC
>DASYOE010000292.1:0-5461 GCA_036008105.1 Candidatus Lustribacter sp. | reverse complement strand
GGCTTCCAGCCGCCCTGCGCCATCGCTTCGATCATCGCGTTGACGTCGCCGGCGTGATCGAGGTGCTTGTGCGAGAGCACGATCGCGTCCAACTCGGCCGGCCGCTGCGGCGGGATCGTGCCGAGCGCGCGCACGAGCGCGCCCGGGCCCGGATCGACGTGCACTTGGGTCGCGCCGAACCGCATCCACATGCCGCCCGACGCGCGAATTTGCTTCGCGACGACGAACCGCGCGCCGCCGGTGCCCAGGAAGCGGATCGAGATGCTCAATTTCCCGTGAGCCCGTGATACAGACGGAAGAATTTTTCGAGCGAGGCCCGGTAGCCGCCGAGCGCGTCGCTCCAAGCGACCAGCGCTTCGCCGCCGGCGTCGGTCAATTCGTAGACGCGGCGCGCCGGGCCGAGGTCGGCGGCGTCCCAGTGCGACCGAATCAAATTACGCGCTTCGAGCTGCCGCAGCGTGCGGTAGAGCGCGCCGTGATCGCACGCGATGCCGAACTCGTCGCGCAACTCTTTCATGATCTCGTAGCCGTGCAGGTGCGAGCGCCGCAGGAGCACGAGCAGCCACGCTACGAGGAAGTTTTTCGGCGTCGCACGAGGCGGCAGGCCGGGATCGGCGATCGCTTTCACGGGAAGGTCTCATGCAGTTCTGTCGACGGCCCGGAACTCCTCACCGGGCGACCGGGTCACCGTGGGTGTGAATTCGATCGAGGCACGGACGAGCGGCCCCTGGTTTCTCATCCTGCTGGGTTCGTTGACGATGCTGCCGCCGCTTTCGATCGACATCAGCTTGCCGGGACTGCCGACAATCGCTCGCGCGCTTGACGCACCGCCCGCGCTGATCCAATCATCGCTGTCGGCCTTCATCTTCGCCTTCGGCGCCGGCCAACTGATACTGGGACCGCTGTCGGACCGCTTCGGGCGACGGCCGGTACTGCTGTGGGGACTCTCGCTCTACGCGCTTTCCGGCGTGGGCTGCACCTTCGTTTCCGACGCCGGCGTACTCGTCGCGCTGCGGCTGCTCCAGGGCTTGGGCGCGTGCGCGGGGACGGTCAACGCGCGAGCGATCGCGCAAGACCTCTCGAAAGATCGCGCCGGTGCGGCGTTTCGTCAATCGGTCTTGACGTCGGTCGGCAGCCTCGCGCCGGTGATCGCACCGTTGATCGGGGCGGCCATCCTGGCGACGCTCGGGTGGCGCCAGCTTTACGGTGTGTTGGCGATCGTCGGTTGCGCGCTCGTCGCGCTGGTCGCCGTTCTGCTGCCCGAAACCTCGCCGCGCATCGAGCGCAGCATCGCAAGCGCCTACGTCCGCGTGCTGCGCCTCCCGCGGACGTTCGGGCTGATGCTGCTCATCTTCAGCACCTTCTTCGGTTTCTTCGCCCTGATCGCAGGCTCGCCGTTTGCGCTGATCGTGCAGTTGCATTTGACCAGCGCGCAGTTCGCGCTGGCCTTCGCCATCAACTCGCTCGCGTTCATCGCCGGCGCGGCGCTCAGCGCGCGACTGACGAAGGTCGTCGACTCCGAGATTTTGCTCGCGTGCGGTTGCGCGCTGATCCTGGTGGCGACCATAATCACCTTTTTCGTCGACACCAATTTCCCATCGGTCGTCGGCTTTATCGCGACGTGGTCGTCGTACGCGTTCGGAATCGCCTTCGCGGCGCCCGGATCGTACGCCGCCTTGCTCAACCTCGCGCGCACCGACGCCGGCCTCGCAGCCGGCTTGCTGGGCGCGACGCAAGCCGTGGGCGGAGCGGTCGGCGGAACGTTGAGCGGCGCGCGCACCGGCCCACCGACGGCTACGCTCGGCCTGTTCGCGCTGATCGCCGGGCTCGGCGCGACGGCCGGCTATCTGCTCTCGAAGCCGGCGTTAGGTCAGCAGCGGCAGCTGGTCGAAGCCCGAACCGACGATGGCTGACGACGGGCGCTGCAGCCACTTCTCGAGCACGGTCGCGTAGATGCTGCGGAAGTCGGTCGTGAAGCGCAGGTTGCCGTTATCCAGATCGTCGAGCGACGGCTGCCGGCCGTAGAGCCCGCCCTTGGTGCCGCCGCCGATCAGAAAGACCGGCGCCGCCGAACCGTGATCGGTGCCGCGGCTGCCGTTTTCCGCGACCCGGCGCCCGAATTCGCTGAACGTCATCGTCAACACGCGTTTGTCGTCGCCGTGCGCGGCCAGATCGGCGTAGAACGCGCTCATGCTGTCGGCGAAATCGGCCAGCAGCCGGTCTTGCGTGCCCTTCTGCGTGGTGTGCGTGTCGAACGAGCCGAGTTGCACGTAGAGCACGCGCGTCCCGAGCTTCGAGCCGATCACCTGCGCCGCGAGCGCCAAGCTGCGACCGATCGGCGTCGCCGGATACGTCCCGGCCGGCTTGTAGTCAGCGACCAGCTTCGGCAGCTCCTCGGCGCCGCGCTGCGCGTGGTCTTCGATCTGCGCGACTTGCGCCAGATAGGGTGAGCGGAACGGCACGTCGTTGTCGGAGACGAACGAATGGAACGCGTCGCGTCCGAGCGTTTTGTTCTTATCGCTCGTCAAGCCGTAGCCGTTGAGTTGCGCGATCGCGGCGACGTCGACGCGGTTGGCGACCATCACTTCGGGCAACACGTCGGCGATCGCGATCGCGTTGAACAAATTAGCCGGCGGCAACCCGGCGGAATCGAGATAGCGCCCCACCCAACCGGTCGAAAGATACTGCTGCGGCGCGGCGGTCTGCCAGATCTCGGTCGAGCGGAAGTGCGAATAGTCGGGATTCGGGTAGCCGACGCCTTGGACGATCGCCACCTGACCCTTATCGTACATGTCCTTGAACGCTTTGAGCGCCGGATTGAGCCCGACCGAATCGTTGATGCGCAGCACGTCGTTCGCCGGAACGCCGAGCGAGGGACGATACTTGTAGTAGGCCGGCGATCCGAACGGCACCACGGTGTTCAGCCCGTCGTTGCCGCCCTGAAAGTTGACGATCACCAACACGCGGTCGGCGGCACTGCCGGCAGCCGTGTCGAGCGGTGCCTGGGCGAGGGCGCGCGCGAAGAATCCGTCGGCGTGACCGACGAGGGCCAGTCCGCTAGTGGCACCGAGCAAGAACGCAGTACGTTTCAAAATAGCCTCGTTATGCGAGTTGGTAGGCGGGCATCGCCATGGTGAGATACGCCGCGCCGCGGATGCGCTCGTCGGCATTTTCGCCGGACAACGCCGCCAGCGCGCTGACGCCGGTGCCGTCCAGGTAGGCGGTGAGATGCGCGGTCGAGGCCGGCGAGACGTCGCCTTGCAAGATCGTCGCGGTGAGCGCGCGCGAGACGCCGGCCGGGTCCATCGACGTCATCATCCGTTGCATCCAGGTCGTATCGCCCATCTTGGCCATCAACCCCGAAGCGAAGTTCTCGCGCGTGAGCAGCGTCTGACTGTTGAGCCACGCCGCGCCGCCGTCCCAGCCTTTCACGTTCGGCGGGACGAACAAGATCTGCCCCATGCGGCGCAGCGCGCCGAGCGCGACGAGGTCGGACTGCCGGATGCCGAAGAGCTGGTAGCTGCCGACCACGAACTCCACCGGACTCTTGACCAGCGCCCGGTACGCGCGCTCGCTATAGAAGACGTTGCTGCGCAGCACGGTCGACATCACCGGCTGCAGGTTGAAGTCGTTCTTGCGAATCAGCGCCGCGACCGTGTCGATGAGCGCCGGCTCGGGATCGCTGTAGACGAAGAATTCGAGCAGCTTCTTCGCGAACCACGTGCCGGCCGCGGGCTGGGTGAAGATGATCTGCACGATGTCCGCGCCGGTGAAGTTGCCGGTGCGTCCCAGAAAGGTTTTCGTACCGTCGTCGTGGCGAACGGGGAAATTCTGGAAGGTGAAGTCGCGGGTGAGACCCCAGCCGGTAAACGAGCGCGCGGATTCGCGCACGTCGGTCTCGGTGTAGTTGCCGATCCCCAGCGTGAACAGTTCCATCAACTCGCGCGCGTAGTTTTCGTTGGGATGCGCTTTATTGTTCTGCGCGTTGTCGAGGTAGCGCAGCATCGCCGGGTCTTGCGACACCTTCAGCGTCAGGTCGCGCAGATTGCCTAATGCGTTGGCGCGGAAGAGGTTGTTCTGGTTCACCAGCGCTTGCGCCGGGATGCCCTTCTGATACGCGCTCGTGAAGTGGCCGTGCATGAAGAGCGTCATCTTCTCTTGCAGCGGCGCGGGCGAGGCGATCATCCGGTCGAGGAACCAGGTCTCCATCGCAACGAGATCGCGCACGTGCGCGCGGCCCAACGCCTGACGCGCCGTCTTCAGCGCTTCATCCGGCACCGGAGGCGCGCCGGCTTGCGGCGCGGCGGCGAGGAGCATCTTGAGTTGGTCGCGGTTCGGACGATCGTCGACGAGCTGCGGCTGCGCGGGCAACGCCGACGCATCGCCAAATCGAATGAAGCCGTCGACGGCCGCATGCACGCCGAGGCCGGTCGCGCGCTGCACGTCGTCGGGGGAACCGCCGAAGCCGGCACGGCGCCAGAGGTGGGCGGCTTGACGCACGCCCCACGGACCGGCATACGGTTCGAGCGCGGTCGCGAGATCGAGTTGCCCGGCCGGACGGTACAGTGCGGCGGGCGGGGGCGGAGCGGAAGTCGGAGCGGCCATCGGTGACATGATAACGCCGGAGCGCCCTCAACGTCTTGCCGCGAAGGCGTATTCTAACCGCCCTCCAACCGCTTCACGCATGACGCCGGACTCGTCCGCTCAAGAGAACGCCGCCGCGATGCTGTCCCTGGTGGCCGAGCTTCGGGCCAACTTGGCGCGGGTGCGCGAAGGCGGCGGGAAAGCGGCGACGGAGCGCCATCACGAGCGCGGGAAGATGACCGCGCGCGAGCGGATCGACCGCCTCGTCGACCCGGGCTCGCCCTTCCTTGAATTGTCGGCGCTGGCCGCGAACGGCATGTACGGCGATGACGCGCCGTCGGCCGGGATCGTCACCGGCATCGGCACCGTGAGCGGCACGCCGTGCGCGATCGTCGCCAACGACGCGACCGTCAAAGGTGGCACCTACTACCCGATGACGGTGAAGAAGCATCTGCGCGCGCAAGAGATCGCAGCCCAAAACCATCTGCCGTGCATCTATCTCGTCGATTCGGGCGGCGCGTTTCTGCCGTTGCAAGCGGACGTGTTCCCCGACCGCGACCACTTCGGCCGCATCGTCAACAACCAAGCGCGAATGTCGGCGGCGAAGATACCGCAGATCGCCGCGGTGATGGGCTCGTCGACGGCGGGCGGTGCGTACGTTCCCGCGATGTCGGACGAAACGATCATCGTCGAAGGCACCGGCACGATCTTCCTCGGCGGGCCGCCGCTCGTCCAAGCCGCAACCGGCGAAATCGTGACGGCGGAGGACCTCGGCGGCGCCGACGTGCACACGCGCATCTCCGGCGTGGCCGATCATCTGGCGGTCGACGACGAACATGCGCTCGGCCTCGTGCGCGAAGCGGTGGCGCACGCGAAC
>DASYOE010000291.1:0-5981 GCA_036008105.1 Candidatus Lustribacter sp. | reverse complement strand
GGCAAACAACCGGCTCGAGCGCCTGGAACAAGCAACTCGTCGCGAGCGGCGGATGTCCGGGTCCCGGGTTTCAGCCGCTCACGACGCTCGGCTATCGGTCGAATGCGATCGTCTGGACGGGCAAGTCCGTGATCATCGCGGCGGTCGACCAGCGCAACGGCGGCCTCTACTATTGGTGGCAAGCCGCCGGAACGACGCCCTGGAATAAGCAGACCATCGCGAATGGTCCGCCCGGCTGCTGCAACTTCGGCTCGGTGGATAACGGGGTGACGACACCGCACGTCATGGGCTATTCGCCGCCGAGCATGGCCTGGACGGGCCGGTCCGTCGTCGTTGCGGCAACCTATAAGAACGGTTTGAATTACTGGTTTCAAGAGTCCGGCCAATCGACGTGGTATCACCAGCTCGTCAATGCGAACACGGTCGGCGACCAACCCGCGATTGCGTGGACCGGCTCGTCGGTGGTCATCGCCGATATCTGCAACAACGGCGCCCTCTGCTACTACTGGCAGCAAGCCGGATCGAACGTCTGGCATCAGCAGATCGTTGACAAGGGGCCCGATCAGTTTCCATCGATCGCGTGGAACGGACACGCCGTCGTCATCGCGGCGACGCACTATGCAACGGCGAACGCGTACCCCGGCACCGTGACGTATTGGTGGCAGGCGGCCGGTACGGCGCCGTGGCACGCGCAGACGGTCAGCGCGCCGCGCTCGGTGCCGTACGACGATCTCGACTACTGGGGACCGACGGTCGCCGCGGCCGGCAACTCGATCGTGATCGCGGCGGCGGACGTCTCGACATCAGCGCAGCAAGTGGACTACTGGTGGTCGCCAGCGTTCGATAACGGCACGTGGAACCTCCAGAACCTCAACGCTTCCGGAACGTACGGCGGCGCAACGGGTCCGCGCGCGATCGCCTGGACCGGCGTATCGGTAATCCTCACCGCGAGCGACGACTGCGGCGACGTCGACTACTGGTGGCAACGCGCGGGAACGGCGCCGTGGAATCACCAGCGCGTCTACACCAACCCGTCACCACCAGGCCCCGGCGGATGTTGACGGACGACGGCGCGGGGCTCGCCGGTACGATTATCGGCGAACGATACCGGATCGAGAGCGTACTCGGCGAGGGCGCCAGCGCTCTCGTGTACGCTGCCCACGACAAGCAACTGGACCGGTCGGTCGCGCTAAAGATCCCGCGCCTTCCGCTCGGCAGTGAGGCCGGCGCCGGCGAACGCATCGTCCAAGAAGTTCGCATTGCGGCGCGGCTGCATGACTGGCACATCGTGACGATCTTCGATGTCATCGAGATTCAGCATCGCCCGATCATCGTGATGGAACGTGTCCGCGGTAAGAGCCTGGCCGCCGTTTTGCGCGAACGGGGCGCGTTGCCGGTGCCGGAGGCGGTCACGATCGGCGAAGGAATCGCGCGCGCCTTGGCTGCCGCGCATGCAGCCGGCATCGTGCACCGTGACGTAAAGCCGTCCAACGTGCTCCTCCCGGAGGGCGGCGGGGTGAAGCTCACCGATTTCGGCGTCGCACGTGCGCTCGCCGAAGAACAGGCAAAGCTCACGCAAACCGGGATGGTCGTCGGTAGCGTCTTCTACATCGCGCCCGAGCTCATGGCGGGCGGCGACGCAGCGCCCGCGGTCGATCTCTACGCACTCGGTGCGGTGATGTATCAGATGGTGGCCGGCGAGCCGCCGTTCACCGGAAGCGATCCACTGACGATCGCGCTTGCCCACGCAACGCGGCCGGTGCCGTCGCTGCGCGGCTTTCCCGAGGTCCCGCCCGCGTTGGCGCAACTGATCGAACGGCTACTCGCGAAGTCGCCGGCGGAGCG
Organism: Candidatus Lustribacter sp.; assembly: GCA_036008105.1. Taxonomy (GTDB): domain Bacteria; phylum Vulcanimicrobiota; class Vulcanimicrobiia; order Vulcanimicrobiales; family Vulcanimicrobiaceae; genus Lustribacter. The sequence goes on along the minus strand of DASYOE010000291.1, from coordinate 4,136 downwards.
GCCTGCCGGCGCCGCCGCGGTGGCTGACGAATTATCCACCTGGAGCGCTTCGCTCGCTGCAACGGATCCGCTCGCAGCACCGACGGTCGTGATGGCAGCCCGCGCCGCGCCACGACGAAAGACAGCGCCGCCGCGCAAGCGGCCGGCGATGACGGCTCTGGGCGTTGTGGCCTGCGTGTGCGTGACGGGCATCGTCGTCCTCGCGCGCCCACACGGCGTCACCGCCCCGGCGGTCAACGCGAACCCCGTCAGAGCTCAGCCGCTCATCCTTCAAACGCCGGTGGCTCGTGCAACCGTGCGTCAACACGCCGCAGCGCTAACCGTTCTCTCAAGTGCTCCGCGCGCCGATGTGAACGAAGACGCGGGCACGGGGTGCGGTCCCCGCTCGAAGGAACAGCTCGAGAACGACAAGCGCGAAATCGAGCGCCAAAAACACCAGGTCGACGACGATTTCGACGGCGCCAGCCCGGGCGAGCGCGCTCTGGTCAAGGCGCAACTCGAGACGCAGAAGCAGGCGATCGACGTTCAGGAGCGCCAGCTCGATCAGGAGCAGGTCCCGTGCATCCGGACTAGCCGGGTTTGGTGGGAACGATGAGGTTCGCGGTCATCTCCTGAACCGCGGTGCCGTCTTCACGCAACGCTTGAACGCGCGCGCGCACGATCCCGATCTCGGGGCGCGACTTCGATGCGCGCGACTCGAGAATCTCGACGCGCACGTGAATCGTGTCGCCGGGAACGAGTGGCGTCGGCCAACGTAAATCTTCCATCCCCGCGCCGATGATGCCGCCGGCGAGATCCATCTCGGCTTCGGTCAGCATCTTCATCGTCAGCGCGGCGGTATGCCAGCCGCTGGCGATGAGCTTCCCGAAGAACGATTTCTTCGCGGCTTCGGGATCGGTGTGAAACGGCTGCGGATCGAACTCGCGCGCGAACGCGACGATCGCTTCTTCCGTAATCGTATGCCGGCGCGACTCGAAGGCATGGCCGGGTTTGAGGTCTTCGAGATAGCGCGCCATAGGCGCTAACTTACGGCGCCGAGCTGCTCCGCGCCCGCGGCTCGGTGTTGCGCATCTGACCGCGCGACATCGAGACCATCAGCAAGAACCGGCCGGCCGACGGCGGACCGAAGCGGCCGCCTCCGGGCGGACCACCCGCGCCCGGCGGCCCCGGCGGCGGACCACCGGCTGCGTTCGGCGGCGGCGGCCCACCGGGGCCGGCCATGGCGGCACGCATCGCGGCGAACGACTTGCTCGCCGCAGCCATCACGGCCGTTTTCTCATCGGGCGTCAGCAGCGCATCGATTTGGCCGGATGCCGTGCGGCGGTCGAGCGATCCGGCCGCAACTTGCGCGACGATCGCATTGACGCTCGTAACGTGCGCCGGAGTCAGCGCTTGATACGCGGCGACTTTGGCGTCGGCGCGCGCCTTCTCCATTGCCGCCCGTTGTTGGGGCGACGGCGGGCCGCCTTGCATCGGCGGAGCGGGTTGTGCGACCGCCGCGAAAGGCATGGCAAATGCGGCGCACAGAGCAAGCAGCAAAAAACGCTTCATACGCGAGAGACTACGACAGAAGTCGTGGATCATCCTGAGAACCGCCTTCGAGCGCGGCGGTCGCTCGCGCCCAGGCTTCGTAGGCGCTTTCGATCTCGCCGCGCACGCGGTCGAGGTCGAGTTGCAGCGTGATCACCGCAGCCGGATCTTCGTAGAGGTCGCCCGCCGCGAAACGCGCTTCGAGCCGCACTTTCTCCGCATCCAGATCGGCGACGCGCTGTTCCGCATCCGCGACCGCGCGCTTGCGGCGCCCGGCTTCGATCTTCGCATCGTGTGCGGCGCGCTTGCCGTTCGCCGCGTTCTTGGCGGCCGTGCGCGTCTCGGGCGTCACCGGCGCCGGCGAATGCAAGCATTTCTCGTAGGTGTCGTAGTCGCCGTCGACGATCGTCGCGTGACCATCGCGAATCGCGATCACGCGCTGCGCGAGGCGCTTGAGCAAATAGCGGTCGTGCGACACGACGAACAACGCACCGCCATACGAAGCAAGTACGTCTTCGAGCGCTTCACGGCTGGGGATGTCGAGATCGTTGGTCGGCTCGTCGAGGAACAGGCAGTCGGCGCGCTGCGCCATCAACCGCGCCAGCATGATGCGCCGCCGTTCGCCGCCGCTGAACGCTTCGACCGGCTTGTCGACCGCGTCCCCGCCGAGATTGAGCCGGCCGAGGAGCGAACGAGCCTCTTCGCCGGTGACGCCCATTTGCGCCACCGCATCCGCCGCCGACACACCGGCCGGCAAATCGTCGACCGAACTCTGCGAGTAGCTGGCCGTCTTCAGCCCGATGCCGTAGCGCACGTTGCCACGATCCGGCGCCAGCTCGCCCGCGATGATGCGCAGGAGCGTGGTCTTCCCGGCGCCGTTCGGTCCGACGATCGCGACCGTCTCGCCGCGCGCGAATTTTGCGTTGACGTTTGCAAACAGCCGCGTGCCGTAGGCTTTGGCGACGTTGACGAGCTCGATCGCGATGCCGGTCGTCGCTTTGCGGGCGGCGGTCAGCGCAACCGAGATCGAACGGCGTTCCTTGCGCGGCGCATCGATCACCTCGACCCGGTCGAGCGCCTTCTCGCGGCTGCGCACGTGCGAGTAGTTGTGCGAACCGTGCGTGCGCAGCTCGGCGATCACCGCGCGCTGCCGTTCGCGTTCGGTCATCGACGCGTCGTAGTCGCGCTGCTGCTGCGCCCGCCGCTCGACGCGCTGCTCGACGAACTCGCTGTACGCCTTGCCCGGCGTGACCGCGTACTCGACGAGTTCGCCGTCCGCCAGTTCCCAGATCGACGACGCGACGGTTTCGAGGAAGTACCGGTCGTGCGACACGATGACGTACGTGCGCGCGTCGCGCGCCACGAACGTCTCGAGCCAACGGACGGTATCGAGGTCGAGGTGGTTGGTCGGCTCGTCAAGGATCAGCCAATCCGGTTCCTCGAGCAGCGTGCGCGCCAGCAGCGCGCGCGTGCGCTGACCGCCGGAGAACTCGCTGAGTGGCCGGTCGAGATCGCTCTCGGCGAAGGCGAAGCGGTTCAGCGTCGCGCGCATCTCCCACTCGTGGGCCGACCCGCGCGCGAGCGCTTCCTCAAACGCCGCCCGCAACGTGGCCGGGCCGCTCTCGGCCGCATCTTGCGCCAGATAGCCGAAGCGCGTGTCGCGGGCGCGCGCGATCGTCCCATCGTCCGGCCGGTCGATGCCGGCGAGCAAGCGAACCAAGGTCGACTTCCCGGCGCCGTTCGGACCGACCAGCGCGATCTTCTCGCCCGCGCGAATCACGCCGGAAAGATTGCGGAAAACCTCCTTCGCGCCGAAATGCCGCTCGAGGCCGGTAAAGCGAAGCAGTTCCATCGCACGCGTACTTCTACGTGTGCGCGTACTCTCCAGCGAAGGCGCCGACGCTTTGCCACGGCCGATCGATCGGGATGATCCCTTGCTCGGATCGCAGCCGGTCGAAGCGAATGCCGGCGCTTTGGCCGACTAACGTCTCACCGCGCTGCCAGCGGCCCACGGCTTCGAGCATACGCCGCCGCATCCGAATGATCGCCACGTCTGAGGTCCCGAGATGCTCGCGCGTGCGATCGACCAGCGGGCCCATCGATTCCTGGACCGCGATATCTTGTTGCGGGAAGCCTTGGATACCGATCCAGCTGCCGGCTTTCATCGCCGCACGATCTTGCCGCCACGTGTTCCCGAAATCGCCGTGGCTGAAAAAGGCGTCGTCGAGATCGGGGCCCCGCCGCGCCCGCAAACTCTCGCGCAACTCGTCGCGGTCGACCGGCAGACCGTTCTGGCTGAAGAACACCCCGTAGAACATCGAGTGCCGGTCGTCCATCGGCACGTGAATCTGGACTTGCGCCGCCTGTTCGAGCACCAGCGGCCGCGGGATGAACGCGGTCGTCGGCACGACGAACAGGGTCACGCGCACGTACTTCTCCGACTCGGGATGCGCGTTCGGTTTACGGATCGCGGCATAGCGGAACCCGTACTCCGTGTCCTCGGCCTCGAGTTTGGGCGAGATATCGCTCGAGAGCTCCGCCCGCTGCTTCCAATACTTGGTCGCACCGCGATGCAGATACCACGAATGGGCCGAATCGACCGCGCC
>DASYOE010000290.1:0-5398 GCA_036008105.1 Candidatus Lustribacter sp. | reverse complement strand
TCGCCCATTTCGCCGTCGCATAGAGCCCGCGGACCAGATCCTTCGCCGTGTCGGGATTCTTCTGCAGCCAGCTCTTGGCGGCGACCCACACGAGCGGGCTCAGTTCGGGCACGATCGACAAGTAGGTGTCGCCGAACTCGCGCACCAATCCGGCGCGCAGCGCCTCGGTCTTCGCCGGCTCGGCGATGATCGCCGCCTGCACGGTTCCGCGCTGGAGCGCGAGCCCGAGTTCGCTGAACTTCAGCTCGACGAACTTCACCCCGTCGCGCGGAACGTTGTTCGTGTCGAGCCATGCCAACAGACTCAACTGGTTGAAATCTCCTAAGGCGCCCACGCCGAACGTCGCGCCGATCAGGTCCCGCGGCTTCGTGATCGACGACGCCTTGGCGACGAAGAGATTCGCGCTCGCGTCGCGCTTCGAGTAGAGACACCCCGGCGCGATCATCTGAATCGGGATACCGCGCGCGATCGCGGTCGCCAGCGCCAGCGGATTCGACGCGCCGGCCTCGAGGTCGCCGCTAAGAATGGCCGCGACGATCGCCGCGCCGCCGTTGAGGAGCACGACTTGCGGAGTGATACCGTTGGCGGCAAAGATGCCGGTGTCGGCGCCATAGAAGGCCTGACCGCCGGCATCGATCGCGAGCGTGCCCATGCGCACCACCGGCAGCGCTGTTTGCGCGAACGCGGGTTGCGCGGCGGTGACGACGCTGCCGGCCAGCAGCGATACAGCGGTTGAACGGCGCATGAACGGCACCTTATGATGGGAAGGCAGTGTATTCCTCATACGTCACGGGCCGAGCGAGCATGTTGAAATGCGCAGCCAATGTGAGCATCGATTCGACATATTTGCGATCGTTGACCGTAGCGTAGTACGAGCGCCGCATCGTGGCGACGGCCGCGGGGTCCATCTTGGCGACCTTCGCAAGGATAACGCCCGACTCTTGGACGTGAGCGTTGGCCCAGCGCGCGGTCGCGTAGATCCCATTGAGGACCTTTTTGGCGGTGTCGGGGTTCTTCTGCAGCCAGCCCTTCGTCGCCAGCCAAACCGTCGTCGCGATCTCCGGCGCAATCGTAAGGTAGGTATCGGCGAAATCCCGGATCTGCCCGGCGCGCACGGCCGTCGTCTTGAATGGTTCGCTCGTGAATGCGGCTTGGACGGTACCGCGTTGGATCGCGGCCCCCATCTCACCCAGCGGAAGCTCGACGAGATGGATGCTGTCGCGAGGAATGTTGTTGCTCTCGAGCCACGCCAACAGGCTGAGCTGGTTGAAGTCGCTCAGCGCGCCGATGGCCAACGTCGAGCCGATCAAATCTTTGGGTTCCTTGAACGGCGAGTCTTTCGCGACCACGATCGTGATGCTCGCATCGCGCTTCGAGTAGAGCGCGGCCGGCGCGATCATCTGCACGGGGATTCCGCGCGCGAGCGCGGCCGCGACCTGCATCGGGTTGGAGATCCCAATGTCGAGATCGCCGGCCAACACGGCCGCCATGATTGCCGCGCCGTTCGTCAGCGTCGTGACCTGCGGCGTGAAACCGCTGTTCGCAAAAATGCCGGTTTCCGTGCCGTAGTACGCTTCGCCGGAGGCGTCGATCGTGATCGCGCCGATGCGCACGACCGGGGCTACGGCTTGCGCGAGCGCGGGGCGACCGGCCGTAAGCAGACCGCCGGCAGCGAGACAAAGTGCGGCGGAGCGTAGCATGGCGAGTGCTTCGCAGCGCCGTGCGCGATACCCGCGGCGCGGCCGGCTTCGAGTTCGCACTCGATCCGCGCGTCATGAATCGCTCGCTCGAGAACCTCCGAAGGATTCTGGCTACACCGGCATCGGCTGCTGTAGTACCCACGACAGCCTCCCGGCGAGTGCCGTCCAATGCCGTGGCCGCACGCGCAGACTAGCAACTCGCCCAGCCATGCCATCGGCGGAGCATGGTACGTATGTTCCGGATCTTCGGGCTTCCGAGCGATCAACAACGCTCTTTGCATTGAGGAAGTATAAGGGCCCAGTTTCGGGCTAAACAGGAAGCCCTAGTTCCTGGACAGCCCGGCCGGACGGGCCTATTCTACCGTCATGGAATTCACCGAAATCAAGAACACCCAGGTTCGCCCGTCGCGTATCGGGCTCGGCACCTGGGCGATCGGCGGTTGGATGTGGGGCGGTCCCGACGACGACGCGGCGGTGGCGACGATTCGGCGAGCGCTCGACTCCGGCATCACGCTGATCGACACTGCCCCCGCGTACGGCCAGGGTCACTCCGAAGAGGTCGTCGGCCGGGCGCTCGTGGGCCGGCGCGACCAGGCCGTCATCGCGACGAAGGTCGGCCTCGAGTGGGACGAACACGGCGTTCCGCACCGCAACGCTTCGGCGCGCCGAATTCGCGCGGAAGCCGAAGATTCGTTGCGACGGTTGCGGACCGACTACATCGACATCTATCAAGTCCACTGGCCCGACCCCGGAACGCCGATGGAGGAAACGGCGCGCGCGATGGGAGCGCTCTATGCTGCCGGCAAGATTCGAGCGGTCGGGGTAAGCAACTTTTCGCCGGCGCAGATGGAGGAGTTCGCCGCATTTGCGCCTCTGCACACCGTGCAGCCGCCGTATAATCTCTTCGAGCGCGGGGTGGAACGCGACGTTCTCCCGTACGTGCGCGACCGCGGCCTGACCGCCCTGACGTACGGCGCGCTTTGTCGCGGCCTGCTCAGCGGAAAAATCCGCGCGGACGCAACGTTCATCGGCGACGATTTGCGACGCGTGGATCCGAAGTTCCAACCCCCAAGACTTGCCGAATACGTACGCGCGGTCACGCGCCTCGACGAACTCGCGCAAGCGCGTTTCGGCAAGCGCGTGATTCAGCTCGCGCTGCGCTGGGTGTTGGATCAGCCCGGCGTTGGGGCGGCGTTGTGGGGCGCGCGCCGCCCGGACCAACTCGACGCGTTGCCCGACGCACTTGGCTTCACGCTCGATGCGGCGACCAAAGCGGACATCGAGCGCATCGTCAACGAGGAAGTGCCCGACCCCATTGGTCCTGAGTTCATGGCACCGCCGCTTACCGTCGCTGCCGGCTAGAGGAGCGATACGGTGAACGTGTGCGTGCTCGGCGCCGGAGCGATGGGCTCCGCGATGGCGGCGAATTTGCTAGGTAAGGGTTTCGCGGTACGCGTGTGGGATCGCACGTGGGAGAAAGCCGACGCGCTGCGCGGCGCCGGTGCCGACCCGTTCCGCGACATCGCGGAGGCCGCACGCGACGCCGATGTCGTCATTACGATGCTCGCGAACGGACCCGCAGTTATTTCGACGATGGAGAATGCGCTACCGTCGATGCGCGGTGGCGCCGTGTGGCTGCAGATGAGCACGATCGGCGTCGAAGCGACGACGCAGGCGCTTGAGCTGGTGCGGCGCCGTGCCGATGTCGCGTTCGTTGACGCACCGGTCTCCGGCAGCGTCGGCCCGGCTCGCGCCGGGGCATTAATCATCCTGGCATCCGGTGCGAAAGCGACGATCGACGCGGTACAGCCGCTCCTCGACGCGCTCGGGAAGAAGACAGTTTGGCTCGGCGACGCCGGCACCGGTTCGCGGATGAAGTTGGTGCTCAACTCGTGGTTGGCCGCCGTCGCCGAAGGCGTGGCCGAAATCGCCGCGCTCGCAAAGACGCTCGGCGTGCCGCTGGACCGCGTTGCCGAGTGCCTCCAGGGCGGCGCGCTCGACGCCCCGATGGTTCGCTCGAAGCTGACCAAGATCGCGGCGGGTGCGTTCGACCCCGAGTTCTCGCTGGCCAATGCTGCCAAAGACGTTCGGCTCGCCTTGCAGGCGGAAGCTCGCGGCGGGGTGCCGCTGCCGATGCTCGATGCTCTCGAGCACGAGTGGGAGCGCGCCCTAGCCTTGGGCTACGGCGATCAGGACGTCAGCGTCGTGTACCTCGCCCTGCAGCCCGCAGGAGGCTCCGCAATCACCAAGTAACCTGGTCTCTATGAAGATCGTACAGTTCGACGAGACCAACTGGAAGATGGACCACCCGACCGGGCAGATTGCGTTCCACCATCTTCTTAAGGGCACGGACGGGACGCCGGAAAACTTCATGTACATCCTGGGCCGGCAGGATCGCGATTTTTTCATGCCCCGCCACCGTCACAACTTCGATCAGATCCGATTACCGCTGACCGGCACGATGAATCACGGCGACGTCGTCCTCGGCGAGGGCCAGGTCGGCTACGTTCCCGAGGGACTTCCCTACGGACCGCAAGACGATCCGGTCGCACCGTATGCTCCGGGAGAGCGCCTGCAACTCGTGCTCCAGTTCGGCGGGGCGTCGGGCATCGGCTTCATGAGCATCGAGCAGCGGCGTCAAGCGTGGAAGGATCTCGAACAGACCGGCAAGTTCGTCGGCCCCTATTACCATCGCAATGACGGAACGTCGGCGTGGGGACTCAACGCGATCTGGGAACACGTGTTCGGCGACCGCATCAAATACCCGCGACCGCGCTACAAGAGCATCATCATCGCCGACCCGAAGAATTTCAACTGGCTTCCGATCTCGGGCGCGAGCGGCGTCGATCGCAAGTTCCTCGGTACGTTCTCCGAACGCGGGGTGACGGTCGAGATGGTCCGCGTCGCCGCCGGTGCCGGCTGGCGCTCGGAAGATCCCGCGGCGTTGCGACTGATCGTCGTGCTGTCCGGTAACGGAACGGCAGAGAAGACGGCGATCTCACGGCTTTCAGCGTTGCAGATCGAAGCCGGCGAGTCGCTGGCTCTGTCTGCTGCGACGGAGATGGAACTGTTCGTCGTTGCGCTTCCGCCGGTGCAACTGCCGGCGGTCCCGTCGACGGAATACGATCTCGAGGAACTTCCCGAGGTCGACCATGCCGTTCACGCGTAGCGCGTTCGTCTCGACGCTCGCCGCCACGCTCGCGAGCGTCGGTCCGCGAGCCGCCGGCGCACAGACCCCCGCCCCCGCAGTAACGCGCATCGGCGTCGCTCCGGTCGAGGTGTGCGCTGAGGCGTTCTACGGCGTCGACCTCGGCATCTTTAAAAAGGCCGGCCTCGATGTCGAGCTGCAATTTTTCCCCAGCCCTGGTGCGATCTCCGCAGCGTTGGCAGGCAATGCCATCGACGTGGGGCTCTTCGATTCGGTCGGCTTGATCACCGCGCACGCGCACAACGTTCCGATCGTCTTCCTCGCCCCCGGCAAGCTCTACGAAGATGCCGCTCCCGAGATCGGCCTCGTCGTCCGCGATGACGGTCCGCACGCGGCGCAGGACGTCGTCGGAACGGTTGCCGCGCCGAGCATCAACAATATCGGCGCGCTCGCAACGCTCGTATGGCTCGATCGAAATGGCGGCGATTCGAAGCGCATCAAGTTCGTGGAGCTGCCGTTCCCGGCGATGAACGAAGCGGTTCAACGCGGA
>DASYOE010000289.1:0-2139 GCA_036008105.1 Candidatus Lustribacter sp. | reverse complement strand
GCGCGGCACCGCCTCGTGTCGCAGGCCGAGCATCTCCACCGCCCCGCGCAGGCGTTCGGCGATCTTCGCCGCGCAGCGCGCTTCGGTGTCGGGAATGACGACGGCGAACTCCTCGCCGCCGTAGCGCGCGAAGCAGTCGGTTGCGCGCACGACGCTGGCCTTGCACGCCCGCGCGATCTGCTGTAGACACACGTCGCCCGCTGGATGACCGTACATGTCGTTGTACGCCTTGAACGAGTCGATGTCGAGCAACGCGATCGCGATCGGCTTCTTCGCGCGGATAGCGCGCGTCCACTCGCGTTCGAGGGCCGCGTCGAATGCGCGCCGGTTCGGTACGCCGGTGAGGCCGTCGGTGATCGACTGTTCTTCGAGATGCCGGGCACGTTCGCGCAACGCGGCCTTCTGCAGCGCCAGCGACAGGTAGCCGGCAAACGCTTCGCACAGCGCGAGCCCATCCTCGTCGTACACGTCGCGCTTGGAGGTCATCCACACGGCACCGCTGATCTTGTTGTCGTCGCGCAGCGGCGCGTAGGCGCGGTTGAGGTCGAGTCGCGGCACGCCGTCGGCCAGCACGGCGCGCGCGATCGCATCGTCGACCACGTCGTCGCAGGCCTTGAAGCTCGCCCGCGAACGGCGATAGCGCACCGTGCACCCCTGCGAATCGGCGAGCGCGAGGGTGACTTCGCTGGCTTCGGCGGCCTTGAGCAGCCGCGAACACACCGCGTCGAGCGTCGTCTCGATCGGACCGCTGCGGTTGATCAGGGTGGCCGTTTCGCGCAGCACGTCGCGGACGGATTGGCGCCGGGAGTCCGATCGGGGCTGAAACATTCGAACCGGTTGTGTTCGAAAGAAGCGCCCCCGAACAGTTGGCCGTTCGGCCGAGAAGTGGGCCCTGAGGCCTTACAAGAGCCGTTCGGGCAGGATCGGCAGGTCGCGTACGCGCCGTCCGCTGGCGTGGTATACGGCGTTGGCGACCGCGGCTGCGACCCCGGTGATACCAATTTCGCCCACACCGCGCACACCAAGGGCGTTGAACGTGAGATCGGGGTGCTCGACGAACGCGATGTCGATCGGCGGCACGTCGGCGTTCACCGGCACGTGATAGTCGGCCAGGTTGTTGCTCACGATCGCGCCGGTGCGCGCATCCCGGGAAGTTTCTTCCATCAGCGCCATGCCCAGGCCCATGATAATTCCGCCGATCATCTGCGAGCGGGCGGTCTTCGGATTGAGGATGCGGCCGCAATCGAACACGCCGGTGAAGCGCGTCACGCGCAGGCGCGCCAACTCTTCGTCGAAGCGCACCTCGCAGAACTGCGCACCGAACGAGTGGAACGCGTGCTTTTCCTCATCGTACGCGGCCGCATTCGTGCCGGTGCCCACGAGTCCGGCGGCGGCGCCGGCAACGTTGCCGCCGGCGAGCCGCAGCAACGCTTCGCACGCATCGACCAGCGGCGGCATCACGCTGGCGGTGCTCTGCGACCCGCCGGCGACCGGCGCTTTCGGATACGTCGAATCGCCGATCTTTACCGTTACCTGCGCGAGCGGAATGCCGAGCGTGTCGGCGGCTACCTGCGCGATGATCGTGTACATGCCGGTGCCCAGGTCGTGCGTCGCGCACTCCACCGTGACGCGTCCGCCGCCGTCGGTGCGCACGCGCACGTCGGTCGCGCCGGCCATCGCCGGGTACGTCGCGGTCGCCATGCCGTAGCCGACGAATTCGTTGCCCGCCCGCATCGAACGCGGCTCGGGCGTGCGCTTGTCCCAGCCGAACCGTTGCGCGCCGACCTGATAGCACTCGAGCAGATGTTTGCTCGAAAACGGCGTGTTGCGTTGCGGATCTTTAGCGGCGTGGTTGCGCACGCGCACCTCGATCGGATCGACGTTCACCGCGTAGGCCAGTTCGTCGAGCGCCGATTCGATGGCAAACGAACCGGGTGCCTCGCCCGGCGCGCGCATCGCGGTCGGCGTTGCGATGTCCAGGCGCACCGCGTGCTGCGTGATGCGCAGATTCGGAATCTCGTACAGGAAGTCGGTGGACTTGGCGCACGGCTCGACCCATTCGCCGGCGTACGCCGTGGTGTCGACCACGTCGTGCACGAGCCCGGTGATCGCGCCCGACGACGTCGCCGCCACGCGAAT
>DASYOE010000288.1:0-2106 GCA_036008105.1 Candidatus Lustribacter sp. | reverse complement strand
GACGGCGGTATTTGCCGCCCCGCGAGGAAGCGTCTAGCTCGTGCCTCTCGTCTGCATGGGTCTCTCCCACAATACCGCGCCGGTTGATGTTCGCGAGAGCCACGCATTTCCGGCCCACAAGATGAGTGAAGCGCTGATCGCGCTGCGCGACTACGAAGCGGTCAAAGAAGCGCTGATGCTGCAAACCTGCGGCCGGCTCGAGATCTACGCCGAGCTCGACGACTACGAAGAAGGCGTGAAGCAGATCCGCCAGTTCCTCGGCAATTTCCGCCATGGCGGCGTTGAGGACATGGACTCCTACATGTACACGCTGTTGGGGAGTCAGGCGGTCGATCATCTGTTGCGCGTGAGCACCGGTCTCGATTCGATGCTGATCGGCGAAGCGGAAATTCTCGCGCAGGTCAAGGATGCGTTCATCCAAGGCCAGCGCGCGCAGTCGCTCGGCAAAACGCTGCACTCGCTCTTTCGCGAAGCGATCAACGCCGGCAAGTCGGCGCGTACGCATACCGACATCGGCGGCCAGTCGGTGTCGATCGCGACCGCGGCGGTGAACTTTGCCGAAGCGCACGTGGGCGACATCCGCGGCACCTCGGTCGTCGTGGTGGGCGCCGGCAAGATGGGCTCGCGCGTCGCGCGCCGCTTCAAGAACGACGGCTGCCGCGAGATCTGGATGCTGCACCGCGCCGACTTGGACAGCCTCACCGATGCGATCGCCGGCGCCGACATCGTCGTCACCTCGACCGGTTCGCAGAACTTCGTACTGACGACCGAGCATGTGAGCGCGGCGATGAGCCGCCGCCCGGAGCGCCCGCTGTTCATCGTCGACATCGCGGTGCCGCGCGACTGCGATCCCGACGTCGCCGCGATTCCCGGCGTGAAGCTGGTCGACGTCGACGGTTTGCGCGGCGTGGTCGACATCACGCTCGAACGCCGGCGCGAAGCGATCCCGATGGTCGAGGAGATCATCGCCGAGCACACCGAGCGCTTCCACCACTGGTACCAGTCGCGCGTCGCGGTGCCGGTGATCAGCTCGATCGTGCAATCCGCGGACACCGTGCGCGAACGCGAACTGCAAAAGCTCTTCGCGCGCTGCCCGGAACTGACCGACCGCGAAAAAATGCTGATCACCGGCATGTCGCTTACGATCGTCTCCAAGCTCTTGCATACGCCGATTACGAACATCCGTGACCGGGCGCTCATGCTCGACGAGCTCTTCGATCTGAAGTGAGCCCGCGGCGCGGCAAGGTTTGGCTGGTTGGTGCGGGGCCCGGTGATCCGGGCCTTTTGACGCTCAAGGGGGCGCGCGCGATCCAGAACTGCGACGTGCTGGTGTACGACTACCTCGCCTCGCAAGCGATCGTCGATCTCGCGCCGCCCGAGTGCGAGCGCATCTACGTCGGCAAACGCGCCGGCGCGCACACGCTCACCCAAACCGAGATCACCGCGCTGATCGTGCAGCTCGGTCGCGACGGCAAACGGGTCGTGCGGCTCAAGGGCGGCGACGTGTTCGTGTTCGCGCGTGGCGGCGAGGAAGCGCAAGCGCTGCACGCAGCGGGCGTGCCGTTCGAGATCGTCCCCGGCATCACGTCGGCGATCGCCGCGCCCGCGTACGCCGGCATTCCGGTGACGCACCGCGATCACAACACGTCGTTCTCCGTCTCGACCGGCCACGAAGATCCGCTCAAAGGCTACACGAGCCTCGACTATGCGAAACTGGCCAACCCGAAATCGACGACGATCTTCCTGATGGCGATGGGCAACCTCACCGGCATCGTCGCGGAGCTGCGCAAGAACGGGCTGCCCGATACGACGCCGGTCGCGATCGTGCGCGAAGGCACGAAGCCGACGCAAGAGACACTGGTCGGCACGCTGGCCACGATCGTCGACGACGTGGAACGCACGCAGTTCGCCGCGCCGGCAATCGTGGTGATCGGCGACGTCGTGCGCGAACGCGAGTCGATCCGCTGGTTCGACCGCGCGCCGCTGTTCGGCAAGCGCGTGCTGATCACGCGCCCGGCCGCCGGGGCCGCCGAGTTTGCGCAGCAGCTGTGGGAGGCCGGCGCCGAACCGATCCTCGCATCGACGATCGCGATCGGGCCGCCCGAC
>DASYOE010000287.1:0-1546 GCA_036008105.1 Candidatus Lustribacter sp. | reverse complement strand
ACGGGGGCGAAGCATTCCCCGTCGACGTCGAGGAGGAGGAAGACGAAGCCGAACCCGAGGCGACGGCCTCGCCGTACGACATCCCGGACTTCGAGAAAGACGAACGGGATCTCAGCGCCTACGAGGACGCGAAGCGGCGCTATAACCGGCAGCAGCTCTCGTCTGCCGAGACGGCGATTCAGACGTCGTTCGCGCAGAAGCGCGAGCAACTGTACCGCGAGATCAAGAACGGCAAATCGTTCGAGGACGAGCGCCGTTCCGCGGCCACCTACACGACGCGGCAATACGCGAACCGCTACCCCATCCACGTCGACAAGAAGGGCGTCAATCCGCCCACGTTCTGGGAGAACCTCTTCTCGTTCGGAACCGCCGGCCGGCTCTATCGCCAGGCGTTCGTCGCCGCCGAGGCGCTGACCGAACTGCGCGCGGCGATGCGCAAGCGCGAAGAGCAACTCGGCGCGCTCGACGATCAGATGAAGCGCGCGATCTACCTCAAGGAAGAGGCGATCAAGAAATCGATGGAGACCGAATCCGGCCTCAACGAGTTCCACGAACGCCCCGAAATCAAGCCGATCTACAAGCGCATCGACAAGATCAAGAAAGAGCGCTCCGACTACGCGAAGCGGCTCGAGCGCGGCGTCGTCTCCGACGAAGAACAGCGCGATCGCGCGATGGCCGAACAGAAGCTGGCCCTAACTGAACTGCCGATCATGGGCGCGATCATCGCCAAGGTCGCGCGCTTCGGCAGCCTCTCGTACTTTCAGCTGCGCGATCTCGAGCAGAAGGAATCGCTGCTCAGCTACGACCCGCGGCTCGACGCGCTACGGAATTCGGTCTTCGACATCTACTCGGTCGCCGGCACCGTCGCCGCCAAACTCAAGCGGAACGACAACGGGACCGCGTTTCGCGTCGCCGATCACTTCAAGGCCTGTTGGCGCAATCAGGACAAGGCCGAGGAGCTCTACAGCCAGCACCGCTCGGCACTGCGCGAAGACCGCGGCCTCGCACCGATGCCGCCGCGCAACGAGAGCGAAGCAGAAATCGTCGAACGGCTCGCCAACCTCTCGGCGCTGGTCGACGGCGGCGGCCAAGGACGTCAGTTCTCCGATCAGCCCGCGCCCCCGCAGGACGCGCCGGCAAGCTAACTCAGACCAGGAGCGGAATTCCGCAGGCCGGCGCGTCGTCGAGCGCGCGCGGTTCGGTGAGCTCGACGTCGCCGGCACGGCGCACGACGAACGGCAAGCGCAGCGGGGCCACGGTGTGCGCTTCGCCGACGACGCCGCGCCGCGGCACGAGCCCGCATGCGCGCCGCTCGATCGCCGACATGATGTCGCCGACCACGCTCGACGCCGTCGCCTCCCCGCCGGCCCCGCGGCCGAAGAATTCGAGCGGCCCGGAGTTGGCGCCGATCACCCGCACCACGTTCTCGGCATCGTTCGGTCGCGCGAACGCGTGCGCGCGCGCAACGTAGGCCGGTGACACCGCGGCTTCGATGACGTTACCGTTGCGCCGGGCGAGCGCGATCAGCTTGAGCCGCCAGCCGCGT
>DASYOE010000286.1:0-5994 GCA_036008105.1 Candidatus Lustribacter sp. | reverse complement strand
CGTCGGCGTCGTGATGTTGCGCAAGCTGCTCGACGAGCAGATCGCCATCGTCGAAGCGGGTGGCGAGCCGATGGCCATCCTGCGCGATCCGGCCAAGAACGTGATGATCTCGTTCACCTCGCACAGCCTCAACCGCCTGAGTCCAGCCTGACGGTGCTACGGCTGGGCATTGCCGGCATCGGCATCGCCGCGGAACAGGTGTTGCCGAACATCGGCTCGATCGCGGATACCGCTCGGCTCACCGCCGTGGCCGACATTCGACCCGACGCGTTGCGCGCGTTCGGCAGCCGGCACCCGGACGTGAAGCGCTTCGATTCGGTCGCGGCGCTCTGTGCGTGCGACGACGTCGACGTGGTGTGGATCTC
This sequence comes from Candidatus Lustribacter sp., assembly GCA_036008105.1. Taxonomy (GTDB): domain Bacteria; phylum Vulcanimicrobiota; class Vulcanimicrobiia; order Vulcanimicrobiales; family Vulcanimicrobiaceae; genus Lustribacter. Next base: position 5,629 of record DASYOE010000286.1, on the reverse strand, counting down.
GACGCCGAACGAATTCCACGCGCAGCACGCCGTGCTCGCGGCCAATCACAAGAAGCACGTCGTGTGCGAGAAGCCGATGGCGACCAGCATCGAGGAGTGCAACGAGATCGTCGCCGCGGTGGAGGCCAACGGCGTCATGTACGTGCAGGGCCACTCCAAGATCTACTACGCGGTGTTGCGCCGCATGCGCGAGGTGCTCAAGAGCGGCGTGCTCGGCCGCGTCACGCAGATCAACACGTGGAACTTCAACGACTGGCTCGTGCGGCCGCGCACGCCCGCCGAAGAAGACACCGAGCTCGGCACCGGTCCCGTTTTCCGGCAGGGCCCGCATCAAGTCGACATGGTGCGCTATCTGGCCGGCAGCCCGGTGTCCAGCGTGCGCGCGGTCACCGCGCGCCGCGAGGCGGGCTCGCCGAAGACGGAATCCGACTTCACCGCGTTGCTGACGTTCGAAGACGGCGTGGCGGCCACGCTGGTGTTCAACGCGCAAGGGTATTTCGACATCACGGCGCTGACGTGGGGGATCGGTGAGGGCGGCTATCAATCGCTCGACCGCGATTCGATCCGCCCCCTCGAGCGGCGCGCGCCGATGTCGGCCGAAGAGAAGTACCGCTTTCAACTCGAGGGCGACCCCTACGGCCGCGGGCCCGGCGGCGGCGACGATCGTCACTCGATTCGCCGGCAACCGTTTTTTGGTTTGACCGTCGTTCACTGTGAGCGCGGCGTGCTCCGGCAATCGCCGGACGGCGTCTACATCTACGACCGCGACGGACGGCGTGAATTGCCGGCCGGTAAAGGCTACATGCGCGGCGCGGCCGAGCTGATGGAACTCTCCGATGCGTTGGCCGAGGGACGGCAGCCGTATCTCGACGCCGCCTGGGGCCGCGCGACGCTCGAAGTGTGCGTCGGGATCCTCGAGTCGAGCGCGCAACGGCGCGAAATCGAATTGCGCTACCAAACTCCGGCCCAAACCGTCAGCGCGTGGTAGATTCGACTCCCGTCCGCGGCCGTTTGCGCCGCGCGTCGGTGGCGGACCGCGGGAACCCGTGGCTCACGTTGCCCGTCGTGCTGGTCACGGCGTTCGTGTCGGCGCCGATCTTCATCACGCTGGTCGGCAGCTTCCGCATCTCGTTGCCGGGCCAACCGACCGTGTGGGGCACGAGCGGCTGGACCAGCGCGTTCTCCACCCCCTCGGTATGGCAGGCGGTCGCGAACACGTTCATCCTGGTGGCGATGCGCGTGCCGCTCGCGCTGCTGCTCGGCAGCGTGGTCGCGTTCTTGCTGATTCGCTGCAACGTGCGCGCGCGACAGACGATCGAGTTTCTGTTCTGGACCGCATTCTTTCTGCCGACGCTGCCGATGGCGATGGCGTGGGCGCTGCTGCTCGATCCGAAGTCGGGCTGGATCAACCGGCTGTTACAGCCGGTGCTCGGTTTGCAGCACGGGCCGTTCAACATCTACTCCTACTCCGGGATCACGTGGGTCCATCTGGTGACGACGACCGTGCCCGCGATCATCTTGCTGCTCGGCCCCGCATTTCGCGGTCTGAACCCGGTGCTCGAAGAGAGCGCGCGCATGTCGGGCGCGAGCACGATCGCGACGTTCCGCCGCGTCGTGTTGCCGCTGCTGGCGCCGGCGCTGGCAATGGCCGGCATCATCGCGTTGATTCGCAGCCTGGAAGGGTTCGAGGTCGAGTTGTTCCTCGGCGTTCCGGCCGGCATCCGCGTGTTCACCACCAAGATTCAGGAGCTGGTGGTGTACGAACCGCCGCGGTACGCTCCGGCGATGGCGCTGAGCGTGCCGTTCATCATCCTGCTCATCGTGCTCGCGCTGTGGTACCAGCGCGTCGTGCGCGGCCGCTCGTACGCGACGTTGACCGGGAAGATGGTTGCGGCGCCGCCGTTCGATTTGGGCGCCTGGCGCTGGCCGGCGACGATCTTTTGCGGTCTCTTCGCCACGCTCGCCGTGATCGTACCGACCGCCACGCTGCTGTTCGGCTCGTTCATGGAAATTTTCGGCGTCACGAACGTCAGCGGCGGCTTCGGCTTCACCATCAGCCACTGGACGACCGTGCTCCACGATCCGGTCTTTCTGTCATCGTTCACGGTCACGCTCTTGCTCGGCGTCTTCACCGCCGCCGCGGGCGTGCTGGTGTTCTCGCTGATCGCGTACATCATCTTGCGCACGCGCACGGCCGGGCGCGACGTGCTCGACGTTGCGGCCTGGATGCCGTGGGCGATTCCCGGTATCTTGCTGAGCCTGTCGCTGCTCTGGATCTATTTGGGCTTTTCGGTCCTCAACGTGCTGTACGGTTCGGTCGCGGGGTTGGTCGTGGCGATGCTCTTCAAGGAAATGCCGGGCGGCGTGAACCTGATGAAGAACGGGATCGCGCGCATCTCGCTCGAACTCGAAGAAGCGGCGTCGACATCCGGCGCGGGTTGGTGGGAGCTCTACCGGCGCGTGTTGTTGCCGTTGCTCTCACCAACCGCCGTGACGGTCGCGCTGTTCATCTTCGTCGGGTGCGTGAAAGACATCAGCACGATGATCTTGCTCGCCACGCCGACCACGCGCCCGCTCTCGCTCTTGGTCCTCGACTACGCGACCAACGGCGAGATCGAAAACGGGGCGGTCGTCGGCGTGATCTCGGCGTTCATGGCGATCGGCGTCGCGTTCCTCGGCCGCCGGCTCAGCCAGCAGACCGGTACGCGCAACTAGATTTCAGGTCGCCCCGTGTGCTTGCATCCAAGCGATGATCTTCGCGGCGACCCCGTCTTCGATCCCGAGGTAGCCGTGCGGCGCGAGCGGATCGCAGGGACCGCTTATCACGCGCGTGCTGGTGACGTCGATGCGCGTCACGTCGGTGTTCTTGTTGAAGCGCAACATCAACGGTGCGATGCCGCTCCAAGGCGCCCACGGGCACCCGTCGTCGGTGTTGTGCACGAACAGCACCGGGACCGTGATCTTGCCGACGTCGACGGTCGAGGCGGGGCTGGTGTTGAGGCGCGACGGGATCGTCACGGTCGAGGTCAGCACGATCCCGTCGGGGCCGTCTGCGCCAAGCGCGGCGGCGCTGGAGGCGGCGATGGCGGTGCCGTTGCTCGTTGAGAGCGTGAAGACCGGTCGTTTGACCGCGCGCATGCGCGCGACGATCGCCCGTTCGTCGGCGGGATTCTCGACATAGGCGAGCGCGAAGCCGGCGGCCAGCAGCGCGGGACGAATGTGCATGACGAAGTTTGTGCTGTTGCTGCCGTTTCCGGCGGCATCGATCCGCTGCAGCGTCGTTCCGCCCGGAATCAAAATGATGCTGCCGATCGGAGCCGCATCGGGCAGCACGATCGCGGCCCGCGTTCGCCCCACCTGTTCGACCGACGTCGAGCCGGCGGCCGGCAAGAGGATGGCCGCAGTGAGCGCGGCGATGACGCGCAGCGGGGTCGTCATCGCCAGGCCTTCGCCACCGGGGGCGCAAACGCCGTCGGCATGGAGTTCGGGCTGCAGTTTTTTCCGTCGGTCGGCAACGAGATCACGGCGGAGAACTACTTTCAAGACGCGCTCGACCTCTCCGAGCTCGGCGAGCGGCTCGGCTACACGCACGTGCGCATCGTCGAGCACTACTTTTCGGCCTACGGCGGCTTCTCGCCGAACCCGCTGCTATTTTTGAGCGCGGTGGCGCAGCGCACGAAGACGATGCGATTGATCACCGGTGCGGTGCTCCCGGTGTTCAACCATCCGCTCAAGCTCGCCGGCGAGATCGGCATGGTCGATGCGATCTCTCACGGCCGGCTCGAGGTCGGTTTCGCACGCGCCTTCTTGCCGCATGAGTTCGCCCGGTTCGGGATCAGCCTCGATGAAAGTCGCGAACGCTTCGATGAGGGATTGGAGACGGTGCGGCGCCTGCTCGAAGACGAACAGGTCGAGCTCGCGGGCAAGTTTCATTCGTTTGGACCGACGACGTCCTTGCCGCGACCGACGCAGAAACCGCGGCCGCCGTTTTGGATCGCCGCGCTCGCGACCGAATCGTCGTTCGTCAACGCGGGGCATCTCGGGCACGCGGTTATGGCGATCCCGATCCTGCACGCCGAGCTGGCGCGGCTGATCGGCGTCTACCGCGACGCTTGGCGCGAGGCCGGGCATCCGGGGCGCGGGCGCGTGATGATCGCGTTCCACATGTTCTGCCATGAAGACGCCGATGAAGCGGTTCGCATCGCGCGCGACCCGCTCAACCGCTACCTGGCGTCGATCGTCGAAGCGGCCAGTGATTGGACGACCGGAACGGTTTCCAAAGACTACGCGAACTACGGCCGCATGATCGAAAAGCTCAAAGAGGATACGTTCGAGAGCAACGTCGCCACCGGCGGCGCATGGGTTGGTACGCCCAAACAAATCCGCCGCCAGATCGCCGATTACCGCGATCAGGTCGGTGACTTTGAAATCGCCTCGCTCCAGGTCAACTTCAACACGATCCCTTATGCCGAAGCGAAGCGCTCGATGAAGCTCTTCGCGGATAAGGTCATCCCGAAGATCTGATTTACCAGATTCCGAGCTGGTTTTTGACGTCGTCGGACGCCATGGTTTTCGGATCCCACGGCGGTGAGAAGGTCAGGTCGACCTTGCAGCGGTTGACGCCGTCGAGGCCTTCGACTTTCGACTGAACCGCTTGGGTGAACATCGGACCAACCGGGCACATCGGCGAGGTCAGCGTCATCACGACGGTGACCTCTTTGCCTTCCTCTTCGACGAGGACGTCGTACACCAGGCCCAGCTCCATGATCCCCATGTGCAGTTCCGGATCTTGGACTTCGGCCAAGGCCTCACGGACGATCTCTTGCGTCACCATATCGTTCCCCCAGACCACCGGACGGGTGCCGGCGGTTCCGCTTAGGTTACCGCTAAGTACCGGTGCATCATCTCGGTGTCGGCCCGCAGGGCGTCGGTCGTGCCTTGGCCGACCACCCGGCCGTTGCTGAGGACGTAGCCCCGGTCGGCGAGGCTGAACGCGACGTGGGCGTTTTGCTCGACCAGGAGGATGGTGTGCCCCTCGCTCTTGATCCGGCGTACGACCTCTTCGACCGTGCGGGCGATCAGCGGGGCGAGGCCCTCCATCGGCTCGTCCAACAGGATGATCTCGGGGTTGGCGATCAGGGCCCGCGCGATGGCCAACATCTGCTGCTCGCCGCCGGAGAGCTTCGCCGGCTTGTCACGGCGTTCGCCGAGCACTTCGAAGACCTCGTAGATGCGGGCCGCGGTCCAGGAGCCTTTGCGGCCCGCCAGCGCCGCCAGCCGCAGGTTCTCGCCGACGGTCAGGTTCGGGAAAATGCGGCGGTCTTCAGGGACGAACGCGATCCCGGCTTGGGCCAGCGCGAACGGCGTCTTGTTGGTGATGTCCGCGTCGTGAAAGCGCACGCTGCCGTTGCGCGCGTGCACGAGCCCCATGATGGTCTTGAGCGTCGTCGAGCGCCCGCTGCCGTTGCGCCCCAAGAGCGCGACGACTTCACCCTGCGCAACTTCGAGACTCACGTCTTGCAACACGTGGCTCTTATCGTAATATGCGTTGACCTTATCGAGTTCGAGGAGCACGGTTACACCATTTCCCCCAGATAGGCGCGTTGCACGGCGACGTTGGCGCGGATCT
>DASYOE010000285.1:0-4247 GCA_036008105.1 Candidatus Lustribacter sp. | reverse complement strand
TCGGTTGCGGCGCGCAACGTCGAACTCTACGGCGAACTGCAAGCGCGCCGCGCGGCGGTCGTCGAACTCAATCAGGTCAAGAACGATCTGATCGCGATGCTCGCGCACGACTTCAAGGGTCCGCTCACCACGATCGTCGGCTTTGCCGACGTGTTGGCCGAAGACGAACGCTTCGATGAGGAATCGCGGAAGTTCCTGACGATGATCTCGTCGAGCGCGATGCGCTTGGCGAGTCTCGCGACCGACACGCTCGCGCTCTCGCGGTTGGAACAAAACGAGCTCACGCTCGAACTCGAAGAGTTCGACCTGGTGGCGCTGGTACGGGATATCGTGCGCGTGTTCAGCGTGACGCGCGCGATCGATCTGCGCACCGACCGCCCCGAACTGCGGATCGGCGGCGACCCCGCCCGTTTGCGTCAGGTGTTCGAGAACCTGATCGGCAACGCGATCAAGTACTCACCCGGCGGTGAGCCGATCGAAGTATTTCTGCGCGCCAAAGGCCGCGGCGTCGAAGTCAGCGTGCGCGACCACGGCATCGGCATTCCCGAAGCCGACAAGGCCAAACTGTTCGGCCGCTTCGCGCGGGCGCAAAATGCGCGCGCGCTCGGCATCAGCGGCACCGGCTTCGGACTCTACCTCACCAAAACGATCGTCGAGATGCACGGCGGCACGATCAACGTCGACTCAACCGAGGGCGAGGGCAGCACGTTCCGCACGTTCTTGCCGGCCGCCGTCGCCGCGCCGCGCCCGCGCCATCGCAAGTTCATCCTCGTCGACGCCGACGGCGACGCGAAATCGTACGTCGCCCACACGCTGCGCGACGACGGTTTTGCCGCCACCGTGGTCGCCGACGGCACCGAGATGCTGACGACGATCGACGAGCTGCAATTCGACGCCGCGATCGTCGACGTCGAACGAGTCGGCATGCCGCTGGAAGAGTTCGTGCGCCGCGTCGCCGGCCGCACCGCACTCATCCGCGTCGACTCGAGCGCCGTAGAAGAAACCCCCGGCTGGGACGGCTACATCGTAAAACCGTTCCTCACCAAGGATCTACACGCCGCCATCGACGCCGCAATCATGCGCCACCCCAAACTCAAAGCCGAACCGTCAGTAGCGTACTCGGAAGTCTAAACGTTCGGCGATAAATGGGAAACGCGTGCTCCCTACGGAGCAACGCCCCTCGGGGCTGCCCCGGCGTTAATCGCGAGCGCCCTTTCCGACACGGGAGGGTCGCTCTATTGACCAGTAGCGCAGCCGTGAGGGGCGTTGCTCCGTAGGGAGCTCGTGTTCTCCCTTAAGCGACTACTTCTGCAATGCGCAGCTGCAGATTATTTCGCTGGCGGGGAACGATTTGGGGATTACTTTGTATTTTGCGGCGGCGTCGATTACCGGTTGCAGGTCGGCGGCGGTGATTGTTACTTGGCGGCCTTCGTGGCGGGTTTTTACCATTGTGGCGGGATCGAGGCCGGCGAATTGGGCCAGCATTGGGGCGAGCTGATCCTCGTGGCTTGCGACGTAGGCTCCCGCTTCGCGCATCACGCGTAAGAAGCGCTCGATCAGGTCGCGATGTTCGGCGGCCCAACTCGTCGTCGTCACGAGCACGCCACCGGCGAAGTGTTTGCCGATCGCATCGTAGGGCGACCCGATGTTGCGTACCTTGCCCGTAGCCATCGCGGTGGAGAGCATCGGTTCGTAGATCGTCGAGCCGGTCACGCGCCCGGCCTCCATCGCGGCCAGCGTCACCGACGCCGGTATCTCGACGAAATGCAAGGTCGACGGGTCGACGCCGCGCTGATCGAGCCACGCGTAGGTCGCGATCGTGCTCATGTCTTGCAGCGACACCGCGGCCATCGTTTTCCCGGTGAGATCTTGCGCCGTCTTGATCGGTGAATCGGCCATCACGATGAGGCCGAAGTCGGGATCGTTCGCGCTATACGTCGCGATGCTGCCGATGATCGTAAACGGCAAGCCCTTACCGTGCGCGGTGATCGTCGAGAGCGCGCTGGCCTTGCCGATCTCGAGCGACCCGCCCGCGAGCGCCGCGGCAACCGCCGCCGCGCCGGCGAGTTTATCCAGCTCGACGTTGAGTCCGGCCTTCGCAAACAGCCCCGCTTGCGCGGCGTAGATCACCGGCATCGACGTGTCGTCGGGACCGGCGCCGATGCGAATGAGCGGGCCGGTCGTCGTTTGCGCGAACGCCGAAGCGGGCGCGAACAGCGCGATGGCGAGAATGAGCGACAGTCGCTTGATCAACATGCAAACCTCCGTTCAGGGAAGATACGGGCTCGCGAGCCGGGCGGCGAGGACGAGGACGAGTAGGACGGCGACGCTGATATAGAACGCTGCGCGCGGAAACGTCGTTACTCCCTTGCGCACGGTAACGAAATACAGGGCCTGTAAGTAGCCGCAAAAGCATAGCACGGCGATGGCGACGAGCGAGCCCCAGCGCACGTCCGCGTCGGGGCGGGGTGCAAACAGGCCGTAGACTTGGACGCCTTCGAGCATCGTCAGCAGCAAGAACAGCGCCCAGGGCCGCGGGCCTTGCGTGAGGCGCACGATGCCGGCGGTCCCGATGAGGCCGAAGGCGACCAACACGCCGAAGAGTACGACGGCGATATGCTGCGAAACGGCTGCAGTCATGGATTCCTCTTCACACCCCGAGCGCGTAACCCATGCGGCTGTGATCGGCGGCGGCACGATGGGCTCCGGAATCGCCGCAGCCCTCGCCGAGAGCGGTGCCGGCGTCACGGTCGTCGACGTCGACACGGAAGCGACGATCGAAACGCTGCCGGCCGGGCTCGACCTGATCGTCGAAGCCGTGCCCGAACAGGCCGAGCTCAAACGGTCGGTGCTCGCGCGCTGCGCGCTGCGCGAGCCGCGGCTGCTGGCGTCGAACACGAGCGGCATCTCAATCGACGAACTCGCGGCCGGCCTGCCGGCGCCGGACCGCTTTCTGGGCCTGCATTTTTTCAATCCGGTCAGCGCGATGAAGCTGGTGGAAATCGTGCTCGGCAGCCGCACCGGCGATGCCGCCCGCGCGCGGGCGCTCGCGCTGTGCGTGCAACTCGGCAAGACGAGCATCGTCGTGCGCGATATGCCCGGCTTCGCGTCGACGCGCTTGGGCATCGCGCTTGGGCTCGAAGCGATGCGCATGGTTGAGGACGGCGTCGCCGCACCGGCCGACATCGATCGCGCGATGGAGCTGGGCTATCGCCACCCGATGGGCCCGCTCAAGCTGACCGATCTGGTCGGCCTCGACGTGCGCCTCGACATCGCCCGCAATCTCGAACGCACGTACGGTGCACGCTACCACCCGCCGCAACTGCTCGTCGACATGGTTGCCGCCGGACACCTCGGCAAGAAATCCGGTCGCGGCTTCTATGACTGGAGCAGCGGGGAAGCGCGTCCGATAGGGTCGTAGGAAGCCCAATGAAACGCCGTCTGACCGCCCTGCTCGCGCTGCTGCTGGCCGCGTCGCTCGCACCCGTGACCCCGGCGAGCGCGTACGAAGCGCACGTCCTGCGCTATGCCGACACGACCGACATCAACACATTGAACACGTGGATCGCGACGTCGGGGAACAGCCAAACGTTGACCGAGCTGACCGGCGCGTTCTTCACCCGGCTCGATCCCAAGGGCAATCCGACACCGGAATTGGTGACCGTCATTCCGACGCAGGCAAACGGCGGGATCAGCCGCGACGGCAAGACGATCACCTGGCATTTGCGGCACGGCGTGAAGTGGAGCGACGGCCAGCCGTTCGACTCCTCCGACGTGACCTACACCTGGCGCGTCGCGCAAGATAAGACGAACGACATCAACACGCGCGACGTCTGGGATCGCATGGCCAACATCACGGCGCCCGACAAATACACGGTCGTCTTTCACCTCAAGACGCCCTACGCGACATTCATCGTCGACTATTTCAACACGCAGAGCAACAACTGCGTGCTGCCCAAACACATTTTGGGACCCGGCACGAATTTCAACCAGTCGCCGTACAACGCGTTGCCGGTGGGCATCGGACCGTTTCGCTACACCGCGTTCAACCGCGGCAACGACGTCGAGATGGAAGCGAACCCGTACTACTTCCGCGGGTTGCCGAAGTTGCACAAAGCCATCTACAAGATGATCACCGACGACAACACGGAGTTGACGCAGCTCGAGACGGGCGAGATCGACCTATGGGACACGATCAACGGCACGATGGCTGCCACCGCGAAGGCGCTGCCGGGGAAAACGTGGGC
>DASYOE010000284.1:0-5252 GCA_036008105.1 Candidatus Lustribacter sp. | reverse complement strand
CGCTCGAACGCGCCGGCCGCAAGGCCTCCGACATCGGGTGCGTGATCGTCGCTACGGTCACCCCGGATTACATCTTCCCGGCGACCGCGAGCGTCCTCGCCGCGAAGCTCGGGATCAAGGGCACCGCGGCCTTCGACATGGAGATCGCGTGCAGCGGCTTCATCTACGGCTTGACCGTTGCGTCGAGCTTGATCCAAGCCGGCGTGTACGAGCGCGTGCTGCTCGTCGGCAGCGAGAAGCTGTCCTCGATCACGAATTACACCGACCGCGGCACGGCGGTGCTGTTCGGTGACGGCGCCGGCGCGGTCGTGCTCGAAGCGGCGGAGCGCAACGATTTCCTGGCCTCCGACCTCGGCACCGACGGCAGCGATCCGTCGCTGTTGCTGGTGCCGGCCGGCGGCACGGTCACGCCGTTGACGGCGTCGGGGATCGAAGAGCGGCAGCACAAGATGGTCATGAAGGGCCGCGAAGTGTTTCGCTTCGCCGTCACCAAGATGATCGAAGCGACCGACGCCGCGCTCGCGAAGGCCGGCCTCACGCGCGCCGACATCTCGTACGCGATCCCGCATCAAGCGAACCGGCGCATCATCGATGCCGCCGCCAAACAGCTCGAGATGATCGGCGACAAGGTCGTTATCACCGTCGACCGCTACGGCAATACGAGTTCAGCTTCGATACCGATCGCGCTGTCCGAAACCTACGGCGCCGGCAAGCTCAAAGACGGCGACCTGATCGTGTTCGTCGGTTTCGGCGGCGGTCTTTCGTGGGGCGCCGTCGCGTGGCGCTGGAGCGAGCGTTGATGCGCCTGGCGGTCGTGTTTCCGGGTCAAGGGTCGCAGACGAGCGGCATGGGCGTCGATGTCGCGGCCGCGTATCCGGCCGCGGCCGCACTGTACCGTTCGGCCAAGTCGATCTTGGACTACGACTTGCTCGCGCTCTGCGCTGAGGGCGACGAAGACAAACTGCGCGAGACGCGCTATAGCCAGCCGGCGATTTTCGTCACCAACCTGGCGCTGGCGGCGGCGGTCGGCGATCGCCTCGCCCCGGTCGTCAGCGCGGCGCATTCGTTCGCGGAATACTGCAGCTTGACGCTGGCCGGTGCGCTCACGTTCGAGACGGCATTGGCCTTGGTCAACCAGCGCGGGCTCGCGATGCATCGCGCCGCCCAGCGGTCGCGCGGCGCGATGGCGGCGGTGCTCGGGCTCGACGATGCCGCACTGCGGCAAGCCGTTGCCGCCGCCGTCGCGCGCGGCGCGGGTCGCGTGCAGTTAGCGAACTTCAACCAGCCGGGTCAAGTCGTAATCAGCGGCGACGAAGGCGCCGTGCGCGTGGCCGGCGAGCTCGCGCTCGAAGCGGGCGCGAAACGCGTCATTCCGCTCAACGTGAGCGGCGCGTGGCACTCGGCGCTGATGGAACCGGCGCAAGCGGAGTTCACCAAACACGTGATGGATGCGCCCATGCTCATGCCGCGCTTCACCGTAATCTCGAACGTCGATGCGCAGCCGTACACGAGCGTCGAGCAGATCAAAGCAAACTTGATCCGCTCCGTGACCGACGAAGTGCGCTGGCACGATGCGGCGGTCGCGATGATCGCGGTCGGCATCGACTTGATCGTGGAATTCGGTGCGACGCCGGTTCTCGCGCCGATGATGAAGCGCGTCGAGGGCGCGCCCAAAGCGATGCACGTGGGCGACGCCGCGGGCGTTGAGAAACTGCGCGCGATGCTCGCACCGGCCGGTATTTCGTAGTGGCGGATAAGGTTGCGCTGGTGACCGGTGCCTCGCGCGGCATCGGCCGCGCCGTAGCAGTCGATTTGGCCGCGCACGGCTATGCGGTCGCGCTGTTCGGACGCGACGCCCAAGCGCTGGGCGAAACCGAGGCCGCGGTGCGGGCGGGAGCGGGCGCCGAGGCGCGCACGAGCCGGCACCTGGTCGACGTGGCCGATCCGGTGGCCCTGGATTTGGCCGTCACCGCCGTGCTGACGGAGTTCGGCCGGATCGACGTGGCCGTCGCCAACGCCGGGCAGACCGCCGACGGCCTGATCCTGCGTTTGAAAGCAAGCGACCTCGACCGCCTGATCGACGTGAACCTGAAATCCGCGTTCTATCTGTGCTCGGCGGTCGCGAAGCCCATGCTCAAGCAGCGCGGGGGCGCGATCGTGCTCGTGTCCTCGATCGTGGGCATCGCGGGCAATCCGGGGCAAAGCGCCTACGCTGCGACCAAAGCCGGCTTACTTGGGTTAACCCGGTCGTTGGCGAAGGAACTAGGGTCGCGGAACGTTCGGGTGAACGCCGTGGCCCCAGGCCTTATCGACACCGCGATGACAGCCGAGCTCCCCGACGCCGCGCGCACGGGGTTCCTCGCTGGGATCGCGCTCGGCCGGCCCGGAACCCCCGACGATGTGGCTGGTGTCGTCACTTTTCTCGCTTCCGATGCTGCCCGTTACGTCACCGGTCAAACGATCGTGGTCGACGGCGGCTACCTGATGCATTAACGTAAAGGAACCTAATAGGAGTCACATGGCAAGCGATACTTTCGACCGCGTCAAGAAGATCATCGTCGAGCAACTCGGCGTCGAAGACAACGAAGTCACCACCGAAGCGTCGATCACCGAAGACTTGGGCGCGGACTCGCTCGATCAGGTCGAGCTGGTTATGGCGTTCGAAACCGAGTTCGGGATCGACATTCCGGATGAAGAAGCCGAGAAGATCAAAACGGTCGGCGACGCCGTTGCGAAAATCGACGCGAGTTCAGCGACCGCGTAGCGCGTGCTCGAAGCCCTCAGCGCGCGCTTAGGCGCGATCTTCGACCGGTTGTCGAATAGCGGCCGTCTCTCCGAGACGGACGTCGCTGAGGTATTGCGCGAGGTGCGCATCGCGCTGCTCGAAGCCGACGTCAACCTCGCGGTGGCGAAAGACTTCGTCAACGCGATCAAGGAACGGGCGGTCGGGGCCGACGTGCTGCAATCGCTCACGCCGGGGCAGTCGGTCATCAAGATCGTTCACGACGAGCTCGTCGCGCTGCTGGGCGGTGCGGAAGCGCGGCTGAAGTTCTCCGATGCGCCGCCGACCGTCTACATGCTCGTCGGCTTGCAAGGTTCGGGCAAAACGACCCAAGCCGGCAAGTTGGCGCTGCGGCTCAAAGAGCAGGGCCGCCGCTCGCTGCTCGTCGCGGCCGACGTCTATCGCCCGGCGGCGATCGAACAGCTCCAGACGCTCGGCAAGCAGATCGACTTGCCGGTCTACGATCAAGGCACCGGCGATCCGGTGAAGATCGCGCGCGACGGCGTCGCCGAAGCGCGCCGGCTGGGCATCTCGACCGTCATCATTGATACGGCCGGCCGCCTGCAGATCGACGAAAAGCTGATGGACGAGCTGGCCGCGATCAAAGCGGCCGTCAAGCCGATCGAAATTCTGTTCGTCGCGGACGCGATGACCGGCCAAGAAGCGACCAACGTCGCGAAGGGCTTCAACGATCGTCTGGGGATCACGGGCGTGATCCTCACCAAGATGGACGGTGACGCGCGCGGCGGTGCGGCGCTCTCGATCCACAAGATCACCGGTGCCCCGATCAAGTTCGTGGGCGTCGGCGAAAAGCTCGGCGCGCTCGAGCCGTTCTATCCCGACCGCCTAGCCTCGCGCATCCTCGGGATGGGCGACGTGCTCACGCTCATCGAGAAAACGCAAAGCGTCTACTCCGAAGAGCAAGCCAAAGATCTCGCGCACAAACTGCGCAAGAACGACTTTACCCTCGATGACTTTCTCGACCAATTGCGCCAAGTGCGCAAGATGGGGTCGATGAACGACATCATGAAGATGATCCCGGGACTCTCCAAAGCGCTGCCCAACGTCGACATCGACGAGGGTGACGTCAAGCGCGTCGAAGCGATCATCTGCTCGATGACCCGGCGGGAACGCGCGCGTCCCGAGATCCTCAACGGATCGCGCCGCAAACGCATCGCCGCGGGCAGCGGCATGCAAGTCGCCGACGTCAATCGGTTGGTGAAGCAATTCGAAGCTTCACGCACGCTCATGAAACAGATGGGTGGCGGGAAGCGGGGCCGGTTTCGTATGCCGGCACTTCCACGTTAGAAAGATAGACAGAAAGCATCATGGTCAAAATCCGCCTGCGCCGCATGGGCGCGAAAAAGCAGCCGACGTACCGGTTCGTCGTCTGCGACGCGAAGTCGCCGCGCGACGGGGCGTTCATCGAAATCCTCGGACACTACAACCCGCGCACCGAACCCAAGACCGTCGTCGTGGACCAAGAGAAGGTCAAGGCGTGGCTCGCTAAGGGTGCGCAGCCCTCGGATCCGGTGCGCCGCCTCTTCGCCGAGCTCGGCCTGTGTGAACGCGCGCCGATCTATCCGAAAAAAGCCACCGCAGCAGCAGCCGCCGCCGCCCCCGCAGCAGCGGCCGAGTAGCCGGTGTCCGCGTTCGACGACGAGTTCGGACTGTTCGGCGACGACGAAGCGACGCCGGAGGAGGAACGCAAATCCACGCTCGGCGCGCGTCAGATCGCGACGAACGAATCGTTCAGCGATGACATCGAGCCCGAGGACGAACGTCCCGCGCGACGCCGTTCGGGCCCCGGCGGCGATCGCAGCGGCGGCGGCGAACGCCGTCCGTATCGCGACCGCGACCACGGCCCGCGTCCGGCCGGCGATCCGGCGGTCGCACAAGCGCGGGCCGTCGAACTGCTCACGTTTCTGGCCCGGCGCCTCGTCTCGCAACCCGATGACGTGATCGTCTCGGTCGTCGACGGCGCACGCGGCCCGATCATCGAACTCGAAGTGCACCCCGAAGACTTCGGCAAGGTCATCGGCAAAGGCGGCCGCGTCGCCCAAGCGCTGCGCACGATCGTGCGCGCCAGCGCCGAAGGCAAGGTCACGATCGACATCGTCGACGTCGAGGACGACGACCCTTCGTCAAGCTCAGGGCAGGCTCGTCAAAGGAAGGCGGACCTCGAACACGCGGGCGACACGAGTACCGCCGAAGAGGCCGTCGACGCGGTTGCGGAAGCGCCCGAAGCCGCGCCGAAGAAGCGCGCTGCACCGAAGAAGAAGACGGCCGCGAAAAAGACACCGGCCGCGAAGAAAAAGACTGCCCGAAAGAAAGCCTGACGTCAACGCCGGCCGGATCGCCGGCGTGTTCTGGTTAAGGGGCGAGCTGAAGCTCGATGCGTCGCGCATCGGCGATGATGCGATCCGCGCCGGACTCGCTGCGAGGCTTCAGTTTCCCGACGGCACCACCC
>DASYOE010000283.1:0-3160 GCA_036008105.1 Candidatus Lustribacter sp. | reverse complement strand
ACGCCGCCTCGCTCGACGCGATCATCGAGGAGCTGCGGGGGACCCGGGTCGCCGAGCGCGCCGGGCGGACGATGGACCACGAAAGCGAGTCGTCGTTCGAGCGCCTGCGCGCCGCGGGGTACATGTAATGGATCTGCGCGTCGCCATCACCGGCCACGTCGATCACGGGAAATCGACCCTCATCGGGCGGTTGCTGTACGACACCGGCAGCCTCGCCGACGGCAAAGCGGAAGAAATCATCGCCTCGAGCCAACGCCGCGGTCTCGATGTGACCGAATGGTCGTTCGCCGTCGATGCCGCGCAAGAAGAACGCGATCAGGCGATCACGATCGAGACGACCCGCGTGTGGATGCACTACGGCGGCCGGCGCATCGTGATCATCGATACCCCCGGCCACCGCGAGTTCATCCGCAACATGATGAGCGGCGCCGCCGATGCCGATGCCGGGATTCTCGTCATCGATGCGGTCGAGGGCATCGCCGATCAGACGTATCGACATGCCTATCTGCTGCGCTTGCTCGACGTGCCCGAAATTATCGTCGCCGTCAACAAGATCGACGCGGTCGAGGACCCGCAGCAGCGCTTCGCCGAGATCAGCCGTGATATTCGTTCCGTGCTCGAAACGGCCGGCAAGCCGCTGCGCGCGATCGTGCCGTTGTCGGCGCGCGACGGCGACAACGTCGTCAACCGTTCGGAGCGCACGGCGTGGTATACCGGGCCCACGCTGATCGACGTGCTCGTTTCGCTGCACCCGGCCGCACCGCCGGCCGATCGCGACCTGCGCTTCGAAGTCGCCGACGTCTACCGCTTCAGCGACGACGAACGCATCTCGATCGGGAACGTCGTCACGGGAACGATCGCGCCCGGCGACCGCGTGCGGATCGCGCCGAGCGGCGCGACGACGCGCGTGCGCGGCATCAAGCGCTGGCCTGAGGATTCCTCGCCCGCGCGTGCCGGTCAGGCCGTCGGCTTGACCTTCGACGATCCGGTCTTCGTCGACCGGGGCGACATCGTCACGCTGGCGGACCGCCCGCCGTTGACGGCCAGCAACGCGTTCGACGGCGTGTTCTTCTGGCTCTCGGCGACTCCGCCGCGGACCGGCGAAACGCTTGCGTTGAAAATCGGCCGGGCCGAAGTCGCGGTGACGGTGATCGGGATCGACGAGACGATCGACCTCGGCATTTTGGATAAGGTCGCGCCCGACGAATCGTCGCGGCACGCCGCCTTCGCGCTGCGCTTGCGCGCGGCGCGCACGGTCGCTGCCGAATCCGGCGCGCGCTGCGTGCTGCTGCGCAACGGCGAGGTCGTCGCGGGCGGCAAGCTCTCGACGGTCGAGGCGGCGGCCGGACAACGCGCCGACAACATCGTCCCGCAGGGACACTTGATCTCGAGCGACACGCGCGCGCGGCGCAACGGCTATCGCGGTATCGTCGCGTGGCTGACGGGGTTGCCGGGCAGCGGCAAGTCGACGATCGCGATGGCGGTCGAACGCGAGCTGTTCGCGCGCGGGTACTTCGTCTACGTCCTCGACGGTGACAACGTGCGCTCCGGGCTCAACCGCGACCTCGGCTTCACGCGCGAGGGACGCAAGGAGAACATCCGGCGCGTCGGCGAGGTGGCGGCGCTGTTCGCCGACGCCGGGGCGATCGTCATCACCGGCACGATCTCACCGCACGCTGCGGATCGCGCCGATGCGCGCGCCGCCGCGAAACCCGGCGCGTTCCATGAAATCTACGTGCGCGCCAGCGTCGAAACGTGCGCCGCACGCGACGTGAAGGGTCACTACGCGCGGGCGCGCGCGGGCGAATTGCCCGACTTCACCGGCGTTTCCGCGCCTTACGAAGAGCCCGAACACCCCGAACTGCTGGTCGACACGAACACCTCGACGATCGACGCCAGCGTTTCGGCGGTCGTCGAGTACCTCATCGCCGTCGCCACGGCGCCTGAGGCCCTCATGAGCTTCGCGATCTAGCGGCGGGTCAGGCTCCCAACCGCGTTCTCGCCGCGCGTGATCAGGGCGTGGATCCACTTGATCGTCGCGTAGACCCCGATGGCCGCGAACGCGAAGATGACGAAAAAGCTCCACATCGCGAACTCGAGCAAGTGTTTGACCAGTGCTTCCATACCAGCCCGCCTTGCGGTCCCGGAAAAAAGAACCCTGCGCGGGGGGTCGAACACTCCCCCATGGCTACCAGCGCCGTGAGCTCCAACGCCCCCGTCCTGAACCCGCCGCCGCTGCCCTATAGCGCCGAGCAGAACGTGCCCTCGACGGGGGCACCGCCGGGCAGCATCGGGCACCAGTCGGGCGCGATCGCGAGTCAGCTGGTGAAGGGCAATCCGGGCGGTGCCGGTGTGGCGTTCGGCGTGGGCCTCGCGCTGGACGTGCCGACGTAGGCGGCCGGCTGTTTAACGATGATTCAGAATCTCGTTCTGAACAACTCGGACTTCAACCTCAGCGCGGTGTCGGACCAGCTCCGCGCCAACTTCGATCAGCCCAAGGTCGTGGCCACACCGGGCACCGACGCCGCCCAAGTCAGCCACTTGCGGGCGCAATTGGAATCCGGCGCGCTGACGTCGGCCGGCAGCGGCATCAACGCCGAGTATTCGGCCTAGGCCTTTTTCCTCCGGAGCCGCCGGCGGGGCGCGAGGAATCGTAGGCTTCTTTCAACGCCGATAGCACGAGCGGAATGATCGTGCGCCGCAAGACGTTCGTTTTTTCGTCGTCGCCGCGAAAGGCATCGGCGGCCTGCCGAGCCGCATCGGCCAGCGTGCCGCGGGCGATCATCGATCCGTTCAACGGTTCGGCGACGCCGGCGAGCGCGACCGGAGCGGAACCATCGAGCGTGTAGCTCACCATTGCGTTGCCGATGCGATGAACGCCGGCGAGCACGAGCGCAACGAACACCCGCAGTTCGAACGTCGCGACGCCGTCGCGGCGGCGAATGCGCCGGTCGGCAAACGCGACCTTGGGGAGTTCGGCCCGCAACGTCACCGCCAGCGGAATCTCGTTCTCCGGCAGCGTGCGCGTCGCCAACGCGTCGAGGCGCGCGGTGCGCGTGCTGCCCATCCCGGCAATGATCACGTGCGCGCCGAGCGCGCCCAAGCGGAAGCGCGCGGCTTCGGGACCGAACGGCGAATCGCCGAGCGCGGCGCGGATCAA
>DASYOE010000282.1:0-2663 GCA_036008105.1 Candidatus Lustribacter sp. | reverse complement strand
CCCTCGGCGGTGTAGTACATCGGCGCCTTTTCGTTCTTCGCGTCCAGTTCCGGCCAGCGCGCGACGATCTCATCCCACGTCAGCCCCTCCCATTGGCCGAAGTGCATCTCGCGCAGCTCGCGCGTCAGCTCGATGGCGATGCCGTGCGGCGCGCAGATCGTCTCGGCCGTCGTGCGCGCGCGGACCAAGTCGCTCGCGAGGGCGAGGTCGAAGCGCTCGGGGCGCAAGTGCAAAGCGAGGGCCTGCGCTTGCGCCAGGCCCTCGTCGTCGAGCGGGATGTCGGTCTGGCCCTGAAAGCGCCGGCCGGCATTCCACGCCGTGCGCCCGTGCCGGACGCAGATCAATTCCATCCAGCCTACTTCTGGATGAACGGCCGCCCTTCATGCGCCACGAGCAGGTCGTGCATGTCGTTGGCATGCTCTTCTTCCATCGCCAGAATGCCTTCGAGCATCGTGCGCGTGGTGGAATCCTTCGCGCCGAAGTAGTTGATCAGCTCGCGGTAGTGGTCGATCGCGATGCGTTCGGCGATCAGGTTCTCTTTGAGCATATCGACCAAATCCAGCTTCGCGGCACCGTACTGGGCGGCCGCGCGCGAGGCCAGATTCTTGGGATCGAAATCGGGCGTCCCACCGAGCTGGTTGATGCGCTAGGCGAGCAACATCATGTGGCCCTGCTCCTCTTGGGCGTGCTGCTGGAACTCGGCTTTGGGCCCTTCGCTCGCGATGCCGGTCGCGGAAACGGCGTGCATCGTGTAACGCAGGACGCACACGATCTCCGTCGCCAGCGCCCCTTGGAGCAAATCGATCGCCGTTTGAACGTTGAGCTCGTAGGTGTCGGTGACCGCGCCCTTGGCGATCCGGGCGCGCGCATTTTTGCGCAGCGTCGTGACGTCGGTCAGGAATGGTTTTTTAGCGGCGCCGTTGGACGCCTTGCGTAGTGTGGTGCTCACGACCGTCGGTTACCCCACCCGCGGGCTCGCGAAACAGTGCATGACGGTCCCCGGCCCGGGGCGAAGCCCTGACCGGTGAGCGAGCGCGTGGGGGTCAGGAAGACCTACAAAATCTACCTCAATGGGGCGTTCGTGCGCAGTGATTCGGGCCGCACCGAACAGGTTGGCGGGGAAAACGTCGTGCGCGGCTCGCGCAAGGACGTCCGGGACGCCGTGGTCGCCGCCCGGGCCGCGCACGAGAAGTGGGCCGCCCAGACGCCCGGCAACCGGGGGCTCGTGCTCTACCGGCTGGCGGAGATGATGGAAGCCCGCGCGGGCGGCTTGGCCGAGCAGTTGGTACTCGGCGGAACGGTCGACGCCGACGCCGCGCGCCGTGAGGTGGAAGCGGCGATCGACC
The DNA here is from genome assembly GCA_036008105.1 of Candidatus Lustribacter sp. Classification (GTDB taxonomy): domain Bacteria; phylum Vulcanimicrobiota; class Vulcanimicrobiia; order Vulcanimicrobiales; family Vulcanimicrobiaceae; genus Lustribacter. Next base: position 1,317 of record DASYOE010000282.1, on the reverse strand, counting down.
GGACCGTCTGGTACGCGGGCTGGTGCGACAAGTACGTCGCGCTGGCATCGGCACGCAACCCGGTGTCGGGGCCGCACTTCAACTTCTCCACCACCGAACCGGCGGGCGTGATCGGCGTGATCGCGCCCGACGCGCCGGCCTTGCTCGGACTCGTCACGGCCGTGCTGCCGACGCTGGTGAGCGGCAACGCGGTGATCGCGGTCGCGTCGGAACGCGATCCGCGCACCGCGGTCGTGTTTGCCGAGTGCCTCGCGACCAGCGACCTGCCGGGCGGGGTTTGCAACGTCATCACCGGTACGCGCGCCGAACTCGGGCCGGCGCTTGCCGGCCACATGGACGTCGACGGCCTGCACGCCTTCGGCATCGGTCGCGAGGCCGAGGTGGCATTGGGCGAACTCGCGGCCGAGAGCGTGACGCGTACCCGCTTCGAAGACGCGCCGCGGGCGAAAGCGTGGTACAAGCCGGCCTACGACGATCTCGATCGGGTCCTCGCCTTCACCGAGCTGAAGACGATCTGGCACCCGGCGCGGATCTAGCATTACGGGCCCTTCGCTCAAGCACGTCACCTGCATCGACGATCTGCGCGAACTCGCCCGCCGGCGCGTTCCGCGGGCGTTCTTCGAGTACGCCGATCACGGTTCGTACACGCAATCGACGTTACGCGCGAACCGCGCGGACCTCGACGCGATTCTGTTGCGCCAGCGCGTCGGCATCGACGTCGACCGGCGCGATCTTTCCACCACCATCGCCGGCGAGGCAGCCGCCTTGCCGCTGGTTCTCGCGCCGATCGGTCTGTCCGGGATGCAGCACGGCGACGGCGAGATTCTCGCCTGCCGCGCCGCGCAGGCGGCGGGCATCCCGTATACGCTCAGCACGATGTCGATCGATTCGATCGAGGACGTCGCGGCCGCGGTCGAGCGGCCGTTCTGGTTTCAGCTCTACGTGATGCGCGATCGCGGTTTCGTACGCGAACTGATCGAACGCGCGATCGCGGCCAAATGCAGCGCGCTGATGCCGACGCTCGACCTCAACGTGCTCGGCCAGCGCCACTGCGACGTGAAGAACGGGATGAGCGTTCCGCCGGAACTGACACTGGCCAACGTGCTCGATATCGCGACCAAACCGGCCTGGGCCTGGAGCATCGCGCGCGGGAAGCGCAAGACGTTCGGCAATCTCGCGGGGCACGTCGGCGGCATGGAAGGCGTGACGACGCTCGCGGCGTGGGTTTCGAAACAATTCGACCCGACGATGACCTGGAAAGACATCGAGTGGATCCGCGGCCTGTGGCCGGGCAAGATCGTGCTCAAGGGCATCCTC
>DASYOE010000281.1:0-21256 GCA_036008105.1 Candidatus Lustribacter sp. | reverse complement strand
AAAATTCTCACCGCGATCGCGGCGGCGGCCGACGTCGAGGCGGAGCCGATGCGCGTCGAGGTCGGCGCATGAGCCACATCGGCACCTCTCACCCGCGGCACGACGCGTTGGGCAAAGTCACCGGCGCGGCGAATTATCCGGCCGATTTGATCGCGCCGGACATGCTGCGCCTGAAGACGGTGTTCGCCCGCCGCGCGCACGCGCGCATCGTTTCCATCGACACGTCGGCCGCGCTGGCGGTGCCGGGCGTGGCGGCGGTGCTGACCGCGAAGGACGTACCACACAACCGCTACGGGCTGATCGATGCGGATCAGCCGGTGCTGTGCGAGGACATCGTGCGCCACGACGGCGATCGCGTGGCGCTGGTGGTGGCCGATACGGATCTGGCTGCCGCGCATGCGGCGACGCTGGTGCGCGTCGAGTACGCGGATCTGCCGATCGTCGGCGATCCGCGCGCCGCGATGCTCCCGGGTGCGCCGCGCGTCCATGCCGATCGCGACAACGTGCTGTTGCATCAGAAGATCCGCCGCGGCGACGTCGCGCGCGCATTCGCTGAGGCCGACGCCGTCGTCGAGGGCAGCTTCACCACGTCGTGGCAGGAGCACGCCTATCTCCAGCCCGACGCCGGCATCGCATACATCGACGAGCGCGGCCGCATCGTCATCGAAACAGCGGGCCAGTGGCTGCACGAAGACCGCAAGCAGCTGGCCGCGATTCTGAAGCTGCCCGAAGACCGGGTCGTGGTGAAGTACGCGAAGATCGGCGGCGCGTTCGGCGGGCGCGAGGATATGTCGGTCCAGTGCCTCGTCGCGCTCGCGACGTGGGTGCTCAAGCGCCCGGCCGCCATTCGCTGGAGCCGCGAAGAGTCGATCATCGGCCACCACAAGCGCCACCCGTTCCTCATCACCGCGAAGTGGGGCGCGAAGCGCGACGGAACGGTCACCGCGGTCGAAACGACGCTGATCGCCGACGGCGGGGCGTACGCCTCGACCAGCGTCGAGGTGCTCAAAGGCGCGATGACGTTCGCGCACGGGCCGTACGACATTGCGAACGTCAGCGTCGACGGCAGCGTCTGCTACACCAACAACGTGCCGAGCGGCGCGTTCCGCGGCTTCGGCGGCCCGCAAGCGCACTTCGCCGCCGAATCGATGATGACGCGCGTCGCCCACGCGTTGCATCTCGATCCGCTCGACGTGCGCCGCAAGAATTTGTATTGCGAAGGCAGCCGCAACTCGTCCGGCACGGTGATGCCGCCCGGGGTGAGCGCCGGGCCGGTACTCGAGCGCTGCATCGAGGAAGCCGCGTTGCGGCTGCTGCCGGTGGAGCGGCGAAATCACGCCCGCAAACGCCGCGGCATCGGCTTTGCGAACGGCGTCAAAAACGTCGGCTATTCGTTCGGTTTCCCCGATCAGGCGACCGCGACCGTCGACCTGGTCGTGCTCGACGGCGTGCGCGCGGCGCGCGTGCAGATCGGCGCGGCCGACGTCGGCCAGGGCGCGCATCTGATCCTGCGGCAGATCGCGGCGGAAACGCTCGCGCTGCCGCTCGACGCGGTGTCGATCGTCGCCGAGGACACGCTTCAGGCGCCGAATGCGGGTTCCGCCTCGGCCTCACGCATGACGCTGATGGGCGGCCGGGCCGTCAAGGATGCCGCCGAACTCGCGCTGCACCGGCTCGCCGGCGAGGGCGTGCCGTCGGCAACGGTCCAGTTCAAGCCCGCGCCGACGACGCCGTTCGACGAACTCGGTCGCGGGACGCCGCACTTCGCGTACGGCTACGTCGCGCAAGCGGTCGAAGTTGAAGTCGACGTGACGACCGGCGAGGTCGCCGTGCTCAACGTCATCAGCGTCAACGACGTCGGCCGCGCGATCAACCGCCAGCAAGTCGAAGCGCAGATCGAAGGCGCCGTGGCCCAAGCGATCGGCTACGCGTTGACCGAAGATTTCCGGATCACGAACGGCCGCATCCTCACGCCGCACTTCAGCAGCTATCTCTTACCGACCGCGCTCGACGTGCCGCCGCAGATCCATTCCGTCATCATGGAGACGCCCGATCCGCAAGGGCCGTTCGGCGCGCGCGGCATGTCGGAGATGCCGCTGATCCCATTCGCCGCCGCGGTTGCGTGCGCGATTCACGATGCGACCGGCGCGTGGGTGTCCGATCTCCCCTTCACCCCCGAGCGCGTGCTCGCCGCGATCACGGCGCAGACCACATCCCCGGCGCTCGTTAGCCCCTGACGAGCGCGCGCGCGAATTCGTTGTGCTGCGCGACGACGCGCTCGACGTCGAGCGCGGTGAACGCGCCGTGCTCGACCAGCGGCACCCCGTTGACGATGGTGAAGTCGACGTTTGGCGGCCGGCAGAACACGAGCGCGGCAAGCGGATCGTGGATCGCGCCGCCGGCCAGCGCGAGCGAATCGAGCCGCACGCCGGCGAAATCGGCGGCCATGCCCGCGGCGAGGTACCCGATGTCGTCGCGGCCGAGCACCGCCGCGCCGCCGCGCGTTCCCAATCGCAGCACCTCGCGCGCCGTAATCGCTTTCGCCCCGCCGCCGACCCGCTGCAGCAGCATCGCGTGACGCACTTCATCGAGCAGGTGCGAGCTGTCGTTCGAAGCCGAACCGTCGACGCCGAGCCCGACCCGTGCGCCGGCCGCCACCAGCGCGCGCACCGGCGCGATCCCGCTGCCCAACCGCATGTTCGAGCTCGGGCAATGCGCGACGCCGGTGCGGCTCGCGCCGAGCCTGACCACCTCGTCCGCCGACGGGTGCACCATGTGCGCGTGCCAGACGTCTTCGCCGATCCAGCCCAACGTCTCCGCGTACTCGACCGGCCGGTAGCCGAAGCGCTCGAGGCAAAACTTCTCCTCATCGAGCGTTTCGGCCAGGTGCGTGTGGGCATGCACGCCGCAACTGCGGGCCAACGCGATGCTCTCGCGCATCAGGTCGGCCGTCACCGAGAACGGCGAACACGGTGCGACGACGATGCGCGTCATCGCGAAACGCGCGGGATCGTGGAAGCGTTCGATCGCGCGCTGCGTGTCGGCCAGAATCACGTCCGGCGCTTCGACGACCGAATCCGGCGGCAGCCCGCCGTTCGAGCTGCCCAGCGACATCGAGCCGCGCGACGCATGGAAGCGCAGTCCGATCTCGCGCGCCACCGCGATCTCGTCGTCGATCCGGCAGCCGTTCGGCCACAAGTAGGTGTGGTCGGCGGCCGTCGTGCAGCCCGAGAGCAGCAGTTCCGCGCAGGCGACGGCGGTCGCGCTGCGCAACGCCTCCGGCCCCAAGCGGGCCCAGATCGGGTAGAGCGTCACGAGCCAATCGAACAACTCGACGTCCTGGGTGCCGGGAACGGCGCGCGTCAACGTCTGATAGAAGTGATGATGGGTATTGACCAGGCCCGGAATCACGATGCAGCCGCGCGCGTCGACGACGCGGTCGGCTTCGCGCGGCAGTTCGGCGGCCGGGCCGAGCGCTTCGATCGCTCCGTCGCGCACGAAGATCGACGCATCGCGCAACACGCGGTCCCGATCGTCGAACGTCTCGACGTGCGCGGCGTCGCGAATCAGCAGCGTAGCCATCCGAAGCCGCTTCGATGACGACCATCGAACACCTCAATGCGTGTCCGGTTGACGCGTTCGTCGCGGAAATCGGCTTCGCGTTCGAGGACTCGCCGTGGATCGCGCGTTCGGCGGCCGCGCGCCGCCCGTTCGCCGGTCGCGATGCGTTGATCGGCGCCATGATCGCGGTCGTCGAAGGCGCGTCCGAGGCCGAAGCGGTCGCACTGATCCGGGCCCATCCCGATCTCGCCGGCCGCGTCGCGCGCGAGGGCCGGCTGACCGCGGCGTCGGCAGCCGAACAGGCCGGGGCCGGACTCGGTACGCTGAGCGCGGCCGAGATCGCGCGCTTCGATGCCGACAACCGCGCCTATCGCGAGCGCTTCGGTTTCCCGTTCGTCATCTGCGCGCGCGAGAACACCAAAGATTCGATTCTCGCCGCGCTGGCGCGGCGCCGCACGAACGAGCGGGCGGTTGAAATCGCGACGGCGTTGGCGGAGATCGCGAAGATCGCGCGGCTGCGCATCGAAGACGCCGTCACCTGATGCAAGCCTACGTCATCGATTGGCTCAGCCTGATCGTTCGCTGGTTTCACCTCACCGCCGGCATCGCATGGATCGGGACGTCGTTCTATTTCGTCTGGCTCGATGACAACCTCAACCGCGCGGTCTCCGATGCCGAACGCAAGCGCGGCATCGACGGCGAGCTGTGGGGCGTGCACGGCGGCGGCTTCTACCATAACGAGAAATACCTGACCGGTCCCACCGGCGAACCGCTGAGCAACGATCTCCACTGGTTCTACTGGGAAGCCTATTCGACGTGGCTCTCCGGCATGGCGATGCTCGCGGTCGTGTACTGGGCCGGCGCGTCGTCGTTCATGATCGATCCGTCCGTTCTCAATCTCACGCCGCCCGAAGCGATCGGTATCAGCATCGCCTCGATCGTCGTGGGTTGGCTCGTCTACGACGCGCTGTGCCGCCTGCTGGGCAAGAACGAAGTCGCACTCTGGACCGCGATCGGGCTGTTCCTGCTGTTCGCGGACTGGGGACTCTTCCACATCTTCGGCCCGCGGGCGGCGTTCATCCACGTCGGTGCGATCGTCGGCACGATCATGGTGTGGAACGTTTTCTTCATCATCATTCCGGGGCAGCGCAAGGTCGTCGCGCAACTGCGCGCCGGTGAGGTTCCCGATTCGCGGCCGGGCGAACTGGCGCGCCAGCGCTCGGTGCAGAACACCTACTTCACGCTCCCGGTGCTGTTCATCATGATCAGCAACCACTACCCGATGACGTATAGCGGTCCGTACGGCTGGCTCGTGCTCGCCGGCCTCGCGATCGCGGGCGTGCTCGTGCGCCGCTTCTACGTGCTTACGCACTTCAAGAAAATCGTCATCGCGTTGCCGGTGGCGGCGATCGTGGTGCTCGCGATCGTGGCGTGGGCGATCGCCCCGCGCACGACCCCGGCGGCGGCGAACGCCGCGGCGCCCGCTTTCGCGCAGGTCGCACCGATCGTCGCCGAGCGCTGCGGCGTCTGCCACGCCGCGCACCCGACGGAAGCCGGCTTCAGCATCGCTCCGGCGGGCGTGCTGCTCGATACGCCCGAACGTATCGTCGCAGACGCGGCGCTGATCCGGGCCGAAGCCGTCGCTTCGCACGCCATGCCGCTGGGAAATCTCACTCATATGACCGACGCCGAGCGTGCGACGCTCGGCGCTTGGATCGATGCCGGCGCGAAAGGCCCCTGATGCTCTCCACGCACGTCCTCGATACATCGACCGGCCGGCCCGCCGCGGGCATCGCGCTGACGCTCTTCGCGGTCGACGGCGGCTCCCGCACGCTGATCGCAAGTTCGGAGACCAACGATGATGGGCGGACGGCGGCACCGCTGGCCGAAACGCTCGCGCGCGGCACGTACGAGCTGATCTTCAGCGTCGGGCAGTACTTTGCCGCGCAGAACGTCGCCGCATTCTACGATGAGATCACGATCCGTTTCCGCGTCGACGACGTGAGCCGGACATACCACGTCCCACTGCTCTTGGCACCGTGGGGCTACTCGACGTACCGTGGAAGCTGAGAGGGGAGCGACCGAATGACCATCGCGGATGTTTTCGAGTTCTACGTGCGGCGCGATGCCGCCGAGGCGAACGGCAAGGAAGAACCGTGCACGGGCTGTGACAAGAAGCTCGAAGCGGGTGAGTCGTATTCAAACTACGACGCCAAGGTTCGCGCTCCGCACAACTTGCCGAAGCACATCGTGCTGTGTCAGAAGTGCACGTATCTCGTCGTCGGCTTCCGGCCTCCGCCGCCGATCCAGCTCTAGCGCGCGCCTCGTCTAGGGGTTGGCTTTTTTGAACGCCGCCCAGCCGCCATATTGCGAGATGTCGGGGTAGTTGCGTTGCATGATCAGGTCGCGCGGGTAGATCATCGCGCTCACCTGGCTGCCGTCCTCGAGTTCGATCGGCGCTTCGTACAGGTCGGGCGGTTCGGTGGAGATCAGGTGCGCGTGCTGCTCGTCGCTCATCTCGTAGATCTCGCCCTTGATCGAAACCCCGCCCTGCGCAACTTCATAGATGCCGGGGTGCTCGCCGCGCACCGAGTGCAACCGGTACTTGGCCGCCGTCTGCGCCGCACCGACGAGCTTCGCCTCACCCAAGTTCTTATGATCGGGCTGCCCGGTCAACGCCGAGCCGCAAATAAAAAACCGCATTACGATACCTTTGCTAAGAGACGGTCGATGGCTACGAGCGAGCGGGTCAGCGCGGTGACGCCGCGTTCCAGGTCTTCGGGGGTCGTGTATTCGTTGCCGACGTGACTGTGGCCGCCGGCGCTCGGGACGAAGATCATGGCGGCGGGCGCGACCGCGGCGACGCACATCGCATCGTGTCCGGCGCCGCTGGGCAGCTCGATCGACCGGCCCAGCTCGGCGATCGCCCCGGCCACGGCCGCGCGCAAACGCGGATCCATCGCCACGACGCGGCGTTCCTCGATCGGCCGCGCCTCGATGCGCACGCCGCGCTCGGCCGCAACGCGCGCTGCGCGATCGGCGATCGCCGCGCGCAGGGCCATCAAGCGCGCTTCGTCGACGCTGCGCGCGTCGATGCGCAACAGCACCCGCCCCGGAACGACGTTGGTTTGGTTCGGGAAGACGGTGAGATGGCCGACCGTGAGCACGCAGTCGCCGATCGTGCGCGCCGCGGCTTCGAGCGCGAGCACGAGTTCCGCGGCGGCGCTCAACGCGTCGTGCCGGAGATCCATCGGCACGGTGCCGGCATGGCCCGACTCACCATGCACCTCGACCTCGACGCGCAGTTGCCCGGCGATCGCGGTGACGATCCCTAACGGAACGCCGCGATGTTCGAGCACCGGACCTTGCTCGATGTGCAACTCCACGTAGCCGGCGGGAACCGGAAAGCCGTCGCGCACCGGCACATCCGGCAGCAGCCCGTGCGCCGCGGCCCGCGCGTCGGCAAACGTAACGCCGTCCGCGTCGCGCAACGCGTCGATCTCGAGCAGCGAATTGAGGCCCGCGAACGCGCCGCTGCCGAGACAGCCGAGCGGAAACCGGCTGCCCTCCTCACCGGCCCACGCTACCGCTTCGACCGGATGCTCGGTGACGACGCCGGCGGCGTCGAGTTCTTCGAGCGCGCACAACGCCGCGACGGCACCATACGCGCCGTCGTAGGCGCCGCCCGTCGGGACCGTGTCGAGGTGCGACCCGCTGAGCACCGGCGCGCCTGCGCGGCGGCCGGAGCGGCGCGCAAACACGTTGCCCGCGCGATCTTGCTCGACGGCGTAGTTCGCCGCGCGCGCCCACTGCACGAACAACCCGCGCGCCGCCGCATCGGCAGCGGAAAACAAGCGCCGGTCGATGCCGTGCCCGGTCGCGCCGAGCGCGGCGAGTGCGGTCAGCCGCTCAGCGAGGCGGATGATGTTCGATCCAATGCCGCGCGATGTCGACGCGCCGCGCTACCCACACCTTCTTGTGCTCGAGCGCGTAGTCGAGAAAGCGCGCCAGCGAAGCCGCGCGCCCGGGCCGGCCGGCGAGCCGCGTGTGCAGGCCGACCGACATCATCTTCGGCGCCGTTTTGCCTTCGGCGTACAGCACGTCGAACGCATCTTTGAGATAATGGAAGAAACCGTCGCCCGACGTGAACCCCGGTGCGACCGAAAACTTCATGTCGTTGGCGTCGAGCGTGTACGGGATGACCAAGTGCGGCTTCCCGCCGACGCGCACCCAATACGGCAGATCGTCGTTATAGTCGTCGGAGTCGTAGAGAAAACCGCCCTCTTCGACGACCAGCTTGCGCGTGTTGATGCTCGGCGCGTAGCGGCAGTACCAGCCCAACGGCCGCTGACCGATCGTCCGCTCGATCGACGCGATCGCGCGCTGCATCTGCGCGCGCTCCTCATCGATGTCCATGTCTTGAAAACCGACCCAGCGCCAGCCGTGCGAGCAGACCTCGTGACCGGCGTCGGCGATCGCGCGCGCCGCCTCGGGGTTGCGTTCGAGCGCCAGAGCGGCGCCGAAAACGGTGATGTCCATCTTGCGTTCGGCGAACATGCGCATCAAGCGCCAGAAGCCGGCGCGGCTGCCGTATTCGTACACCGACTCGACGATCAGATCGCGTTTGCCCGGACCGACGGTGGCGCCCGGCACCTCGGTGAGGTACATCTCGGAGGTGCCGTCGCCGTCGGGGATCGAGTACTCCGAGCCTTCCTCGTAGTTCATCACGATCTGCAGCGCCAGGCGCGCGCCGTCCGGCCACGCCGCGTGCGGCGGGTGCGCACCGTACCCGATCATGTCGCGCGGATAGTCAGTCACGCGCAGCCCTTAGCCGAGCGATGCCGCGAACGCTTCCCATTCGCGGCGATATTCCGCCTTTTCTCCATCGGAGAGGAACGTCGCGTCGAGCGTTTGCGCATTGAGCAGCCACAGCTCGTCCCAGCTGAAGCCTTGATCGGCGAGCAGCTTATACTGCGCGGCCAGGTTCGTGCTGAACATTGCCGGGTCGTCGGAATTCACCGTGCAGCGCAGCCCGAGGTCGACCATCCGCCGGATCGGATGCGGCAGGTCGAGCGGCGTCGAGCCGATCGCGTAATTGCTGACCGGGCAGACTTCGAACGGAATCCACTGCTCGCGCATCACCGCCGCGTACTCGTCCGAATCGACGATGCGGATGCCGTGACCGATGCGCTCGATCTTGAGCTCGTCGACCGCTTCGCGAATGCTCTCCCAGCCGGCCGCTTCGCCGGCGTGCGCGACGACGTGCAAGCCGGCATCGCGAGCGCGCGCATAGGTCTCGCGGAACAGGTGCGGCGGAAATTCTTTCTCGAGACCGCCCAGTCCGATGCCGATGATCAGCCCGCGCCGCTGGCCCCAGAGCGCGAGGTCGAGCACGTCGCCCTGGGTGTGGGGGTCTTCGCGCGAGATGTCGGCGATGAACGCGACGCGCGCGCTCGACACCGTCTGCCCGCGCTCGATCCCTTGGGCCAGCGCATCGAGGATCTCGCCGGCAGTCAGGCGCCGCAGATGCAGCGACATGCTGATGAAGCACTCGGAGTAGCGGACGTTCTGGCGGGCCTGGTCGACGTAGAACTGCGCGACCATGAGGGCCAGGTCGTCGGTGGTCCGGATCGTGTCGACGGTATTCCGGTAGACGTCGATGAAATGCGGGAAGTCGCGGAAGTCAAAGTAGCGCTTCCACTCTTCGAGCGAGGATATACCGGGCAGGTCGACCGCGTTCCGGCGCGCGATCGCGTACGACGCGTCGGGGGCTGTCGCCCCCTCGAGGTGTACGTGAATCTCGGCCTTCGGCATGACCGCCAGACGCTGCTGGAGGTCGGTCGGTAGAATATCTGTCTTCAAAATGTTCGCGGTATCATCTCAGGTCCAGAAACATCTGTCAAATGGCCAACGGGGAAAACATTCTCCGCGGGGGAGACTTGTCGATGATCGATCGCTACTTCGGTATAGCAGCGGCGGGCTCGACCATTCCCCGCGAACTGCGCGCCGGGCTCACAACCTTCCTGACGATGTCCTACGTCCTGCTGGTCAACCCGCAGATCCTCGGCAACGCCATCGTCATCCCCGACGGATTCCCGAAACTGCTCGTGGTGACGGCCCTGGCGGCCGCGATCGGCAGCCTCTTGATGGGGCTCGTCGCACGCTACCCGTTTGCGCAGGCACCCGGGATGGGCCTCAACGCCTACTTTGCCTTCACGGTGGTGCTGGGCCAGAAGATCCCCTGGCAAACCGCCCTCGGCGCGGTGGCGATCTCCGGCACGATCTTCGTGATCCTGGCCATCATCGGGGCGCGGCAAGCCGTAGTGCGCGCGATCCCCAACCACCTCAAGTTTTCCGTCACGGCCGGCATCGGGATGTTCCTCGCATTCTTGGGGCTCAAGAACTCGGGCGCGGTCATCGCCAACCCCGACACGTTCGTCACCCTCGGTTCGATGACGTCGCCGCCGGTGTTGATCGCGGTCTTCGGTTTGATCCTGATCACCGTACTGCTCGTGCGCAAGGTGCCGGGCGCGATCCTGATCGGCATCGTCGCCTCGACGCTCGCCGCGATCGTCACGCGCGCGCCGGTCTACTTCGGACCCAAGGGTGCGATGGTGCCGTTCGGCGGCTTCACCAACGGCCTGATCCAGCTGCCGATGTGGCCGAGCGGACTCATCGGCGCGCTCGACCTGCACGCCGCCTTCGGCCTGGGTATCCTGGCGGTCGTGTTCACGTTCTTCTTCGTCGACTTCTTCGATGCGACCGGAACGCTGGTCGCGCTTGCGAACAAGTCCGGCGCGCTCGACGAAGCGGGGAATATGCCGCGCGCGACGCTGGCGTTCAGTTGCGACGGCTTGGCGGCGGTGTGTGGCGCGTTTCTCGGCACCAGCACCACGACCGCGTATATCGAGAGCGCGAGCGGCATCGAGGAAGGCGGGCGCACGGGACTCGTTGCGACGACCGTCGCCGGCTTGTTCATCCTGTCGATGATCTTCTGGCCGATCGCCGCCGCGATTCCGGCCGCCGCCACCGCACCGGCGCTCATCGTCGTCGGCGCCCTGATGCTCGACGGGCTGAAGACGATCGAGTGGGGCGACTACGCGATCCTCATCTCCGCGTTCCTCACCGTCGTCACGATGCCGCTGACGTTCTCAATCGCCAACGGCGTCAGCTTCGGCGTGATCAGTTATGCGCTCATCCGGTTGCTCAGCGGCCGCGGCAAAGAGGTCGATCCGCTGCTCTACGGCATCGCCGTCCTGCTGATCGCCCGCTACATCTGGCTCAGTAGTTAGCGGTTACGCCGGGACCAGATCCGCCAGGTCCGGGAAAATTTTATCGGTCAGCAGTTCCAACGAATGCATGGACTGCTCGAACGTCAGGTCGCCGAACGCGACGCGGCAGGCGAGGTAATTCGCACCGGATTCCTCGATGAAGTTGGCGAGCCCGTCGCGTACGGTCGTCGGGCTGCCGGCGAAGATGAGCCCGCCGGCGCGCGCCTCATCGAAATCGTCGGTCCACGCGCGCAAGCGCGGGATACCGCGCTGGCGCCACAACAGCGTCGTGTGGTTCGTATACATCGCGTACGCCGACTTCGCGAGCGCGATCGCCTCGGCGTCGGTGTCCGCGATGACCATATGTTTGGCCGTGCCGCAGAACGGAAACTCGGCCGGGTCGCGGCCGGCCTTCGCCCACTCGAGTTTGTAGCGGTCGTGAATGATGCGCGCTTCCGGCGCCTTCTGAGCGGTCATCACGTTCACGCTGTGTTTGGCCGCCCAGACCGTGCGGTCGGGCGAACCGATGCCGTACCAGAGCGGCGGATGCGGCTTCTGAAAGGTTTCCATGACGATCGGGGTGTCTTCGAACTGATAGTGTTTGCCCTGGAAGTTCAACGTGCCGCCCTCGAAGCAGCGCATGAGCACTTCGAGCGACTCGGCATACATCTCGTCGGCGTCCTTGATATCGACGCCGAGGAAACTCAGCTCGATCGGCGAGACGCCCCGGCCGATGCCGAGTTCGAGGCGCCCCCAGCTCATCTGATCGAGCATGCAGATCTCTTCGAAGAAGCGGTACGGGTGATACGCGGCCAACGTGTACACCAGCGTGCCGAAACGCAGCGTCGTCGTGCGCTGGGCGACCGCGGCGAGAAAGACGCTTGGGCACGGCGCCATGACCAACGGCGTGCCGTGATGCTCGGTCATGTGAAAGGCGTGAAACCACCCGCTGTCTTCGTACGCCTCGATCATGCGCAAGCGGTCTTCGTAGTGCTGGCTGGTCGGGGAGAGACCGCGGTCGAGGTGGTCGAAGGCGCCGAACTTCATCGGATGCGTAGGGCCTTTCGCGCTTCGTCGAGCGCCGTGAGATCGAGCAGATCGTTGAGCGGTTCCGCGACTTTGACGAGTCCCTGGTTCACCCAATACGTTTGCACGCGTTCGAGGGACGGGACGTCGACACTACCGAGTTGACCGACATACGGCGGACCCGGAACCTGCATGATGGTCGCGAGCGGCAGCTGCGTCCACTTCGCGACCTCGGCGGCCATTTTCGGCGTCCAGCCGGGGCCGGAGCGGTCGACGTCCTGCGCGGCGTGGAGATACGCGATGAGAAAGCGCCGGATCGCGTCGTGGTGGTCGCGCGCGAACGCCGGCGACGCCGCAAAGTAGACGTCTTGAAACCACGGTATGGCATCGGCGTACGAGAGCCACTTGTGGCCGAGCCCTTGGCGCTCGAGATCGGTGGCCGTCGGTTCCACGGTTGCCTGCACGTCGACGGCATGATTGCGCAGCGCGATGTACCAGTTCGGCGGCGTGTGCTCGGCCGCGGTCACGTTGACGTCCGCCGGTTGTAGGCCCGCCTGGCGGATCACTTCGTGGACGAGCAAATCGGTCGGCGCGCCCTCGGCCGCGACATCGACGTGCATGCCGCGCAGGTCGGCCGGCTTGCGGATCGTCTTCGCATCCCACAGGTCCTGACGCACGAGCAGCCACGTCGTCCCGTTCCAACCGCGGTGCGCGCCGCTGAGCGACGAGATGACCTTCACGTTGAAGCCCTGGGCCGGAAGATTGAACAGCCCCGGCACCGGCGCGATGTTGCTGATGTCGATGTCGCCACGCGCGAGGAGCGGCAGTTGCGTCACCGACGAGCCGGCGTACGGAACCACGACGACGTCGAGATGCTGCTGCGTGAAGTAGCCGTTGTCGATCGCCACAAACAACGGCAGGTTCGTGTAGGTCGTCGGGCTCATCGCCAAGCGAATGCGATCCGGCGCGGGCTGGTCCGCACCGGTTGCGGCGTGGGCCGCGAACGCAACGACGAGCGCTATCGCGCCGGCTAGGCAGGCTGCGCCAAGCCGGCGCACGCTAGAACGCGGGGACGGCGGGGGTCGTATAGATGCGCACGTACTCGGCCAGCCGGTCGCTCCACACCTGGTCTTCGATATCGCGCGCGTTGAGGTGCGAGATCTGTGAGAGGTGATTGTGCCGCGGCAGATACTGGAAGTTCGCGCAGTGACCGTCGCGCGCGTAGAACGCGTCGATCAACGTTTGGGCCTGTTTGTGGAACGCCTGCGTGTCGAACTCCGACACGCAGAACAGCACCGGTAAGCCCGACGCAACGAGACCGACCGCCGACGACGCGTTGCGGGCCGCATCCGGTCCCTCACCGATGTACGCGCGCACGTTGGGCGCCGGATCGAAGGCGGTGTAATCGTACACGCCCGACATCAGCACGATCGCGCGCACGCTGTCGTCGCGGACGTCGCGGGCGCCGTAGGCGGCAACGTGCGAGGCGCCGGCCGATTGCCCGAGCAACACGATCGCGTTCGGATCGCCGCCGTGCGAGGCGATGTTCTCGCGCACCCAGGCCACGGCCGCGGCGATGTCGTCGGGCCCGGCCGGAAATTTGAACTCCGGCGCAAGGCGATACGACATCGTCACGCCGACGAACCCGTTGCGCGCTGCCCACACGCCGACGTTATCGTAGAACGGCGAACCCGGCTGACGGCGCTCGCCGCCGACAAAGCCGCCACCGTGCACGAAGATCACCACCGGCCGCGGCTCGGCGATGCCGTCGGGCGCGAACACGTCGAGTTGCTGGCGCGGGTGCGGTCCGTAGGCCTGATCGCGAAAGACGCCGACCTCGTGGTAAGGTTCGACCTCCTGGAACGGCGTGTACAACTCGCGCACGGCCTTGATGTCCTCGGGAGTGAGCGGCATGCTCATCTTCATCCCGGCGAGTATCTGGGCGATCTTGTCTTTCACGGCGGCACTCCTGGAGCTGGGCGTCACCTACGGTCCCAGCGTGGAGGGCTCCAATCCTCCTTTCAAGGGGTAGGCGGTGCTCAAGCGAGCGTGCAGATATGCGGCGTAGGTCACAGCCTCGTACTTGGGTGGATGCGCGGCGTCAGTGCACGAGGGCAAGCAGGCCACCAGCGCGTCGGCAGCCGGATCGCCGAAGAACGCCACGGAGTAGCGAGCGCGCCCGGAACGGTTCACGACGCGGTGCAGGTTCGAGACGTAGACGTCATTGCTCCAGCGCATGAGGCAATCGCCGATGTTGCACACGAACGCGCCGGCGACGGGCGGAACGTCGATCCAGGTGCCGTCGCGCATTTGCAGCTCGAGACCGCCGGCGTCGTCCTGCGCGAGGAACGTGATGTTGCCGTAGTCGGTGTGAGGCGCTGCGCCGTGCAGGGTGCCGTCGAAGACGCCTGGATGGGGCGGGTAGTACAACAGCCGCTGGATCGCCAGCGCCCGTTCGAGGAACGGCCGAAAGTAGTGTTCTTCCATGCCGAGGTCGAGCGCGATCGGCCGGTGCATCTCGATCATCAGGGCGAACAGCGTGCCGTAGTACGTCTGAAGCACGCTGCGGAAGGCCGGCAGATCCGGCCACAAATTTTGGTCGGGGCCGATGTCGAACGACTCCTTCGCATCGGCCGGATGGTCTTCATCGAACTGCTCGTAACCGTTGCGCGCGAAGCCGCGGTACGCCGGTGAGGATTCGATTCCGACCTCCGACTTGACCGCGAGCGGCAACGCGAAGAACGCGTGCGCGGCCACGAACACGTCCGCGACAAGACGCTCGGGAACGCCATGGTTGACGATCGAGAAGAACCCCGTCTCGCGCGCCGCGACGCCGATCGCCTGCGCAAGCGCGCGCAGCGCCGCCGGATCGTGCGAACGCAGTGCGCCGATGTCGATCACCGGAACCGTCGCGCTCACCCCGTCGCCTCCGGGAGCGGCGCCTTTGCGTTTGCGACGCTGCGGCGTCGCTCGACGAGCGCGTAGCACAGCGACGCGACGAAGAACCCCACGAAGAAGCCGATGTCCGCTCCACCGAGCAGCTTCGCCAAGGGTCCGGTATAGATTTCGGTCGACGAGAACAGTGCGATCGTGAGCGGGGTGACGATCGCGAAGATCGTCGCGCCCGCGCCCCAGTCGCGCACCGGCCGCTCGTTGCGTCCAAATAGCCACCGGTCGGTCAGCACGATGCCGGCCCACGGCGCGATCCAGTAGAGCAGCAGCAGCAAATAGTTCGAGAACAGCTCGGCGAACTTGCCGGCACCGGCCGCGGCCAAGGCGAAGCCGCACGCGCTCGTCACGATCGCGGCAGTGTAGCGCGGGATTCGAATCCCCGTCGAGATCAAACTGTACGATGCCGTGTTGTCGTTGATCGAGTTGATCGAGATGGCCGACACCGCAATCGCGATCAACGCGACCGGCGCGAACGGCCCGGTCAGCGTGCCGATACCGGCAATAACACCGGCCGGAGAAAGGTCGCTCAGGCGGCTGGCGGTCAAGAGCCCGAAAATCTCGATGACCGTGCTTGAGACCGCGATGCCGCAAAAGGCCAGCCAGAACACCGTCAGCGGCTTCGTCGTGCGCGGCAGATAGCGCGTGTAGTCAGAGGTGTACGGAGCGAACCCGATATCGAAGCCGGCGATGATCGAGACGCCGAGCACAAAGGTCGCCGGCCGGATGGCCCCGTGTACGGTCGCCAGCGAACCACCCTTAAGTACGGCTACAACGCCGGTGATGGCGAAGACGACGATCAGCACGTAGGAAAGGTATTTGGCGACGAGCTGCACGACGTGATGACCGTAGACGCTGGCAGCCATCTGCACCATGACCAGCACCGACAAGCCGATCCAGAACTGAACGTGTAGGCCGAACATCGCAGCGAGCGCCACCAGTGCCAGCACCGACGGCACGTTGTTCACGGCGTCCCACCCGACGGCGCACAGCCAGTTGAGCGCCGAAGGCACGCGCGTCCCGAACCGCCCGAACGAGAAACGCGAAGTTTCGATCTGCGTGAGCCCGGTGCGCGGGCCGATCGTCGCGTTGAGGCCAACCGGCAATGCGCCCAGCACGTTGCCGATCAGGATAGCCAACAATCCGGTTCGAAAATCCAGGCCGATGCCCACCAAGAGCGCGCCCAGCACCCAGGTCGCGGGCGCAAGGTTCGTTGTGAAGTGACTCCAGAAGACCTTATCGAGCGCCATCGTTTGGTGTTCTTGCGGAACCCCGTCGGCGATCAGGCTCACCCGCATGTCTTCGACGAAGCGGTTCACGTGCTCGGTGCCACCGTGTACGTCGCATCGTAGCGCGATCGGAGGTATTCCGCGTACGTGACCGGCGCGTACTTCGGGACTTCCCCAGGCGCGAGCACCGACGGCAGACAGGCGACGAGCGCGTCGGAGTTGGGATCTCCGAAGTAGGCGACCGAGTACCGCTCGCGACCGGATTGGTTCACAACGCGATGCGCGTTCGAAACGTAGAGGTCGTTGGTCCAGCGCATCAGGCAGTCACCGATATTGCACACGAACGTACCGGCCGCCGGTGGAACAACCGTCCACGTGCCGTCGCGCTTGCGCACTTCGAGCCCGCCGACCGTGTCCTGCGCGAGCAGCGTGAGGTTGCCGTAGTCCGTGTGCGCACCGGCGCCGTACACGCTGCCGTCGAAGCGGCCGGGGTGCGGCGGGTAGTGTAAGAGCCGCATCACGCCAACCGCGCGATCGAGGTACCGGTCGAAAAAGCGCTCTTCGATGCCCAAGTCGATCGCGATCGCCCGGTGCAACAGCACGACCAGTTCCAGCGCCGCCTTGTGGAAAGCGAGCATCGTCGGCCGGAAGCCGGGTAGATCCGGCCATTGGTTCACGGCGTGGTATGGCTTTCCGGCCAGCACGTCCGGATCGTCGGCCGCGAGGTCGGGGCCGGCGTTGAAGCATTCCTTGATATCCCCGGGCAACGACGGATCGAGCTTCTCCTCACTGAAACACACGTAACCGCGGTAGCTCGTCGATTGCGTGACCGACAAGCGTTGCTTCTCCGCTTCAGGCAGCCCGAAGAACGTCGCCGATTCGGCGAACACCGTGTCGATCAGCGCCTGTGGAATCCCGTGATCGGCGACCGAGAAAAAACCCAAACCGCGCGCGGCCCGGCCGATCTCGCGGCCGATCCGCTCGAGATCTTCATGCCGGCCCGAACGCAGTCCGACGAGCGAGATGACGGGAATTTCGTCGCTCACGCGCGCCGGCATCGACGTGATGATTCAGTTGCCCAGATGTGCCGTCACGCTCAACCGGACCGTGCGCGTCGGAGCAGGGATGAGATAGGTTGAGAAGCTGCCTTGCGCGATCGTCACGCCGTCGGGCGTGTAGTTGCCGACCGCCGGCACGCCGGCGTTCGCCGCCGGGAGATAGTTGAACGAATTATTGTTGAAGAGGTTTTGCACCGACAGTTGCAGCTCGAGATAACGGGTAAGCGGCTGGCGCGCGACGAGATCCGCCATCGCAAACGGCATCTGATAGTAGGCGTTGTTTTTGCCCTCGAAGTCGACGCCGAGGGCCGCAAAGCCGCCGCCGTTCCAGGCGTACGTCACCTGGCCGTAGCCCTTGAGATACGGAATGCAGGTTGCCAGGCCCGGCGTAAACGCCCCGCCGCCGCAGACCTGCACGTCGTTGGCCGGCAGCCCCGGGGTTCCGTTATAGACGGCCGCGGGAATGCCGCCCATGATCGAACTGTCGGCGGTGGCCGAGATGTTGTAGCCCAGGCCGCGCGCCGGCGCGTAGACGTACTTGAACGTAGCGAGCGCCGCATTCAAATGCGCGACGTTGATCGGGGTGAAGATGCCGAGGACGCCGGTCGAGCCCAGGTAGGGTACGGTTTCCAGAACCGTCGACTGTTGGAAGACGTTCTGCACGTTCGTATCCGAGAGATCGAGCGACGCTACGCTGCCGTTGCCGAAACGGTGGTCCATGCCGGCGCTGTACGCGAACGCGTACTCGGGCAGCAGGTTCGGGTTCTTTTGCGAGATGCTGCCGGCCGAGAAGAGGAAGGCGGGCGGCTGGCTGATTGCCGGCCCGCTGATGTCCCCGACGAACGGAAACGTTTCCGAACTCCCGAGCGCTACGCGGTACGCGTCGTTCGGATTCGGATGAAAGACCAGCGCGAAATGCGGATCGAAGCGCGACACGCTGCGGCCCAGCGCACCGTAGCCGGTGATCGTGTTGGTCGCGACGTCGAAGATCGGCTGTTGTCCCGACGCCGTCCACTGCGTGTTGTAGAGACCGAAGTTGAGCGTGAGATGTGAGACGAGCGCAATCGCACCGGTTATGGAGAACGTCGAGAAGCGCGTCGCGGAGAACGGCACCGCGAAGTTCGCCGGCGTGTTGACGTACGCGAACGTGCTCGAGCCATGGTAGTCGTAAGTGAACGTCACTTCGCTATCGCCGAACGGATGGATATACGAGAACGTACTGCCGTACAGTTTGTCTTGCTCGTACGTACTGTAGGGGTACTGGAAACACTCTTCCTGACCACCCTGCGTGACGATCGTGTTGGCCGGGCTGTTGATCTGGTTGAAACTGAACACCGTGCCCGGCGGACAGGCCGTGGCCTCGAATTGGTTCGGGGCGGGCAGCGAGGTATTGTTGTAGGCACCCGGGATCTGCGTGCCCGGAGGCAGCGACTGCGGGCCGGGATAGCAGGTCGCGGTAACGGGCGTTCCCACCGGCGGACACGCCGCATACGTCGCGTTCGGCGCATAGAACGCCGGGTAGTAGCCTTCACCTTGGCCGACGTACGTTTCCGGCTGCAGCGCTCCGAGATACGGGCGCAGGATCAGCGTATCGTTTCCGATCGTCGTTTTGAGCTGCGCGGTGTACATCTGCTGCGTGTTCTGGATGTCGGTGCCGGGGAACCAGTAGAACCCGTTGATCGTCGTGCCGATCAGGCCCGCGTCTTGCGGGCTCGTGCATTGCAGCGTCCCGGGGATGCAGGCCTCGACGGTCGTCGGGCCCCAGGACTCGCCCCACGCCGAGCCTTGCGGCGAATATCCGCCGTACGTGCCGATGAAGCCGGCTTCGATCGACGTCGCCGGCGACAAGTCGTAGTGCAGTTTGCCGAGCAAGCCGCGGTTGTGGAACGAGCCGCTGAAATTGCCGCAGAACGGAACGATCCCGCCGAAGCCGGACGTGTTCGGCGGCGGTCCGGTGGGGTCGGTCACATAGACGTCGCACTCGGACTTCTTGAAATAATAATCGTTGGCTCCGGACGTGCCGGCGGAAGCGACGTACTTCAGATGCCCGTACGAACCGCTGAAGAGGACGTTGGCGTATTGCGATTGGTACTGATCGTAGCCGTAGGTGCCGGTCGCGACGGTTTTCGTGGTGAAGCCGGGGGTCGTAAGGTTCACCGTGCCGGCAACCGCGATGTTCGCGAACGGCGTCGTGTTGCCGGGGCCCGTCTCGGTCTCCGCTCCACCGATGAGATACGACGGAAAGTATTGGCTCAGCCACACGCCGTACTGGCCCAGCGCGACCGGGTGACCGTCGATGAGCACCTGCGTTTCGTACGGCTGCAAGCCGCCGACCACGATCGAGGTGTCCTTCTGCGTACCGAGCTTCTGGATCACGACGTCGGGGATGCGCTGGAGCACGTCGTTGATTTGCGGGTTCGCGTAATCGTTAAACGTTTGTGCGCTGACGTACGTCTGCGCCGCGGCACCGGTGTTGATCGTCGACGCGCCGTGACCGGTGGCGTTTACGGTGCCGATCGTGCGCAGCGTCGTGATGTCGACGGCCGCCAGCGACACCGTGACCGTCTGCGTCGTGCCCGCGCCGACCGTGACATCCGCTACCGATGCGGGCTGGAAGCCGCCCTTGTTCACGGTAACCTGATATAAGCCGGGTACGACCGAAAGCGAAAACGAGCCGTCGTCAGCGGTCGTTGCGCTCGCCGTCGCCGGCCCTCTGACGCTCACCGTCGCGCCCGCTACCGGCGTGTCGGCCTGTGATTTCACCACGCCGGAAAGCGTTCCGGTCGCGGCCTGCGCCTGGGCTTGCGCCACAAACGTTCCGGAAATAGCGAAGCTTAAGGCGGCTGCCAAAATGCGGCGCCGCCACGACATATCGAACACGGGCATAAACGCATCATAATGTTGTGCACCGAACGCGTCACTCTACATTTGTTGCAAAAGCGGAACGGAGGGCGTCGTCCTAAACGAAGCCCCGTACCGGGAGCGAGGCGTCGCGTTGCAACCAGTTTTCGCGCGCGTAGTGCGCCGTGCCGTCGACGACGTGCAGCGTGTACGCGTGCCGCGACACATCGGAGCGGTTCGGTGCGCTATAGTGCGGTAGCCGGCCGTGAAAGACGACCAGCGTGCCCGCCTCGACCTCGAGCGGCTCGGCCTCCGACTCGGAGGGCCACGGCGTCGCGTCGAGCTTTAGCGCTCTTCCAACCCCGTTCGCGACGACGAAGCGTTCGCGCAACGGTCCGTCGTGGCCGCCGCGCTGAACCCACAGACAGCCGTTGGCGCGATCGGCCCGTTCGAGCGCGAACCACAGCGTGATCACGCTTTGCGGTTGGGTCCAGAAGTAGGTCGCATCTTGATGCCAGCGCACTTCGCCGCCGATGTGCGGCTGTTTGAAGATGTACATCGACTGGTACACGTGCGGCTCGGCGATCCCGGCCGAACGCACCAGCGCATCGAGCGCCGGGCCGTGCGAGAAGCGCGCGAACACCTCGTCCAGATCGTGCATCGCGTGACCGATCTTGTTGATCGACAACGCCTTCGGCTGCCGCAGCGCACCCTTCGCGTCAAAGGCTTCCTCCTCGAAGAAACAGCGCACGGTCGAACCCGAACCGAGGAAGTAGTCGTCGGAACGTTCCTGGTCGTCGCTCGTCGAGAAGATGCCGCTGGCGACGCTCGGATCGAACGCGTCGACGATCTCGGCCGCGCGAGCGCGCAGCTCGGCGATCTCGGCCGCCGGCTTGAAGCCTTCGATCACCGCGAACCCGTCGGCGGCGAGACGCTCGCGCATTACTTTTTGCGGTAGGGACCGAGCCCTTTGACCGCTTCGGCCGCAAACGACGTATCGACCGTTTGGTCGGCCGTCACGTTGCCTTCGATCAAGCCCCAGCCTTTGAACGCGGCCAAGTCGTCGCGCAGGGAGGCGACGTTGAGTTTGCCGTCGGGATTCGCTCCGGTCGGAACGATGTCACGCAGCACCCCCGGGTCCATCTTCGTTTCGTCGTTGAGCAGCTTGATGACGGCCGCCGCGTTCGGGCCGGCCAGCTTGCCGTTCGCGAGCGCGTCGTTGTAGAAACGCACCCCGCGGATGTACGCGCGCATGAACTTGACGCCTACGTCGCGGTGCTCGCGCACGAACGCGCCGCCGTACATGATGACCGAGATCTCC
>DASYOE010000280.1:0-13623 GCA_036008105.1 Candidatus Lustribacter sp. | reverse complement strand
AAGCGATCCGCATTCGATACCTACCGTGTCACACCAGATATAGGAATGGCTGGGAGGGATGCCTGGCCTCACAGCAGGAGAGCGCAGCGGTGAACTACTTTCGACATCTTGCCTGCGCGCTGCTTGCGGCCGCCCTCAGCTTCGGCGCGTCATCCGCCGGCCGCGCCGCCGACGCGCCGTTGACCGTCGTCAACCTGATCAACCTTCCGGCCGACAATTCGGCCGAGGTGTATTACGCCGAGGAGCTGGGCTTCTTCAAGGACGCCGGCCTCGACGTGCGCATCACGCCGATGACCAACAGCGGCGCGATCATCGCGGCTTTGGCCGGCGGCGGCGGAGACATCGGTAACTCGGTCGTGGGTTCGCTGGCCGATGCGCGCGCCAAGGGCATTCCGGTGCTCTTCTTCGCGCCCGCCGGCATGTCCGACATCACCTCGCCGACGGCCGCGCTGATCGTCGCAAAAGACTCGCCGATCAAGACTGCCGCCGAGCTGAGCGGCAAGGTCGTCGCGGTAAGCGGCCTCAACGACCTCACGTATTTCGCGACCCGCGCGTGGATCGACCAGAACGGCGGCAACTCGGCCAACGTGAAGTACGTCGAGCTGCCGTTCCCGACGATGGCGGCCGCGCTGACGAGCCACCGCGTCGACGCCGCGTACACGGTCGAACCGTTCTTCGCGATGGCAGGCGACAGCGTGCGCTTGCTGGCCCGCGCGTCGGCCGCCGTTGCGCCGCGCTACATGGCCACCGGCTGGATCGCCACCGAATCGTGGCTCGCCTCGCATGCGGACGTCGCGTTCCGCTTCGCGGCCGCGATTCACCGTACGGCCATCTGGGCCAACGCGCACCACGCCGAATCGGCCGTGATCCTGACCAAGTACCTCAAGACCGATCCGGCGGTTGCGGCCAAGATGTATCGCGCGCCGTACGCGTTGTCGCTCGATACACGCCTGATCCAGCCGGCGATCGATACCGCGGCAAAATACACCGGCCAGCCGATCGTGCCGGCCAATTCGCTGCTCTGGGCGCCGGGGAAGTGATCGCGTTCCGGCGACTCGCGCTCGCGCTGTTTGCCGTGCTGCTCGGTTTCGGCATGACGGCCGCAAGCCGCGCCGCCGATGCGCCGCTCACGGTCGTCAACGTCATCAATTTGCCGGCCGACAACTCGGCCGAGGTGTACTACGCGCAAGAACTCGGCTTCTTCAAGGATGCCGGATTGGACGTGCGCGTCACCGGGATGGGCAATAGCGGCGCGGTTATCGCGGCGCTCGTGGGCGGCGGCGGCGACATTGGAAATTCGGTCGTGGGATCGGTCGCCGACGCGCGGGCCAAAGGCATTCCGGTCCTCTACATCGCGCCGGCCGGCCTCTACGACGACTCCTCGCCGACCGCCGCGCTGGTCGTCGCGAAGGATTCACCGATTCGGAAGGCCGCCGATCTCAACGGGAAGGTCGTCGCGGTCAGCGGTCTGAGCGACCTCACCGATTTCGCGACGCGTGCTTGGATCGACAAGAACGGCGGCAACTCCAGTTCGGTCAAATACATCGAGCTGCCGTTTCCGGCCATGAACGCCGCAGTCATCGCGCATCGGGTCGATGCCGCGTACAACATCGAACCTTTCCTAACCGCCGGTGCGGCCGACTTGCGGATCCTCGGCCGGGCCGCCGGAAGCGTGGCACCGCGCTATCAAGCGACGGGGTGGATCGCGACCGAATCGTGGCTGCAAACGCACGCCGACGTCGCCCTGCGCTTCGCCACCGCGATCCATCGCACCGCGGTCTGGGCCAACGCGCACCATAAAGAATCGGCCGAGATCCTGCTCAAATACCTCAAGCTCGATCCGTCGATCGTCGCCAACATGCACCGCGTGATCTACGCGACCGCGCTCGAGGCGCGGTACGTTCAGCCGCCGATCGACACCACGGCGAAGTATACCGGCCAAACACCCGTACCGGCAAACTCGCTGCTTTGGGCCCCGGGCAAATAGGGCGCTAGAACCGCCAGCCGGCGCCCATCATCAGGGCGTTGTGCTCCGCTGCCGACGGTGCGTTGGCGCCCGCGTCGGCGCGGTCGCCGACGTCCGAGAGGTCGACGAAGATCGGCGTGTGCGGGATCGAGTACGTCACGCCGAGGCGGTACGCGTACATGTGATACGCCACCGTGAACGGATAGCCTGATAACGTGCCCAACGCTGCCGAGGTGGGACCCGTGTAGTTGCCCGCAACGTTGAAATACAGCCAGAAGTTTCCGTAGAACGACAGCGTGCGATCGACGTCGGGCAGCTTGTCGAGCCCGAAACCGAAGCCGCTCTCGAGCGGGTAGTTGAGGTAGTTGGAGCCGCGGAACATGCCGCCGACGCTCAAGTAGAAACGTTCGATCGGCGCGATCTTCGTGCCCAAGCTGATTTGGGTCGTCGAATCCTGCGCGTTGGTCGCGTTGAGGAAGTTCATCGGCCCCGGATTGAACACGTTATTGTAGGTCGTGTAGCCGATCGGCGTCACGCAGCCCGGATTACCGGCCGGACAGGCAAACGTGATGCCGTTGGCCATCGTCCCCACCGACGTGTGCGCGTAGTTGTAGGAGCGGTAATCGATCGAGGCCGCCCAGTTGTGGCCGATGATCGGGATCTCGCCCACGGCGCGGATCGACCAGCCGCCGGTCACCGTGCCCGGTGCCAACTCGTTGAACGTCTTGCCCGTGAACGCGCCGTCGACCATCACGAAATGCTCGGGCGGTGCGGGTGTCGGCGGCGGACCGGATGGCTCGGGCATGGGCGTCGGCGCGGCGAGCTGCGCCGAGACCGCAAGCGGAATGGCGGCCAGTATCAGTCCAACGCAAAAAACAGCGGCTCTAAACAACGGATGGTCTCCTGACAAGCTTTCGGCTGCTTTTCGCTACCCAGCCGGAACCCCCCGGCTGCGCACCAAAGGAACGGACGTGGCCCACCTCATCACTTCGCCGGCCGATTGGCGGGCGGCCGATCTCGCCGCCGACACCGGCTGGATCGCGCAGTTCACGAGCCGCGAGTGCGATGAGATCGAGGCGGCTTTGCGCACCGCGCAGGCGCGCGGCGCCACCCTCGAAACGCTGACCCGCGATGATTTCCCGCTGCCGGAGGTCGCGGCGCGCATCGCCCGGACGCGCGACGCCGTCGAGAACGGCCGCGGGATCGCGGTGCTGCGCGGCCTGCCGACCGCGGCGTACACCAAAGACGAGCTGCGCCTGATCTACTGGGGTCTGGGCCGGTACCTCGGAACCGCCGTTTCGCAAAGTAAAGACGGCGATTTGCTCGGTGACGTGCGCGACTTCGGGTCGGACGTGAACTCCGCCGACGGGCGCGGCTACAAGAGCAAACAGCAACTCTCGTTTCACTGCGATTCGTGCGACGTGGTCGCACTGATGGTGCTGCGCGTGGCGCTGTCGGGCGGCGTCAGCATGATCGCAAGTTCCCTCGCGGTCCACAACGAGCTGGTCCGCACGCGGCCCGAGCTTGCCGACGCGTTGTACGAGCCGGTCGCGTGGAGCTGGCAGGGGCAAGAGCCGCCCGGCGAGCCCGGCTGGTATCTCCAACCGGTGTTCACGTTCTTTGCCGGCAAGTTCGCGTGCCGCTACGTGCGCGCGCACCTGCGCAACGCGCAGCGTTTCGCGGACGCGCCGCGTCTAACCGCACTCCAAAGCGAAGCCCTCGATGCGCTCGATGAGATCGCGGCGCGTCCCGACGTGCACGTCGCGATGCACTTCCAGCCCGGCGACATTCATATTCTGTGCAATCACACGTGTCTGCACGCGCGTACGGCGTTCGAGGACCACGCCGATGAGGATCGCCGCCGGCATCTGCTGCGCATGTGGCTCGCGGTGCCCAACAGCCGCGCGCTGAGCCCGTCGTGGTCGACGATTTACCGCGATACCTCGGCGGGCGCCGTGCGCGGCGGCTTTCCGTCGCGCAGCGGCAGCCATCACTTTCACACGCTCGGCGCGCTGGCCGATTGATGGAGTACCTGCGGCGCGACGTCGAGGGTCCGCAGCGTACGTATCCGGTCGAAGGGTACTGCACGCCCCGGTTCGCCGACGTCGCGGAACGCTTCGCTGACAACTTCGCCGCCGGGCGCGAGGTCGGCGCGAGCTTGGCGGTCACCCATCACGGCGCGCTGGTCGTCGATCTGTGGGGCGGCTTCACCGACGCGACCTTCACGCGTCGTTGGCGCCACGACACGCTCGTGAACATGATGTCGGTCTCCAAGGCGCTCTCCGCCATCGCGCTCTTCCTGCTTGTCGAGCGCGGCCTGATCGATCCGGACCTGCCGGTCGCACGCTACTGGCCGGAGTTCGCCGCCGGCGGCAAGGCGGATCTGCCGCTCGGATACGTGCTCGATCACCGCGCCGGACTGCCGTGGATCAGCGAGACGCTGCCGCGCGGAACCGCGTACGACGCGCGCGCGATGGCCGACGCTTTGGCGCGCCAAGCGCCGCTGTTTTCGCCCGGCAGCGATCCCGCCTATCACGTTCTCTCGCAAGGGTACATCGTGGCCGAGCTCGTGCGCCGCGTAACCGGCGAATCGCTGGGCAGCTTCTTCCGCCGCGAAATCGCCGCACCGCTCCACGTCGACTATCACATCGGTTTGCGGCCGGACGAGCTCGAACGCTGCGCCGATTTCGTGTTGCCGCCCGATGCCGGCCTACGCCGCGGCCTCGAGAACCCGGACACTCCGGACGGCATGTATTGGAAGGAACTCGCCGCCGGTGAAGAGTTCAACTCGACCGCCTTCCGCACGGCGGAGATTCCGTCGGCCAACGGTCACGGCAACGCGCGCGCCGTCGCGCTACTGTACGGCAACCTCGCGCGCGTGCTGGCGCCGCCCACGATCGACCGCCTGCGCGCCGAACGCCACAACATCGTCGATCGCATCCGGCCGCGGCACTACCATCAAGCCTCGGGCGTCGTGCGCAACTCGCCGCCGGTCGCGTACATGGGTCCCAACCCGGGCGCGTTCGGTCATCAGGGCGCCGGCGGCGCAATCGGTTTCGGCGATCCGGAGAACGCGATCGGTTTCGGCTACGGCATGAATTACTACGCGCCCAGCGGTGAGGCCGAACGCCGCGCGCCGTTGATCGACGCGACCTATGCTGCCCTGCGTTAGCGACCCGGTCGTTCTCAAGGCGTGGCCCAAAGAGCTGCACTTCGAACGCGGCGGCGTGCGGCGCTTAGGTGAGTTGCTCGCCGGGTTGGGTGCCCGCCGCGCGCTGGTCGTGTGCGGCAAAACCGTCGCCGGCGGCATCATCGGCACGCACGTGCGCGCGGCGCTCGGGCCGTTGCTGGCGGACGTGTTCGACGGCGTGCGACCGCACACGCCGCTCGCGACCGTGGAAGCCGCAGCCGCCGCGTACGCCGCGTGCGGCGCCGACGCGCTGGTCAGCGTCGGCGGCGGCAGCGCGACCGATACGGCCAAAGCGGTGGCGGTGCGCTTGGCCGGCGATGTGAACCGCTTCCGGCTCGACCTCGGCGCACCGCGGCGCGCGCTGCCGCCGACGCCGCCGCACCTCGCGGTCCCAACGGTGACCGGCGCGGGTAACGTGCTGTTGCCGACGGCCGGCATCCTCGATCCGGCGGCCGGCGTCAAAATGCTCTTCGACGATCCGGCGCTTGTCCCGCAACTAAGCCTGCTCGATGCCGAGCTGCTGGTGCACTGCGGACCGGAGTTGACCGCGATCACCGGTATCCGCTCGATCGTGGGCTGCATCGAAACGCTGCTCTCGCGGCGCGGCAACCCGTTCTCCACAACGCTGGCACGCGAAGCGATCCGGCTCATGCAACTCGCGTTGGAGCAAACGGCGCGCGATCCGCGCGACGTCGACGCCCGCGAGCGTTCGCTCTACGCGGCCGTGATGGGAACGGTTGCGACCAGCAACGCCGGCGTCATGGCCGCCCATGCAATCGGCTTGGTCGCGGGCGGCCGCTACGGTTCGCCGCACGGCGTGCCGCATGCGATCGTGCTGCCGCCGATCATGCGCGCCTTCGCGCACCAGCTGGCGCCGTACGCCGAGGTCCCCTCACCCGATGCGTTCGAGGAACTCGTCCGCGGGGCGGGGATGCCCACCCGGTTGCGCGACATCGGGATTCCGGCGGCCGACTTGGAAAGCATCGCCGTGCAGACGGCGACGCTCGCCATGGTGCAGAACGCTCCCCGGGCCGTCGAAGCGGCCGAAATTCGCTCCTGGCTCGAAGCCGTCTGGTAAGAAAGTGAGACCCGAGATGCTCAAGCAGTGGATGGTCGCAGCGCTGGTGTTCGCCGCGCTGCTCGCCGGCAGCACCCGTCCGGCCGCGGCCGACGATCACATTCGCGTCTCGAACGACGCACCCGCATCAGCGTTTTTCGCGGCGCTGTATCTCGGCATCGACAAAGGCATCTTCAAAAAGCACCAGCTCGACGTCGAGCCGATCGACATCTTCGGTCCGGCCAAATCGCAGGAAGCGATGACGGCCGGCAGCATCGACTTCGAACTGGGATCGGGCAGCGAGCTGGTCTTCGTTGCCAAAGGCGTCAAGGAGCTCAGCGTGGCCGACATCGTCGGACCGCCGACGCTGGTCGACGTCGTCGTGCGCAAGGACAGCCCGATCAAATCGCTGGCCGACCTCAAAGGGAAGACGATCAGCATCATCTCGGTCGGTTCGCTCACCGAGTGGCTGGCTAAGGAAATTGCGCGCAAACAAGGCTGGGGCGACGACGGCGTCAAGGTCCAAGCCGTCGGCTCGGCCGCCGCGCAAGCCGCGATGTTGCAGACGGGGCAAGTCGACGCCTCGATCATCGAGATCTCGTCCGCGCACATCATGCAGGACAAGGGCGAAGCACGCATCATCGCGTCCGGCCGCGATATCGCGCCGAACTTCATCACGCACGCGATCTACGCCAGCAAAGACATGATCGACAACCATCCGGACGTCGTCCGCCGTTTTCTCGCCGCCTGGTTCGAAACGCAAGCCTACATGAAGTCGCACAAGGCCGACGGCGTCGCGATCATCGCCAAGCGCCTGCAGATCCCCGAAGCGGTGGCGGCGGCGGATTTCGATACCTTGATGCCCGACTTCTCGAAGGACGGCAAGTTCTCGCCGGTCGCGCTAAAGATCATTTCGGCATCGTTCGTCCAGATGGGCTCGCTGCCGGCCGAACCGGATATGACAAAGCTCTACACCGAGGCGTACCTGCCGCCGCCCGGCCGGTAGAGTTTCAGTGGAAGGGATCAGCATTCGCGGCATCTCGCAGGCGTTCGGCGCCGTCGGTGACGAGCGCCGCGTCGTCGCGCTCGAAGATGCGACGCTCGACATTCCGGCCGGCGAACTGGTCTGCCTGATTGGGCCCAGCGGCTGCGGCAAGAGTTCGCTGCTCGACATCATCGCGGGTCTCGCGAAGCCCGTCGCCGGCAGCGTCACGATCGACGGCGAACCGGTACGCGGGCCGCTGCCCAAACGCGTGAGCTTCGTCTTTCAGGAAAACGCGCTCTTTCCGTGGCTCACCGTCTACGACAACATCCTGGCCGGCCTCGCGTTTCAAGGCGCGCCGAAGGACGAGCGGCGCCCGCGCGCCGATGAGGCCCTGACCGCGGTCGGCCTCGAGGCGTTCCGCGCTCACTATCCGCGCCAGTTGTCGGGCGGTATGAAGCAGCGCGCGCAGTTGGCGCGCGCGCTCGCGCTGCAGACCGAAATTCTCCTCATGGACGAACCGTTCGCGGCGCTCGACGAACAGACGCGGCTCGTGCTCGGCGAGGATCTCTCGGTGCAACTTTCCCGCACGCGCAAGACGATCGTCTTCGTGACCCACAGTTTGGTCGAAGCGGTCTTCCTCGCCGACCGGATCGCGGTCTTCACCGCGCGCCCCGGCCGAATCAAGACCGTGCTCAGCGTCGACGAACCGCATCCGCGCGCGCCGTCGTTCATGACGTCGCCGAAACTTGCCGAGCTGCGCAACACGCTCTACGAGCTCTTGCACGACGAAGCGCGAAAGGCGATGGAAATGGGAGCCGAGGTCTGACGCTCTCGCGGCGCGCGCGTCAACGGCTCGTGCAAATCGGCTGCGTGGCGCTCGCGTTCGTGGCGTGGCAAACCGGCAGCAGTTCGGGCGCGCTCGATCCGTTGATCTTACCGGCGCCGGCCGCAGTTGCCGCCGCGCTCGGCACCGTGCTCCGCTCCGGCACCGTTTGGGCCGCGCTGGGGCTGACCCTGGCGGAGCTCGCGCTCGCATTCGCGTTCGCCGCCGGAAGCGGTTTGCTGATCGGCTTTGCCATCGGCCGCTCGCCGTTCGCGGTCCGCGTCTTCGACCCGTTACTCGCCGGTTTGTACGCGGTGCCGACCATCTTGCTCTTCCCGCTCTACCTGCTCTTCTTCGGAATCGGGCCGCCGTCGAAAATCGCGCTCGGTGCGACGATGGCGTTCTTTCCGATCGTGCTGAGCACGATCGCGGGGTTCGCGCAGGTGAGCCGCGTTCACCTCGCGGCGGCGCAATCGATGGGCGCAAACGCGCCGCAGCTCTTCCGCTACGTCATGTTTCCCGATGCGTTCCCGATCGTAATCGCCGGACTGCGGATGGGGCTCGTGCTCGGATTTCTGGCCGTCTTGGGCGGCGAAACCCTCACCTCGAACGGCGGCCTCGGCCATGAGATCGTCACGATGGCGGAGAGCCTGGAACCGGCCAAGATGTTTGCGTACATCGTCGTAGCCATCGCCGCCGCTTCGGCCCTCAACCTGCTGACCTCGTACGCGGAGTTGCGCGGCCGGCGGCACGAGACCGCATGAGAGGGAACGCCGGCGCCGTACGCATCGGCGTCATCGTGCTGCTCGTGCTCCTCTGGGAGTTGCTCGCCCGGCGCTTCGGCAACCCGCTGCTCGTTGCGCCCCCGTCGACCACGCTGGTTACGACGATCGCGCTGCTGGGCGATCCGCAAGTCACGCAGGCGTTGCTGGCCGCCTTGCGCGAGCTGGCGATCGCGTTCGTCATCGCCGTCGTGGCCGGGCTCGTCATCGCGCTGCCGCTCGGCTTGTCTACGTTCTGGCGCGGCGCGCTGCTGCCGCTCGTGCTCGGACTCTACGCGGTACCGCAAGTCACGGTGCTGCCGCTCTTCGTGCGCATCTTCGGTCTCGGCCCGCCGACGAAGATCGCGTTCGGGGTGACGCACGGCATCTTCGCGGTCATCCTCACCGTCATCGCCGCGGCGCGCGCGGTCGATCCGCACTTGCTGCGCGCGGCGACGTCGCTGGGAGCGACGCGCCGGCAGATGATCGTCGCCGTGGTGCTGCCGAGCCTCGTGCCGAGCCTCTTCACCGGCATGCGGTTGGCAATGAGCGGCGTGCTCCTGGGCGTGTTGCTGGCCGAACTCTACGTCTCGACGACCGGCATCGGCTTCTTTACCCAAGCGTTTACCAACGCGTTCGCGCCGGCGAAGTTGTTCGGCCTCATCCTGCTCCTCGCGGCGATCGCGATCGCCCTCAACGAACTCACGCGCATGGCCGAGCGGCGTTTTAGCCGCTGGCGCGAAAACCCGGCTTCATGAACGGCCCAATGAAGATCGATCTCAACGCAAAAACCGCGCTCGTTACCGGGGGCGCCAGCGGAATCGGACGGGCGTGCGCGCTGCTGCTCGCGGCCAATGGAGCAAAGGTCGCGGTGGCGGATCGCAACGCCGGCGGCGCGCAGGACGTGCAAAGCGAGATCGGAACGAACGCGATCGCGCTCGCGGTCGACGTGGCCGATTCCGCCGTCGTCCAGACGATGACCGATCGGACGCTTGCCGCCTTCGGCCGCATCGACATCCTCGTTCACTGCGCCGGCGTCTCGCCGCGCCGGCCGGTCGTCGAGATGAGCGATGAGGAGTGGCGCGCGACGCTGGCGATCAACCTCGACGGCACGATGTTCGTGACGCGCGCCGTCGCGCGCGCGATGATCGCGGCGGCGGCGGGCGGAACCATGATCGTGATCGCTTCCGACCGCGGGCTCTTGGGCGCGGTGAACAAATCGGCGTATGCGGCTTCGAAAGGCGGCGTCATCGCGTACTTCAAGAGCCTGGCCGTGGAACTCGCCCCGCATAGTATCACGGTCAACGCGATCAACCCCGGCACCACCGATACGCCGATGCTGCGCGCCGGCATGCCGTCCGAACTGTGGGCGTCCCGGTTGAAGACCGATCCGCTCGGCAAGATGAGCCAACCCGAAGACATCGCGGAGATGGTGCTGTTTCTTGCCGGAGCCGGCGGACGCTTCATGACCGGCCAGTTGATCACCACGCGCATGCGCGAAACCTAGATCGTTCGGTTAGTTTAAAACCCGACGGGGTATCGGGAGGCGTGCAGTTTCCCAAGTTTGCTATTGCCGTTGCCTTGAGCATCACCGCCGTTGCCGCGAGCGCGGCGCCCCCGCCGAAACCCTCACAGTGGCAGCAGCGCGAACGCGAAACCTTCAAGAATTCAGCCCCGGCCGATGCATATTTCGGTCGCACGAAGATGAGCTATCTCGGCATGAACAATACGTTCCACGATACGGCGATCGAGTCGGGAGATCACACGACGGAGAGCCGAATCGTCGCTCGGGTGTCGTTCGCCGAAGACGCGCTCGCCGACTGGGCTGCCAAGTACCCGCGCGATCCGCAACTCGCGCGCACCTACTTCCTCGCCTTTGCCGTCGAACGCAAGATCTGGATCAAAGCGAATCAGGACCGCGCATGGCTCTACCTCAATCGCCTGGTACACGACTTCCCGGTCAGCTACTTCGGGAAACTCCTCAAGCGCGATCTGACGATCGGCTTCACCGAGCACTATTACGCGCTGCCGGTGCCGTGCACGCCGGCTCCGAGCCCATCGCCCGACGCAACCGCCTCGACCGACGCGGATGCCGCGCCGGTAGCATCTCCATCTCCATCTCCATCGCCTTCACCATCGCCGACTCCGGCTCCAACTCCGACGCCGTCGCCCGCCAAGGGCGGACTGCACGTGGACCTCATCCCGCAACCGTGCATTCCACCCCCGACACCGTCGCCGTCGCCGTCACCATCACCGTCTCCATCGCCGCCGTCGTCTGCCGCACCTGACTCGGCGGCGCCATCGCCGGAAGCGAGTTAGCGCGACAGGAATTTTCACCGCAGGCAGGCTAGGCCGGAACATGAATTTCCGCGCTCGACTTGTAGCCTGCGGTTGCGCCGCACTTCTAACCGCCGGACCCGGCTCCGCTCGCGCCGCCGATGCACCGGCGGTTACGGCACAAACAACGGCCGGTACCGTCGGCGGAAGCGGCGGCGACATCCGTTCGTTCAAAGGCATTCCGTTTGCCGCGCCGCCGGTCGGAGCGCTGCGCTGGAAGGCTCCGCAGCCCCCGGCGCCGTGGAGCGGCGTGCGTGACGCGACCGCGTTCGGCCCGGAGTGCGCGCAGCCGGCGCCGCCCGGAGTACCCAACAGCGAAGACTGCCTGACCCTCAACGTGTGGACGCCGGCCGCGGCCGGCGCGCACTTGCCGGTGATGGTGTACATCTACGGCGGCGGTTTCGCGGTCGGCGCTTCGAACTCGCCGACCTTCGACGGCAGCGCGCTCGCGCGTCACGGCGTCGTGCTGGTGACGTTGAACTACCGGCTCAACGTGTTCGGGTTCCTCGCCCACCCGGCGCTCACCGCCGAAGCGGGTACCTCCGGCAACTACGGCCTGCTCGATCAGGTCGCTGCGCTACGCTGGGTGCAAGCCAACGCTGCCGCGTTCGGCGGCGATCCGCGCAACGTCACGATCGTCGGCGAGTCGGCCGGGGCCGATTCGGTTGCCGCGCTGATGACGATGCCGCGCGCCAAGGGCACCTTCGTGCGCGCGGTGATGGAGAGCGCGCCGGTCTTCCGTCCGCAGCTCACGATCGCCCAAGCGGAGAAAGCCGGTGTCGTGCTGGCGGCCGGCGCCGACCTCGCCGCGCTGCGCGCGATGTCCGCGGCCGATCTCATGAAACGCATTCCGCCGCTCGACCCCGACACGCGATCGGACATCGCGATCACGCTGGGGCCGATCGTCGACAACGTCGTGCTGCCCGATGAAAAAGCGACGTTCGCCGGCGGCAAAGAGACGGCCGTGCCGATCATCGTCGGCAACAACGTCAACGAAGGCTCCTTCTTCGCCCGCGGCATCCCGGTCAAGACGCTGGCCATGTACGACGCGGCGCTGCAGAAGCGTTTCGGCGTGGCGGCGCAGCAGGCGCGGTTGTACTATCCCGCGGCCGACGACGCGGCGGCGCTGAACGCCGAGGCGACGATCGTCGGCGACATGGACATCAACACCGGCGTGCGCCGCATGGCGATCGTCATGGCGCAGCAGGGCGTTCCGGTCTACCGCTATCTGTTCACGCGTACGCGGGCCGGTAAATTACCGGGTCACAGCGACGAACTCCCATACCTCTTCGGAACCGGCACGGTCAACGGCGTCGGCGTTGCCGCGCCCCCCTTCGACGCGACCGACAACAAGGTCGCGGAAACGATGCAGACGATGTGGACGCAATTCGCCAAAACCGGCAACCCGAACCCGCCCGGAACCAACGCGTGGCCGGCGTATACGGTCGCCGGCGATCGCTTCATCGTCTTCGGCGACACCGTCTCCAGCGGCACCGCTTTCCGCACCGCGGAACTGAATTTTCTCGACCAGACCACCGGCCGGTGACGTGACCGCAACGACGCTGACGCGCGAGCCGCGGCAGATCACCGCCGAATCCGCGGCGGCGATCGACAGCGTCCGTATCTTCAGCGCGTTTACGATCTCGGCGACGTTTTGGCTGCTGCTCACGACCGCCGTCGGGCTGTTGCTGAGCTTCAAATTCACCTATCCCGATCTCGCGACCAACCCGCTGCTCTCGTTCGGACGGCTGCGGGCGATCCATACCAACGGCACGTTCTACGGCTGGGCCTCGGTCGCGCTGACCGGGCTCGCGTTCTACGTCGCCGCGCGCTCGTCGGGCGTGCGCCTGCAGTACCGGCCGTTGGCGTGGGCGGCGCTCGTGTGCTACAACCTCGCCGCCGCGCTCGGTTCTATTTTGCTCGACCTCGGCATCAGCAACGGCAGCCAGGAATACCGCGAGTGGGTGTGGCCGGCGGCGGTTCTCTTTCTGCTGGCGGTCGTGCTGAGCGGAGCGGTAACCATTCGGACCGTGATGGCGCGCAGCGGCCCCGACATCTACATTTCGAACTGGTACACGATCGGCGCGTTCATCTTTACGACGATCCTAGGAATCACGGCGGCGATTCCGTCCTATCAGTACGGCCTCGGTGAGGTTGCGGTGCAAGGGTTCTACATGCACAACGCCGTGGGCATGTGGTTCACGTTCCTCGCGCTCGGCATGACGTACTACGCGCTGCCCAAACTCTTGAACCGGCCGATCTACTCCTACGCGCTGGGGGTCCTCGGCTTCTGGACGAACCTCGTGTTCTATCCGATCATCGGCGCGCACCACTACGAATTCTCACCGCTGCCCTGGTGGTTCCAAACGCTTGCCATCGTGTTCAGCGTCGGCATGCTCGTGCCGGTGTGGGCCGGATCCGGCAATTTCTTCCTCACCATGCAGGGCCGCTGGGACATCGTGCGGCGTTCGTACGCGCTGCCGTTCTTTTTTGTCGGCATCCTG
>DASYOE010000279.1:0-4375 GCA_036008105.1 Candidatus Lustribacter sp. | reverse complement strand
GTGCAAGGGTTCTACATGCACAACGCCGTGGGCATGTGGTTCACGTTCCTCGCGCTCGGCATGGCCTACTACGCGCTGCCCAAGCTCTTGAACCGGCCGATTTACTCCTACGCGTTGGGGGTCCTCGGCTTCTGGACGAACCTCGTTTTCTATCCGGTCATCGGCGCGCACCACTACGAGTTCTCACCGCTCCCGTGGTGGTTCCAGACGCTGGCGATCGTGTTCAGCGTCGGCATGCTCGTCCCGGTGTGGGCCGGATCGGGCAACTTCTTCCTCACCATGCAAGGCCGCTGGGGCATCGTGCGGCGTTCGTACGCGCTGCCGTTCTTTTTTGTCGGCATCCTGTACTACTTTTTGGGGTCGACGCAAGGCACGTTCGAAGCGTTTCGCAGCTTGCAGGCGATCTGGCACTTCACCAACTTCACGGTCGGTCACTCGCATCTCACGATGTACGGCTTCATCACCTTCGTGACGTGGGGCGGCATTTACGGCCTCCTACCGATGGCCACCGGGAAGCGTCCGAATCTGTTGCTGGTCGGGCTGCATTTCTGGCTGGCGTTTTTGGGCGTGACGATCTACGTGATCGTGTTGTCGTTCGCCGGCACCGAGCAGGGTATCACGTGGGCCAACGGCGATCCGTTCATCGCGTCGGTTGAAGCGGCCGCCCCATTCTGGAGCGCGCGTGCCGTCTCGGGCACGATGATGTTGCTCGCGCACGTGATCTTCGCCGTCAACGTGTGGAAGATGACGGCCGGGCCGGTCGTGCCGGAGGCGGTGTGATCGGGCCGCCCACCAGCCGCAAAGGCATGGACCACATCGGGGTGCTGATCTTCAGCGCCGCCGGCATCTACGCGGCGCTGGCCATCATGATGGGCGTCATCCCCGGAACGGTGCTCTCGAAGTCCGCGCCGTTGGCGGGCACCGCCCCGCTCACCGAAGCGCAAGCGCGCGGCCGCGACGTCTACGTCGGCGAGGGCTGCTCGTACTGTCATACGCAACTCGTGCGCCCGCTGGCGCAGGACCGCGTGTGGGGGCGCGCGTCGGTCGCCGGAGATTACGCTTACGATACGCCGCAGTTGCTCGGCACCGAACGCACCGGACCCGATCTCACCAACGTGGGCGTCCGCCAGCCGAGCGTGGTGTGGCATTCGATTCATCTCTACGACCCGCGCGCCGTGGTGAGCGAGTCGATCATGCCGGCCTACCCGTGGCTCTTCGTGCTCAAAGACAAAGCCGATCCGGGCGATGAGGTCGTCACCTTGCCGCCCGGGTACGCGCCGGCCGGCAAAGTCGTGGTAGCGACGGCCAAGGAGCAAGATCTCGTGGCCTACCTCATCTCGCTCAAACAAGCGGCGCTGCCGTCACCCGCGCCGTGAACGACATGCAATCGGGTGCGCCGGCCGGCGGCGACGTGTTGGGTACGATCGTCGTGATCGTGGGTACGATCGCAACACTGTATGCGTTCATCGTTGCCGCCCGCACCACGTTTCGTCCGGGTGAGACCGATGAGGCACATGCCAAACGCCTCATTTTCAAGGACGATCGCTAGTGGAGTCCCCGCATGCCGGTAGCGACGTCGCCGAGATTTCGTTGCTCCTCGACGACGAGTCCGCACCGTTTGCCACCTATCGTCCGCCGGCCACCTGCGTGCTCGATACGACGACGCTCGAGGATGGACCGCACGTGCTGCACATTCGTGCCCGCGACGCGCTGGGACTCGTCGGGGTGCGTTCGATTCCGTTCAGCGTGCAGAACGGCCCCGGCATCACCGTCACCGGCCTGCACGCGCACGAGCGCGTCAGCGGCAGCATCACGATCAACCTCAACGCCTTCAGCGCGAGCGAACCTTTCGATCCGGTCCGCGCCGAATCGAGCGGACCGATTCCGGTCTGGACGTGGGTCATGATCGCGCTGATCGCGGCGTGGGCCGGCTGGTACGGCTTGAACGAGTATCAGGAGCCGGCCGCGTTCGCCGCTCTCAACGCAACGCGCGACCCGGTTGCGGCCGCCAACGCGCCGATGGCGAAGGGCTTCGATTTCGCATCGAACGGCGCGAATCTCTACACCGCCAATTGCGCTGCGTGTCACGGCGCAACCGGCAGCGGCGTCCCCGGCGCGTTTCCGCCGTTGGCCGGCGACCCGGTGGTCTCGGCCGCGAGTCCCATCGCCCACATCCGCATCGTCCTGCACGGGCTCCACGATGCGAAGATCAAGGGCACGGCGTACGCCAGCCAAATGCCGTCGTTCGCGCAGTTGAGCGACGGCGACCTCGCCGCGATCATCGACCACGAGCGAACCTCGTGGGGGAACGCGGCACCGACGATAAAACCAGACGATGTGAAGCGCGCGCGCCCATGAATCCCCTCCGCCGCGTTTGGGCCTTCTTCGGCAACGTCGGGCCGGGCGTCATCACCGGCGCCTCCGACGACGACCCGTCGGGCATCGCCACCTACTCCATCGCCGGAGCCAGCTTAGGCTATGGCCTGCTCTGGGTTGCGCTGATCACGATCCCGATGATGATCGCCGTGCAAGAGATGTGCGCCCGCATCGGCACCGTCTCGGGCTCGGGATTGATCGCCACCATGAAGCGCGTGATGCCCGTGTGGGTGGTCCGCGTGCTCGTCGCGCTCGTCGTCGCCGCCAACACGCTCAACATCGCCGCCGACGTGGCCGGCATGTCGTCGTCGGCCGAGCTCGTGACCCCGATTCCGTCGGCCGTGTGGGCCGTGGCGTTCGGCGCGCTGTTGATCGGGGTCGAGGTTTTTGCCTCGTACCACATCTTCGCCGACATCGTGAAGTGGCTGTGTTTGACCCTTTTCGCGTACGTGGTGAGCGCGTTCGTCGTCGGCGTGAACTGGGTCGAAGCGATCCGCCACACCTTCATCCCCGAAGTCCGCTTCGACAAGTTTTGGATGGCGACGTTCGTCGGTTTTCTCGGCACGACGATCACGCCGTACCTGTTCGTGTGGCAAGCCGCGCTCGAGGTCGAAGATCAAAAAGCGATGGGCCGCCGAACCCTGCGCTCGCGGCAGGGAGCGACCAACGCTGAAATGTCGACCCTGCGGACCGACGTCGTGACCGGCATGGTGTATTCGAACGTGATCGCATGGTTCATCGTGCTGATCAGCGCGACGACACTCTTCCGCCAACACATTACGATCAACACGGTCGCGGACGCCGCCCGCGCGCTACGGCCGCTGGCCGGGCCGTGGGCCGAACTGCTCTTCGCACTGGGTGTCGTCGGCGCCGGGCTGCTGGCGGTGCCGGTGCTGGCCGGGTCGTCGGCCTTTGCCCTTGCCGAAGCGCACGATTGGAAGGGCGATCTCGACGCCAAGCCGCGCACCGCAATCCCATTTTATACGGTAATCGCGGCCGGAATCGCCTTCGGCGTGCTCGCCGACCTCTTCCGCCTCGACGCGGTCTGGGCGCTCTTCTGGTCGGCCGTGGTCAACGGTTTCGTCGCGATTCCGCTCCTGATCGGCGTGCTGCTGACCGGCAATCGGCACGCCGTGATGGGCCGCTGGGTCAACGGCCGCCGGTCGCAAGCGTGGCTGTGCGTCACGATCGTCCTGATGACGTTCGCGGCGATCGGAGTGGTCGTCACCTCACACTAATCCAAACCGGCCGCCCGGCCGTACGTCTTTTATGAAGGCTTTAGGGTTGCCCCGTACGCTGGGCGTATGGCCTTTCCGCGGCTGACGTTTCTCGCTCGCTTCACGCTGGCCACGTTTGCCGCTGCCGTCGCGGCCGCGGTCGTGCTCGCGTTCGTGCTGGAGGCGCTGCACCAGCAAGCGGTCGAGCGCGACGAGATCGTCACCGCGATCGGTCAGATCGATGCCAAGATCGCCGCGCCGCTCGAAGCGTACGCCGCCGCGAAGCGGCTCACGCCGGCCGTGCGCGCGCGCTTGGGCGCCGCCGCCGCCGATGCCGAGCTGCACCAGTTCGTCGCGGGCTTGCGCGTCTACCGCACCGACGGCACGCCGGTCTACCCGCCGGCCGCCGCGCCGGCCCGGGCGCTCGTGCTGCAAGCGTCCGCCGCCGATGCCATCCTTTCCAACGATCGCGGCGATACGCGCACGATGTACGAACCGTTCGTCACCGGGAACGGAAACCGGTTCGTCATCGCGATCGACGTCGTGCCGGTTGCGCTCCACAACCAATTCGCCGGCGAACGCTGGCAGGTCGGCGCCGCCACGATGGTGGTGGTCGCGCTGATCTTCTGCGCGCTCGTGGCGTTGGCCGCGGGCGCATCGCGCGAGATCGAGCGGCGCCGCCGCGAAGCCCAGGAGTCGTTCTTTCAGACGCTGACGACGTTGGCCGAAACGATCGATCTGCGCGACCCCTACACAGCCGGACATTCGCGCCGAGTGGCGGC
>DASYOE010000278.1:0-1528 GCA_036008105.1 Candidatus Lustribacter sp. | reverse complement strand
CGCGCACGTTGGGTGACGATCCCTACGCGCTCGACGCACTGCTCGACGGCTTGCCGCCGGCGCAACGCTGCGGTCTCGACGTCGCGCTGCACGATTGCATCGCCAAGGACGTCGATCGGCCGCTGTGGCGCTTGCTCGGCCTCGATCCCTCGCGCACGCCGCTGACGTCGTTCACGATCGGAATCGCGCCGCTCGCCGAGATGCTCGGCAAGGTGCGCGAAGTCGGAGCGCATCCGGTGATCAAGGTCAAGCTCGGAGCGGGCAACGAGGTCGAACTGATTGCCGCCATCCGCGCGATCTACCCGGGCACGATCCGCATCGACGCCAACGAGGCGTGGACGCCCGAGTCGGCGGTGTCGATCTTGGGCGAACTCGAACGCTACGAGATTGAATTTTGCGAACAGCCGATTCCCGCCGGCACGCCGGAACGCTTGCGCTGGATCCGCGAGCGCACGGCGATTCCGCTCGTCGCCGACGAGGACGCGAAAGATGCGGCCGATTTGCTCACGCTGGCCGGTTGCGTCGACGGCATCAACGTCAAACTGGTGAAGTGCGGCGGCATTCGCGGCGCGCTGGCGATGATCCATACCGCCCGCGCGCTTGGCCTGAAGATCATGCTCGGCTGCATGGTCGAGAGCGCGATCCTCTCGACGGCGGCCGCGCACCTCTCGCCGCTGGTCGACTGGGCCGACCTCGACGGTCCGTTTCTGGTCGCGCGCGATCCGTTCGACGGCTTGCGCTACGCGGCCGGCAAGATCGTGCTGCCCGAGCGCCCCGGCCTGGGCGTGATCGAGAAAGCGGCGGTCGCGTGATACGGCGCTATGTCGTCTTCGCGCCGGGCGCGTTCGGCGGCCGCGAGGCGAAGACCGCGCACGGCGTGATCGCGTATTCGCGCGACGTCGTGGTCGCCGTGGTCGATCCGCAACATGCCGGCAAACGCGTGCGCGAGGTGGTGCCGTATCTGCGTTCGGACGCGCCGATCGTCGCGACGGTGCGCGAAAGCTTGCGCTTCGAACCGACGGCGTTGCTGATCGGCATCGCCCCGCCGGGCGGGGCGCTGCCGCCGGCCTACCGCGCCGAGATCGCGTTTGCACTGCAGTCGAAACTCGAAGTCGTCAACGGGCTGCACGCGTTCCTCAACGACGATCCGGAGATGCGCGCGCTGGCCGAGGCGCACGATTCGCGCATCTGGGACTTGCGCATGCCGCCCGCGGCCCCGCTCTTCTCCGGTGCGGCCTACGACGTGACGAGCCGCGTCGTACTGACGGTCGGCAGCGATTGCGCGGTCGGGAAGATGACCGCCGCGCTCGAACTCACGCGCGCCGCGCAAGCGGCCGGGACCGCGGCCGAGTTCGTGCCCACCGGCCAGACCGGCATCGCGATCGCCGGCTGGGGCACCTCGGTCGACCGCGTCATCGCGGACTTTGCCAGCGGGGCGTCGGAGCAGCTCGTGCTCGAAGGCGAACGGCGCGTCGGTACGGCCGACGGCATCCTGTTCGTCGAGGGCCAGGGCGGAATCGCGCATCCC
>DASYOE010000277.1:0-7771 GCA_036008105.1 Candidatus Lustribacter sp. | reverse complement strand
CGCGGTGACGCGATCGTGCACCATGTCCATCGTCTGCGCACCGGCCGAGTCGACGACGTAGACGACGTCGGCGCCGTACGACTCCATCAGCTTCGCCTGCACCACGAGGTCGGCCGGTTCGATGAGGTGCGACATCATCAGGAACCCGACCGCTTCCATGCCGAGTTCTTTGGCCGAGGCGATGTGCTGGGCCGAGATGTCGGCCTCGGTGCAGTGCGTGGCGATGCGGGCCACCGAGGCGCCGCGCTTGCGCGACTCTTTGAGATCGTGGATCGTGCCGACGCCGGGCAGCAGCAGCACCGCGATCTTCGCCTGCTTCACGGTCGCGACGGCCGCCTCGACCAGCTCGAGTTCGTCGACCTTCGAGATCCCGTATTGAATCGACGAGCCGGCCAGGCCGTCGCCGTGGGTGACTTCGAGCATCGGAACGCCGGCCGCGTCGAGCGCGCCGGCGACACGGACGATCTGATCGACCGTGAACTGATGGAAGACCGGGTGGGAACCGTCGCGCAGGCTGACGTCGGTGATGCGGACTTTCGGCATGTTACTTCGCTCCAACCAGCGCGCTGCGGCGCTCGTAGACTTCTTCGGCAACGCGCACCGCGGCGGCGGTCATGATGTCGAGGTTCCCGGCGTATGCCGGCAGGTAGTGCGCGGCGCCGGTCACTTCGAGGAACACGCTGACGCGGTTGCCGTCGAACACCGGGCCCGATTTGAGTTTGTAGCCGGGGACGTACTTCTGCACGTCGGCGACCATCTTGTTCACGGACGCGGTGATCGCGGCCTGATCGGGCGCGGTCTCGGTCATCACGTTGACCGTGTCGCGCATGATCAGCGGCGGCTCGGCCGGATTGAGGATGATGATCGCCTTGCCGCGCTTCGCGCCGCCCACGGTTTCGATCGCCTTGGACGTGGTCTCGGTGAACTCATCGATATTGGCACGCGTCCCGGGGCCGGCCGACTTCGATGCGATCGTGGCGACGATCTCACCGTACGCAACCGGTTGCACGCGCGAGATCGCTCCGACGATCGGAATCGTGGCTTGACCGCCGCAGGTCACCATGTTGACGTTCGTCACGTCGCCTTCGAGGTGCTCGGCCAGATTGAGCGGCGGAATGATGTACGGTCCGACCGCGGCCGGCGTGAGGTCGACGGCGAATTTCCCGGCCGCCTTGATCAGCGGCGCGTTGTGCTCGTGCGCTTTGGCGCTGGTCGCATCGAAGATCAGATCGATTTGATCCATCAGGTCTTTGCGCGCCAGCAACCCCTCGATGCCGGTGTCGATGGCCGCGACGTCGTGCTTGCGCGCGCGCGCCAGGCCGTCGCTATTCGGATCGATGCCGACGAGCGCGATCATCTTGAGATTCTTGTTGCGGAAAATCTTGAACATCAGGTCTGAGCCGATGTTGCCGGAACCGATGACCGCGACGTTGAGTGGCATGTGCGTTGTTGCCTCGATTGAGCGAGAGTGGTTAGACGAAACGGACCGAGACGGTGCCGAGGATACCAAAATGCGCCGTGGCGACATCACCGCGAACGACCGGAAACATGCCGCACTGCGCGCCGGGCATGATCAGGTCTCCCGCTTGAAGTTCCAACCCGTCGGCGGCCAACGTGTTTGCGAGCCAGGCCACCG
This sequence comes from Candidatus Lustribacter sp., assembly GCA_036008105.1. GTDB lineage: Bacteria > Vulcanimicrobiota > Vulcanimicrobiia > Vulcanimicrobiales > Vulcanimicrobiaceae > Lustribacter. The sequence goes on along the minus strand of DASYOE010000277.1, from coordinate 6,135 downwards.
CGCGGAACGGGTTCGCGCCGAGTACGGCCGCGCCGGCACCGGTGCCGACGACTTCGCCGTTCTTTTCGAAGACCGTGCCCAGCGTGCGCGTATCGATGCCCAGCGGCGGCGTGCGTTTCTTGCCGACAACGAAGCGAGCGGACGAACCGTTGTCCGCGACCGTGTCGACAAAAGTAATCTTCCAATCGAGAATCCGCGAGTCCACGATCTCGAGCGTCGGCACCAGCGCTTCGGTGGCCGCGAGGACGTCGAGGTCGGTGAGGCCGGGTCCGCGCAGCGGACGGGCGAGGATAATACCGATCTCGGCCTCGACGCGCGGCTGGATCAGCTGGTCCATCGGAACCTCGGCACCGTCTTCGAGGCGCATCGACGCGAACAGATGGCCGAAATCGGGCTGGTCGACGCCGAGCAGCTTCTGGATCGGCTTGGCGGTCAGCCCAACCTTCATGCCCGCGACCTTCTCGCCGGCCGCCCGGCGGCGCTTCGCGTTGACCAGCTGAATCGCGTAGGCGTCGGCAGCGGTCAGGGTCGCGCGGGAAGACAAGGGCGCGATCTGCTTGCGATCGCGTTCGGCGGCGAACAGTTCGTCGGCAAAGGCTTGAGCGTCCACGCTCATCCTTTTAGGGGCCGAAGGCGGACGCTCCCGCGAAGAGGCCCGGCATGGCATCCGAACCGACGGTCGAGCTGGTCGAGGTCCGCACGAGCGACGATATCCGCCACGCCGGGGCCTTCGCCGCGGCCCGCACCGGGGCCGCGACGCCACGCTTCGATGCGGCGCTGATGATGCACGGCGCCGCCGGTACGTTCAGCGACCCGTTCTACCGCAATTTCAGCGCCGCGCTGGTCGAGCGCGGCGTCGCGACCCTTCGCGCCAACAACCGCGGCCACGACGTCATCAACCGCGGCAACGGGCGCGGCGCGATGCTCGGCCTGGCGCTCGAAACCGTGGAGGATTGCATCCTCGACTGGCAGGCGTGGCTGGGCTGGCTCGAAGCGCGCGGTTTCCGGCGCATCCTGCTCTTCGGACACAGCCTGGGCGCGGTGAAGACCGCATACTTTCTCGCGACCGCGCGCGATCCGCGCGTGCACGGCTGCGTCCTCGCCTCACCGCCGCGCTTCAACACCGAACGGCTCCTCGCGTCGGCGGAATACGGCCGCGAATTCGCGCGGACCATCGCGGAAGCCGAGGAACTCGTCGCCGCGGGAATGCCGGCCGAGTTGATTCCGACCACGTTTCCGCTACGTTCGTACAGCAGCGCGCAGGCGTACCTCGCGAAGTACACGCGCGGCGCGGCGTTCGACGTGTTTGCGCACGTCGCCGACATCCCGTGTCCGGTGCTGGCGCTGACCGGGGAACTCGAACTCGACGATCCGGTGTTTCGCGACCACCCGGCTGAGTACGCCGCGGCGCGCGAACGCAAACCCGATCTCGAGTTCACCGTGGTCACGGGCGGCGACCACTTTTACACGCAGGCGCAGACGTTCGCCGTCGAACGTCTACTTGCGTGGCTCTAGGAGTGCTCTAGCGGACCGGGTCGCCTTCGAGTTCAACCTTGCGCGGGATCGTCTGCTCGAGAACGAACGACTTCATGCCGTCGTCCTTCTTCTTACCGATGAGCCCGTGGATGTGGTTGCGCAGTTGAAGGAACGCCGGCTCGGAGCGCGTCGCGACCTGATCGCGCGGCTGCGAGAGCGGGATCGGAATCTCTTCGAGGACCGTCGAGGGCGGCGTGCTCAGCACGAACACGCGGTCGCTCAGGTACACCGCTTCGTCGATGTCGTGCGTGACGAGCAGCATCGTGATGCCGAACTCGTTGCGCAACGCGAGGGTGAGGTCTTCGAGATCGGCGCGCGTGAGCGCGTCGACCGACGCGAACGGTTCGTCGAGCAGCAGGATCTCGGGCCGGAACGCGATGGCGCGCGCGATCGCGACGCGCTGCTGCATGCCGCCCGAAAGCTGCCAGGGGTAGTGCTTGGCGAATTTCGTCAGACCGACGGCTTCGATCGCACGTTGCGAGGCCGAGAGTTTGTCGGCTTGCGTCATGTCTTTGCGTTTGCGCAGCGGGAACACGACGTTTCCGGTGACCGATAGCCACGGGAACAGCGAGCGCGAGTAGTCCTGAAAGACGAGCACCATCTGCGGCGGGGGTTCGGTGATCAGCTCCCCGTGGAGTCTGACCGATCCCTTGGTCGGGGTGAGCAGCGCGCAGATCGTCTTCAGCAAGGTCGTCTTGCCGCAACCCGACGGCCCGACGATCGAGACGAATTCCCGCTCGCGGACGTTGAGCGTTATCTCCTGGACGGCAAGCGTTCCATCAGCGTATCGCTTCTGCAATTCGTTGACGTCGAGGAGAACCTCGCTCGCGTTCGACATACGTTGACCTTCCTTGTTACCTAGTTAACTAGACCGTGCGGGCGCTCTGGCCGTAGTGCCAAGCGAGCACCCTGCGCTCGATCTGGACGAACCCTGTGTTCAGTAAGAAACCCAAGATGGCCAAGAGGAGGATGCCTCCGTACATTTCGGGGATCGCGAACGTGCGCTGAGCCTGCAGGATATAATACCCGAGTCCGTCCGTGCTGCCAATCATTTCGGATACGACGATCATGATGAACGCGATCGAGAGCCCGGTCCGCATGCCGGCTGCGATCATCGGGGTGGCCGAGGGGACGATCACGCGAATCAGCGTTTCGAAGTTCGAGAGGCCGAAGATCCGCGCCGTGTCCAGGCGTTCGGTCGGCACCAACCGCGCGCCGTCGGCGGAGTTGATGAGGATCGGCCACATCGCGCCGAAGCAGATCACGACCATCTTCATCTGGTCGCCGATGCCGATCAGCAGGATGCCGACCGGGATGATCGCGGTGGCCGGAATGGCGCGCCAGAACTGCAGCACCGGGTCGAGCAACTGATAGATCCGTTTGAACGAACCGATCGTGATGCCGATGCAAATGCCGATGACCGAAGCGCAGAAGTAGCCGACGGCCATCCGGTAGAGACTCGGAACCGCCTGCTGGTGGAACGTCGGCGAGAACCACTCCTTGAGGAACGTCAAGAAGATCGTCGAGACCGGCGGTACGTACACGGTCTGCTTCCACATGGCGATGACTTGCCACGCGCCCAACAGCACGATGACGGTGATGATGCCGGCTGCGTTGCCGCGGTTGAAGATCTTGGTCATGGCGTTAGGTCACCCGTTCCCGCGCGGCCGGCGTCCAAAAGACGACCTTGTGCTCGAGCGTAAAGTAGAACAAATTGAGGAGATACCCCAGGATGCCGGTCAGAATGATCGCTGCGTACATGGGCGGCAGGCGGTTCGCCTGTTCCATCTGAGAGATGTAGAAGCCGATCCCGCTGTTGCCCGCGATCAGCTCGGTCGTGATCGTGACGATCAGCGCGATCGTCGCGCTGATGCGGAAGCCCGTCGCGATGCTGGCAACGGCTGAGGGCAGGGTAACGCGCCACAGTGCTTCGGCGCCGGTGATGCCGAAGTTGCGCGCGACGTCCAAGGCCAGCGGGTCGATGGCCCGGACGCCGTAGATCGTGTTGATCAGCATCGGCCAGAAGGCCGCGTAGGTGATGACCGAGATCCGCATGGTCGCGCCCAGGCCGAAAAACAGAATCGCCAGCGGAATCATTGCCACCGACGGAACCGGTCGCAAGAACTCGACGATGATCTTGAGCGAGTCGAACACGGGCCGGTAGGTTCCCATCAGGATTCCGATCGTGATCGCGAGGCAGGTCGCCAGGGCGAGGCCCCGGACGTAGACCGTTAAGGTAACGCCGATTTGGCTCGAGATGTCACCGTTAAACAGCCCGGTGAAGAGCGCCGCGAACACCTGGGTGGGCGGCGGAACATAACTCGTTAGCCAGCCCAAGCGTGCAACGATTTCTACCAGGACTATGCAAACCAGGAAGACGCCATAGCCGCCCCAGTTGATCGATGACTTTTTTTTCTGCACGGTTAGGGGTACTCCGGAACTTCGCACCAGCGAAAGCGAGGGATTAGGGATGCCCGTGTGTGTCCCTTCATTTTACGCACGCTAACGTGCCGTTGGATGAGGGCTCGGCGCCGGCGGGGCGGCGCTCCAGCGCTCGAACACGGCGCCGCTGCCGTCGATTTGGGAACGCACCACGACTGCATCGTTCGTCTTGGCGTCGAGCGCTGCAAGCTCGGGTCCCGACGATGCGGTCGTCCCGATGATCTGCGGCGCCGCGTCGCGTACGAGCTGAACGAACGTCAGTCCGGCCGCGCCGGTACAGGCCAAAATGTGGTTCCCCATATCGATTTCACACGCATCGATGCCGTCCGGCACGGCGACGCGCGCGAGCCGCGTTCCGGCCCGGTCGTACACGTCCAGGTTGCCGCCGGCGTCGGCAACGACGAGCTGCCCGAACGCAGCGTCGAAGCGGAGGACGAGTTTCCCGGACAAACCCGGGACCGGAAACGCGGTTCGCACGGCGCCGCTGCGGGGGTCGACGACCGCGATCTCCGGCCGGCCGGTAACGGCTACATAGAATTCGCCGGTGATCGGATCGGGGATAAATGCGGCCGGTACCCGGCCCGGCAACGCGAGCGGCGGTTTGGGCGTGAAGGCGGGCGCGTCGAACACCGCCAGCGCCACTTGCCCCGCGCCGTCGGCGTACAGCCGGCCGGACGTCGAATCGTAGTACAGCCGTTCGACCGGACCGCCCGCATCGAGCGAGCGCACGATCGACTTGCGATCCGGGTCGATCTCGCTGACCCGGCCGCCGGCGGTACCGACGAACACGTGGCCGCCCAGCGGTTCGAGCGCCATGCTGCGCGCCGCCCCGAGCCGGATCGTGGCGAGGAGCTTCCCGGAATCCGCGTCCAGCACGGCGACCGACGTCGCGCCGGCCGCAAAGATGCGACGGCGTGCGGCGTCGATCGTCAACGCCGCGAACGGGCCGCGAACGGCCACCGGCTCGGCGGCGGCTAGCGGGGCGAACACCACCTATTCGGGCAGGTCGTGAAACGTGCGCTTGTTCGCGCCGTCGTCGCGTTCGAGATCCTCGAGGAAGTAATAGACGATCTTGCGGTCGTCGAAGCCGACCTTCGCCAGCTCGCGCCCGCCGATCTCGACGACCTCGTGGATGTGTCCGGTTTGGCCGGCGTAGCGGTAGTTCACCGCGGTGTACTCCGGATTGTCGGGCTGCGGGCGCGGAACGACCTCGGTGCCGCGTAAGGGGGTACGGTGGCGGTGCTCGCTCAAATGTGGTGCCTCGCCGATACCGTTCTCTGGAGGCCGGGCATGTTCATCGAATTCAACGGCAAGCATCCGAAGATTGCGGCGACGGCGTTCGTGGCGCCGACGGCCGTCGTGATCGGCGACGTCGAGGTCGGCGAGGAATCCAGCATTTGGTTCGGGGTCGTCATTCGCGGCGACAACGGGCCGATCCGAATCGGCGCGCGCACCAGCATTCAAGATAATTCGGTCGTTCACGTCAGCCACGGCGCGACGACGATCGTCGGTGACGATTGCACGATCGGTCACAGCGTGACGATGGAGGACTGCGTGATCGAGAACGGCGCGCTGATCGGCAGCAACGCGGTCGTGCTCAACGGCGCGGTCATCGGCAGCCGCGCGCTCATCGCCGCGGCATCGGTCGTAGCCGCCAACGCGCGCGTGCCGGCCGAGACGCTCAACGCCGGCGCGCCGGCCGTCGTGAAACGCAAACTCGAAGGCGAGAGCCTCGGCTGGGTGACGAACACGCCGGCGAGCTACGTCCGTCTGTCCCGCACCTACTTGAAGCAGACGATCGGCGACCCCGAAATGGCGGAAACGATCGAGACGAGCTCGACCGGCTAGTCGACGACGACGTCGGGCTCGGGCACGCAAACGCGATCGCGGCCCGTCGTCTTCGCAATGTAGAGCGCCGCATCGGCTTCCTTGAGCAGCGTCAGCGGACTGGTGGTATCGAGCGCATCGGAATACGGATGGGCGGTCGCGCAGCCGGCGCTGACGGTCAAGCGAAACTCGCCGTCGGAGCGCTCGCGCACGTCCAGGCGCACCGCCTCGGCGATCGCGACCGCGCCTTCGAGCGGCGTGCCGGGGAGCAGCATCGCAAACTCCTCGCCGCCGTAACGCGCCGCCAAGTCGCCGGTCCGCCGGGCCGCC
>DASYOE010000276.1:0-7371 GCA_036008105.1 Candidatus Lustribacter sp. | reverse complement strand
CTTCTTCGAGGCCGGCTTCATGGGAAACCAGTCGACCAACAAGCAGTTCCTACCGATTAACGGCCACGAATCGGGCGGCTTCGCCGGGTTCGGCGTGCACTTCTAAGGCTTCACGGCCGCCGGGCTGATGATCTCGGCGGCCGGAAAGCTCTTGTCGATCAGGCCGTACTTGGCGGCAATGTCGATCAGCGGCTGCAGCGCACGCGGATCGAAGTACGAAGCGCTAATAGCGCGCTGACTGTGCCGGACCGCGTCCGGCGTGGCACCGGTGAACCCGGCGACGATGTCGACGGTCTGGTCCGGATGCGCGTTCGTGAAGGCGACCGCTTCATGCATCGCGCGCGCGAAGCGTTCGTAGAGGTCGCGATTCGCATCGACGGTCGGCGCGAGCACGGCGAGACCCGCCGTGTCGACCGGCGTGCCGAGGACGCTGTATGGGTGGGCGAGCTCGCGCACCTGACCCGACGCCAGCGCCTGACTCGCCAAGGGATCGGTGAGCATCACGACGTCGGCGCGGTGTTGCTCGAGCAAGCCGAGACCGGCGGATGCCGGCGTTTCGATCTGCTGGAGCGTTTTTGAATCGCCGCCGGTCTTGTCGACCCAGTACATGAAGATCGCCGAATTGATGTCGTGAAGCGCCGGCGAGGCAAACGTCTTGCCGGTGAGGTCGCGGGCGCTCGCGATCGGCGAGTCCTTCAGGACGAGTACTTTGGAGATCGAGTTGTTCGCGTTCGTGTAGCCGCCGGGCGTGAGGTATTGGATCGGGATATTGTGCGCGTGCGCCTGAATGACGATCAGGGTGTTGGTGAACGCCACCTCCGCTCCGCCCCCGCTCAATGCGGCGGCGGCCGCTGCGCCGTTGGGGACGAGCTGCGTCTGCACGTCGAGCCCGTACTTGCGGAAAATTCCGGCCTTGACGCCGTAGAACACGCCGGTGAAGCCGTCGTTGGCCGGTCCGATGACGCGCACCGTGGTGAGCGTCTGGCCGCCGAGCGGCGCCGCGCTTCCGAGCACGACTAGCCCCATTGTGAGCGCGAGCAAACGCGTCATCTAATTCGTCCCCCAGACCTCGCGCGCCACGTCGGCGACGAGGGTCAGCTTGCGGCGCTGCCGCTCGTACGACGCCTCGTCGAACGCGCGCGCTCCGGTCGAGAAGCCGCACTGCGGCGAGAGCGCGAGTTGGTCGAGCGGCGCGTAGCGCGCGGCGTCCGCGATGCGTCGCTTGATGTCATCGGCCGCCTCGATCTCCGGCGATTGCGACGTGAGGAGGCCGAGCACCACGCGCTTGCCGGGTGGCAGATGACGCAAAGGCTCGAACGAGCCGGCGCGTGGGCCGTTCCACTCGAGCAGATACGCACCGACCTCGCAGCGATTGAAGAGCGCATCCGCGATCGGCTCGTAGCTCGTATCGGCTTGCCAACTCTGATCTTGGCTGCGGCAGACGTGCATGGCGATCCGCATTCCGGCGGGTGCATCGCGCACGACCGCATTTATCGCGTCGATGTAGACGCGCAAGAGATCCTGCCAGTCGTCACCGCGTGCCGCCAGCAACGCCTGCGCGCGCGGATCGCCGAGCTTGACCAGCGACGTTTCGTCGAGCTGGACGTAGGTGCAGCCCGCAGCGGCCAGCGTCGACAATTCGTGGCGGTACGCCGCGACGACGTCCGACCAGAAGGCGTCGAGGTCGGGATAGATCTCACGGCTGATGTTCGCGCGGCCGGCACGGTAGTGCACGAACGCGGGTCCGGGCAACGTGATCTTCACGGTGCGGTCGGTCAGGGCTTGCGTGAATGCGAAATCCGTTGCGTTGACGGCGCCGTGCGCTTCGATCTTGGCTTCGACGGCCGGAATGCGGCGCGCCGTCCGGTGCCCGTGGTCGGCCGACGGGCTCCAGCCCGCATCTTCCGTCATGACCATGCGCACGCCGGAGAAGCCGTCGCCGGCCAGAAAATCGGAATATGAATTGCGGCGGTACTCGCCGTCGGTTGCGACGCCGAGCCCGGTCTCTTCTTGCAAGCGGACGATCGCGCGGATCGCGTCGTCCTCGATCGCTCGCAGCGCTGCGGCGTTGATGCGGCCGGCCTCGTGCTCCGCGCGGGCGCGCAACAGTTCGGGCGGGCGTAGGAGGCTACCGATATGATCGGCGCGGAACGCCGGCGCGGTCGCGGTTGTCATTGCAAGTTCGCCTTGTGCGACGCAGGCGTCGGCACCTTTGCGCACGCAGTACCTGCGTTACCGTGAAACGGGAGGCAGAGCGCAATGGGAAGATTCACCCGCAAAGATATGCTCGCCGGGGTTATCGCACTCGGCGCGGGCGCGGCCCTTGCAGAACGCGGCCTCGAACCGCGGCCGGCCGGCGCCGCAGAGGGCAGCCGGCTCGACGTGCATCACCATTACATGTCGCCGGAATGGAAGGCGGCGCTGGTCAAGCAGAAAATCGAAGGCACGATCGACACGATGAACTGGTCGGTTGCGGGCTCGCTCGCCACGATGGATGCCGGCGGCGTCGCGACCGCGATCCTGTCCACCACCAATCCCGGCGTCTGGTTCGGCGACGACGCGCAAGCCAAGATGCTGGCGCGCAATATGAACGACTTCGGCGCCGAACTCGTGCGCGATCATAAACCCCGCTATGGCCTCTTCGCCGTGCTGCCGCTCCCGAACGCGCAATTGTGCCTCCCGGAGATCGCGTACGCGTTCGACACGCTGCATGCCGACGGCATCAGCGTGCTGTCGAGCTACGGGACGAAGTGGCTGGGCGATCCCGCGTTCGAGCCGGTGTGGGCCGAACTCGACCGGCGGAAAGCCATCGTGTTCAGCCATGCGACGACGGCGGATTGCTGCGGCCTTCTTCAGCCGCACATCCCGTACTGGACGATCGAGTTTAATACCGACACGGCCCGCTCGATCATCAGCGTTATCGAGAACGGCGTCGCGCAACGGTATCCGAACATCCGTTTCATCTGGTCGCATGCGGGCGGAACGATACTCGCCTTGGCCGGACGCTACTTCCGGAAGCAGGCGAACTATGCGAGCCTGCATGGGCCCGTCCCGCCGGATTCGCCGCTCGGTCATTTGCGCCGTTTTTATTACGACATCGCCGGTTCGGCCAACCAGATCCAGATGCAGGCGCTCCGGACGATGGTCCCCACGTCGCATATTCTGTTCGGCACGGATTACCCGTGGGATAAAGCGGCCGACCTCGCCGCAGGGCTGGCCGATTCGCGCGTGTTCTCAGCCGCCGAGTTACGGGCTATCGAGCGCGATAACATTCTCCAGTTGTTGCCGCAGTACGCGTGATGCTACGGAAGCGCGAAGATGTAGATCATCCCGGCGCCGGCCCCGCGTAGCGACGCCACGGACGTGTTGCCGCTGCTAGCGGCGACGTATTGTTTACCGCCAACCGCATAGGTGACGACGCCGCCGGCCATCGGTGCGCCGGTTTGGAATTGGTAAAGCACCGCGCCGTTGGTCGCGTCGAAGACGTCGAAGAGCCCCGTATACTCGCCCGTGAAGAGCACGCCGCCGGCGGTCACCGTAATGCCGGCGACCATCGGGCCCGCGGCGTGATACGTCCAGACGCTCTTCCCGGTCAGCGGATCGATGGCGTGCAGCCAGCCGGTGCGATCGGGTGAACGTTCGCCTGAACCGTTGGAACTGCCGAGGAACGGCTTCCCCGCGACGTATTGTACCGGCCCGCGCTTGATCGTCGAGCACCAGTCGATCGAGTTCACGTACGTCAGGCGTTCGATCGGACTATAGGCCGGGCCGTTCCATTGCACGCCCATGTTGGGGCAGAAAAACGTCCCGTCCGCCGTAATCGGCAGATCGGGATTGGTGATCGTGGTGACGGGAACGCTCGTTACAACCGCATGCGTGTTCGCGTCGATCACGAATAGGCGCCCGTCCTTGCCGGCAAAGGCCATTAGCTTGCGTCCGTTCGCAGCCGTGAACATCGTTGGCGGCGTGGTTGTGTCCCAATCGTGATAGTCGTTGGCGACCAGCTGAAAGTACCATTTGAGCCGGCCGGTGTTGGTATCGAGCGCGACCTCGGAATTCGTGTAGAGATTCTTCCCTTTGCGATAGTCCGGCGCGTAATCGGGCGCGGGATTGCCGATCGGGAAGTAAACGGTGTTCGAAGCGGGATCGAGCGTTGCCGACGTCCACCAACTGCCGCCACCCGTCGCCGCAGCGTCGGCGCTGCCCCATGTGTTCGCCCCGGGTTCGTTGCCGGTTGGGATCACATCGAACGTCCACAGCAACTTGCCGTCGGTAGTCGAGAACGCCATGACCTTGCCCTTGACCCCGAACTCGGCGCCGGTTAACCCGATGAACACCTTGCCGTCGTACGCGAGCGGCGAGCCGCCGACCGACGTGCCGTTGCTCGAATCCGCGACCACGACATTCCACATCGTTTTGCCGCTCGCCGCATCGAGCGCGATGAGGTGCGCGTCGGACGTACCGCGATAGAGCACCCCGTCGAGTAGAGCCACCCCACGGTCGGCGATGCCGACCTTTTTGCCGGTCGTCTTATACGAGACCCGCCAATGCAACGCACACGTTTTTGCATCGAGCGCGAACGTGTCGTCATCCTGCGTGAAGTACATCGTGCCGTCTTGCACGATGAGTCCGCTCTGCATCGGCCCCGCGGTGCCGACCTGATAGGCGCAAATCGGGCGCAAGTTCGCCGCGTTCTTCCGGTCGATCTGCGTCAGCGTCGAATAGCGATCGCCCGAATAGGACCCGTTGAACGTCGGCACGTTGTCGCCGGTCGCCGCCCACACTGGGGTGGCGGCGGTCAATATGAGGGCAAGGACGAAGATGAACAGTCGCTGCATGGCGGGCGACTTTCGCGTTGAGGCGAGACCTCCTCGATTAGCTCGCGAACCCCGGGTAGATGAGGGTGCGCGCGGCGATCGGCGCGCTTATCATGTTGTTCTTGGCGGCGATGTCGATCAACGGGTCCATCAGCGCGGGATCGAGTTTGGTGCCGAAGCGCGAACGCGACATGGCCAAGATGACGTCGTGCGGCATCTTCGTGATCGTCTCGAGCACCCCGGCGGTCTCCGGATGATGGACGTTGGCCCACGACGACGTCTGCACGACGGCGCGGGCCAGCCGATGGGCCAGCGCCAGGTTCGCCGCCATCCACGCTTCTGTGGTGAACCAGACGGAAATGAACCAGGTCGGCGCGATGGCCGCATTCGTGTCGGCAACGAGGCGTGCCGTCGCAAGGGCGGCCGTCCGGGCCGGTTCGGCGATCAGCGCCGCATCAACGCGGCCCGTGTCCAGCGCTGCCGGCATCGCCGGATATGGTAACTCGACGAACTTTACCGATGACGGGTCGACGCCGTTCTTCTTCAGCCATTCGAGGGTGGCGAATTGCGTGAAGCTCGTGAGGTTGTCGACGGCGACCGTTTTGCCGACCAGGTCGCGCGCCGCATGAATCGGCGACGTCTTCTCCACCATCAACTGCGACGATGGGGCGTCGGCTGAATAGACGGCTCCCGGGGCAAAGAACGTGTACGGAATGCCCTTCTCTTTCGCACCCGCGATTTGGCTCACGCTGCCGAGCCCGACGTCCAGGGAACCGCCCGTTATCGCCGCGGCGATCGCGCCGGAATTCGCGAGATTGGTGATCTGCAGATCGATCCCGGCATCGCGGAAGATCCCGGCAGCTACGCCGAAGTAGGGTTGCCCGTAGCCGTCGAGCGGAACGGAACCGCAGCGAACCGTTGTTAGCCCCTGCGCACGTGTAGGCGACGGCGCAGCGAGCGCAGTTGTGGCTGCTATGCCGGTAAGAAACGAGCGACGTTGCATCCGGTACTCCCTACTTAGAGCGGCTTCGCGTGCGCGACCAAACTCATCGCCTGCCGGGCGGTCATGAAGTTGCTCTCCCAGATGCCGACCACCGCCGTGTCTTTGGATCCGTGGACTGTCAGCGGAATGCCGTTGTTGTAGCATTTGCCTCCAGACCTCGTGCGAGGAGGAAAGCTTAGCTCGCCGGCAGCGATAGCCTTCCATCTTGCAAACACTCGAGTTCGTCGCGCTAGGGGCCCTCTGCGGCTTTTTGGGAGGACTCTTCGGTATCGGTGGTGCGACGCTGGCGATCCCGGCGCTCGGGATCATCTTCGGCTTGACCGAGCAGGTCGCGCAAGGTACGGCGCTGGTGTCGGCTTAGATCTTCGGACGGCAGCGCTTCTCGGTCTGACCGCGCTGCCGTTTACCTATTTCAGCGCGCTCTTTGCGACGTCGCTTGCAAGCCGCGAGCTGCGGATCGCCTTCGCTATCTTCTTGATCCTTATTGCGATCGACATCGCGCGCCGCACGCTACAAGACAAACCTACGATAACCATCAGTTTACCGCCGCCGTTTATCGGCGTCGTCGGTGCCGTGTGTGGCATTTTCTCGGGTCTCTTTGGCGTCGGCGGTGCGATTATCGCGGTCCCCGCGTTGACGACGCTCTTCGGCTATACGCAAGTCGCTGCTCAAGGGATGTCGCTTGCGTTCGCGGTTTTGTCCGCCACGGTAACGACATTCGCCTATGCCACAAAGGGCGATGTGAATTGGCTCGTGGGACTTCCGCTCGCGGTGGGGGGCGTCTTTGCCGTTCGATACGGCGTCGATCTCGCTCATCGACTGCCCGAACGGCACTTGCGGCTGGTCTTTGTCGCCTTCACGCTCGCGATCGGAATCGCGTTGCTGGTGAAGGCGTATGCGTAGTTACCCGCGGAAGATCAGCTCGCCGGCCGGGAAACTCGGGAAGCCGCCGTATTTCGCCGCGACCTCGATCATCGGCTGCACGAGCGCGGGAGTCAGCGCGGCGCCGTAATGCGCCCGCACCGATGCGTTGACGACCTCCGGCGCCACGCGGGCGACCCGTTCGAGGATCAGCGCGGTTTGATCGGGGTTCGCGTTCGACCAGTCGGCCGCTTTGGCCAGCGCGGCTTGGAACCGGCGAATCTCGTCGGCATGAGCCTTTGCGTAGGGAACCGTTGTGAAATGCGCACTCGAAACGAAGGTCGGCGCGACCGCGGCCATGGAGTTGGCGACCGGATGCGCGACCTTCTTCACTGCGGACACGAAGGGTTCCGGAACGAACGCTCCGTCGATCCGGCCATCTTGCAACGCCACCCCGATCTGGGCGCCGGCGAATTGAACGAACTTCACCGTCTTCGAATCGCCGCCGTTCTTGTCGATCCAATTCTGCGTGCCGTATTGCGCGAAGCCGTTGAGCCCGACGACCGCGACCGTTTTGCCGTTGAAGTCGGCGCCGGTCTTCGCATTGAGATCGTTGCGCGCGAACAGCAGCCCGGTCGCGGACGTGGGCGTTTGCACGCCACCCGCCGCGATCAACGTGAGCGGAATGCC
>DASYOE010000275.1:0-2193 GCA_036008105.1 Candidatus Lustribacter sp. | reverse complement strand
ACTTCCGAGGGAATCAGCGCGCACACGAACGACGGCCGGCTGCGGACCATCACGACCCCGTTGCGGTCGACGATCAAGCCGCGCGGGGCGGAGATCGGGATCAGTTGGATCTGGTTGGCGCGCGCGGCCGACGCAAACGTTTCGCCCTGCACCAGCTGCACTTGCGCCAAGCGCACGATAATGGCGATTAGCGAGACGGCCAACGCGACGACGAACACGGCCAGCCGGGCCGTCGAACGGGCACGATACGGCTTCATGCGTAGCGTTCGATGCGCGTCGGTTCGCCGCCGAATCGCGAGCGGAACAGCAGGTAGACGAACGCATACACCGCCGTCAGCGCGCCCGATTCGAGGGCCGCGTGCAGATGCACCGCGCCGTAGCCGCGCGGATAGCCTTCGGCCGCCATGATGATCCAGAACATCGCGTTGCGAACGACGACCGCGACGCCGACGAACAAACTCGGCAGCACGACGCCGTCGGCGAAGAAGCCGCGCGTGATGCCGCCGCACAGCATCGCGAGCGCGGTGTACGACAACGTCCAGGCGCCGCCGGTTCCGGTGACGGCATCGGTCAACACGCCGGCCGTCACGCCCAGCAACGCGCCCCGCCGCGCGCCGACCCGCAACGCGTAGAGCACCACCGCGATCGTGACGAACGACGGGATGCCGGCGCGCACGACGAGCAACGGCGCGAACACCGTTTGCACGAACAGCGCCAGCGCGACGAGGCCGGCGGAGCGCCAGAACGACGGCCCGCTGACGATCTCGATCGAGCGATAATTGCTTCTAAACACGATTACTTCGGAACAACGAGCACCCGCGTGAGCCCGGCCAAGTTGGCGGCCGGTTCGACGATCGCCGATTGATCGAGCGCGCCGGCGTTCATCGGTTCGAGCTGCGAGATGCGGCCGATCAACACGCCGGCGCGGAACGAACGTCCCTCACCGGTGACGACGCGCTCGCCGACGTGCAGCTTCGCATCTTGCGAGATGAAACGCAGCTTGACGCGCGTGAGCGTGCCGACGGCGATCGCCCACCAGCGGCCCTGTTGAATTTGCGCGGTCAGCCGGCTGGTGGGATCGTTGATGAGCAGCACCTTGGCCGACAGCGGATCGACTTCGATCACGCGGCCGACCACACCGTCGCCGGTCATCACGCCGTCATCGGTATCCACGTGATCTTTCGCGCCGCGATCGATCGTGATCACGTGCAGCGCGTTTTCGGGATCGAAGCCGATGACGTTGGCCGCGATGCCGGCGGGCTCGGCCAACTGCGCGCGAGCGAGCGACGCTTCGGCCGGCACGCGGGCGAGCGTTTCGCTCAAGCTGCGGTTCTCGGCGGTCAACTGCGCGACTTGTCCGCGCAAGTCGCCGTTGTCGTGCGCGAGTTGGGGCGCGCTCACGATCGCGTTCACGCCCTCGCGGGCGCCGTTCGAAATCGTAACGGCGGCGAGTTGTGCCCACGCGCTCACCGTCGTGATGACGACGGTCAGGGGACTGGCGCGACCGGAGCGGGCGAAATCGAGTTGCAGAAGCGCGAGTACGGCGGCGACGATGATCGCGCCGGCTACCGCGAAAAGCTTTCTGTCATCCCGATACGTAAAGATTGGTACCACCTCGTCAGCCGGTCGGCATGCGGACGCATATGCTCCAGCAAACTCGGCGACGCAAGAATTTCACCGGCGCCGCGTGCGACGGCGAGAAGCGGATCGTCCGCGACCGTTGTCGGGACGTTCGTGCGCACACTTATCTCGCCTGCGAGGCCGGGGATCAGCGCGCCGCCGCCGGTCAGCGTAATCCCGGTCTCCATCAAGTCGGCCGCGAGGTCCGGTGGGGTCGCTTCCAGGATCGACCAAGCCGCGCGAACGATCGCGTCGATCGCGTCGTGCATCGCGTCGCCGACGATGCGCTCGTCGATGGCCCGGCGCGCCGGCAGGTTGGTGTTCATGTCGAGCCCGGAGACCGGGAAGGGGTCGCGGCCCGGCGCGCGGCCGGCGTAGCCGCGCTCGATCTTCAGGCGCTCGGCGGTCAGCACGCCGACCGAAAAGCGCTCGTCGTTGCGCAACTTGGTCCCGATCGCGGCGTCGAAGGTGTCGCCGCCGATCTTGATCGAGAGCATTGCGACGACGCCGCTCAGCGAGAGCACCGCGATCTCGGTCGTCCCGCCGCCGATGTCGACCACCATCGTGCCGCGG
>DASYOE010000274.1:0-1584 GCA_036008105.1 Candidatus Lustribacter sp. | reverse complement strand
CTGTCATCCTGAGCGAAGCGCCGCAGGCGCGCAGTCGAAGGACCGATACTAAATGTTCAAGATCGAGGCGGTCCTTCGACTGCGGTTCGCTTCGCGAACCTCCGCTCAGGATGACAAGGGGACGCCGATAATATCGCTTGCTGGGAAACTGCGCTTAAGCAAGCCGTAACGCGCACCAACATCGATCAGCGGCTGGAGTTGTCCCAGATCAATCTTCTCGCCGAAGATCGCCCGCACCGACTTGGCGATCACCGCCGGATCTTGCTTCGTAAGATCGGCCACCGCCTGAACGGACGCCGCCGGGTCAGCGTTGTAGCGGCGCGCCTCCTTCCCGATCACCGCGTTGAAGCGCGCCGCGGCATTGCGGTTCAGCGCAAGCCACGACGACGTTGCAGCGTAGCAGCCGTTGAGGAACCGGGGCGCGATGCCGTCGCCCGGCGGTCCGAGCGAACGGCACGTGAGCAGCGCGTTGGCGGCAAACGGTGGCACGATCAGAGCGGCATCGACGCGGCCGGCAATGAGCGCCGGTTCCATCAACGAAAACGACAGCTCGATAAACCGCAGGGTCGACGAGTCGCCGCCCTTCTTGTCGATCCAGGACTGTGCGAACAGCTGCGCCGCACCGTGCAGCACGTTGACGGCGAACACCTTGCCGTTGAGATCGCGGCCTGAATTGAACACCGCATTCTTGGCGACGAACATCTGCGAGCCGGTGTGAGCGTTATCGTAGAGCACGCCCGGCGCGATGATCTTCAGATCGATGCCGTTCTGGTGCGCGATCGCGAGCGAGAGCGTGCTAATGCTGCCGATGGCGAGGTCGCCGGACACGAGCCCGGCGGCGCTCGCGTCGCCGCTATTGAGCTTTTGAATGTCGAGACTCATGCCGGCTTGCGCAAACGAACCGTCGGACTGTGCGAGAAAGACCAGCGAGTCGCCCTCGACCGGCGTCGCGCCCACGGTGTAGCGTTCGAGCGGTGCCGTCGCGGCGACCGCCAGCGTACCGCCGATGAACTCGAACCGGTTCATGCGGGCGGCGAGACGCCAACCATCGAGGCGCCTTCGAGCATCGTCTTCCAGGTGTTGTCGTCGATCGGGATGCTCGTCTTTCGGGCGGCGTGGACCTTGCGCTCAGGATCGCCGGCCAGCTGCACTTCGTCGAATCCCGGCCGCGGCGTGGCCGACTTGACGTACGCGATCAGCGTCGCCCGCATGCGTTCCATTTCGGCGACATCGCCGAAGCGCGCGGGATCGATGAAGATCGAGAACAACCCGTTCTTGATGCCGACGTCGGCCATCCCGTCGTGCATGATCCCGCCGCCGGTGAGCACCCCGGCCAGCAAAGTCGTCACGAGCGCAAGCCCCGAGCCCTTGTGCTCGCCGAACGGCAAAATCGACGCTTCGGTACGGTCACCGGCGTAGAACAGCGCCGGGTCGCGCGATTCCTGACCATGCTTGTCGATGAGCACGTCGGGGTCGAGCTGTTTGTCCTGATTGAACGCCACGCGAATCTTGCCGGCCGCGATTTTGCTCGTCGCGAAGTCAAGCACGATCGGCGGTGCGCCGCCGGAACTTGGATAGGTGATG
>DASYOE010000273.1:0-6161 GCA_036008105.1 Candidatus Lustribacter sp. | reverse complement strand
TTCACATCGACGGTCGCGCGCCGGTCGCCGACGCGCCGTTCGTCGACAATGCGCCCGGCGCGGTCCGTCGTTTCGGCAGCGCCGAACCACGCGCGCACCGCTTCGTCGGCGGCCGTGCTGAGGGCGCGTTTGCGCCCGACGCGCATCGATGCCGACTCGTCGACCAGCGCCCCGAGCACGAGCACGGTTTCCTCGAGGTAGACGCGCGTTTGCAAGGCGCCGATGCGCGCTGTGGCCGACCAGTCGATGCGCCGCGGGTCGTCGCCTTCGGCATAGCCGCGTAAGCGGTCGAACACGTAGCCGTCGCCGGGTCGCGCGCCGCGGGCAACCGTTCCGCCGGCGTAGACGTGCCGTGCGCCGCGCACGATCGCGGCTCGCAACGGGTTCACGGCGCGGGCACGCTCGCGACGATCCCGGCCAGCACGGCGTCGCCGTCGCCGCCGTCGAGCGCGAGCCGGTAATCGAAGGCGACGCGATGACGCAGCACGCCGGGTGCGAGCTCCCGCACGTCGTCGGGCACGGCGAACGAGCGCCCGTCGAGATACGCTTTCGCACGCGCCAGGATCGAGAGCGCCAGCGCCGCGCGCGGACTCGCACCCGACGCGACGTAGCGTGCGCCGCGCGTCGCGCGCACCAAGTCCACGGCGTAGTCGCGCACGCGTTCGTTGAGGTGCACGGCGCGCACCTCGAGCTGCCAGCGTTCGACGTCGGCCAGCGTCGCGACGTTGCGTTCCGGGTCCGCCGCGGCGGCCGCAAAACGCTCGACGATCGCGCGCTCGTCCTCGCGTGAGGGATACCCGACGCGCACGTTGAGCAAGAAGCGGTCGAGTTGCGCCAGCGGCAGCGCGTAGGTTCCGTCGGCGTCGAACGGGTTCATCGTCGCGAGTACCGCGAAGGGCCGCGGCAGGTCCAGCGTGTCCGGCCCGATCGTCGCGCGCCGTTCCTGCATTCCCTCGAGCAGCGCCGACTGCACTTTGGCCGGTGCGCGGTTGATCTCATCGGCCAGCACGATGTTGGCGAACAGCGGTCCGCGCACCGTGACGAATTCGCCGCTGCGTTGATCGAAGATGCGCGTGCCGATGATGTCGCTCGGCAAGAGGTCGGGGGTGAACTGGACGCGTTTGAACTGCCCGCCGACCGCGGCTGCCAGCGCGCGGCACGCCAGCGTTTTGGCCACGCCCGGCATGCCTTCGAGCAGCACGTGACCGTCGGCCAGCAGCCCCATCACCAGCGCGTCGACGACCTCGGGCTGCCCGATGATCGTGCGCGCCAGCGCGTCGCGAACCTCGTGCGGTGTCGTCATGCGACCGGCTCCTTCTGCGGCAGATACGCATCGAGGAGTGCGAGCAAATCGCGCGCGGCGGCGGCGCGTTCGTGTACCGGTCCGAAGCGTGCCCGCTCGGCGACGGCGATCGCGCGCGTGAGTTGCGGGTCGCGCGACCCGAGCGCGCGCACCGCATCGGCGAACGTCGCGCCCGGAGCGGCCCCGGCCCGGGTGAACAGCACGTTGCGCAACGCGTCGAGCGTTGCATCGTCGCCGCGCGCCCGATAGGCGTCGAACGCCGCGCGCAACGGATCGCCCCGTGGCGCCGGTGGGCGCGCTGGAGCGGCCGGCGGCGGTGCTGCTGCCCGGACGGCCGGGCGTGGCTTCCGGCGCAGCAGCCGTATTAACGCGACGATCGCGATAGCGAACAGCACGAAGAACGCGCCGGCGATCAGCGCGGCCCGGCGCAGCAGGCGCATCAAGGCGTTCGGGTCGGCATCCGTAACGGTCGTGCCGGAAGCGACCCGCACGGTTAGCGGCTGCGATGAGTAGCGCAGCGCGCGGCCGGTGCGCGGATCGATCGCATCGATGTAGGCCGGTGTAAAGCTCGCCGTGCCCACGGTGCTCGCGGCAACGGTCAGCGTTTCGTAGAAATCGGTGCCGTCAGCGGCCGGCACGCGTTTGCGCACGTCACCCAAGTCGACCGCGTTCGTTAGTGCGGGCAAGACGAGTTCGTCGAGGCGATCGCGCTTCTCGTGCACGTGAACGTGCACCGTCACGTGAAAGGCTTGACCCGGCCGCACGATCGACTGGTCCGCGTGCAGGCCGAGCGCGGTGATCGTCAGCCGCGGTAATTCTTGCGCCACGGCCGTCGCCGGTACGAGCGCGAGCAGGGCTGCGCCGGCCCATGCTGCGCCTTTAGCGCAGCGAATCCAACCAACCCCGGAAGAGGCCGCGCGCATCGAACGGTCCGGGCGACGCTTCGGGATGAAACTGAACCGCGGCGATCGGCAGCGTGCGGTGACGGAAGCCTTCGTTCGTGCCGTCGTTGAGGTTGACCATCGTCGCTTCGAGATGGTCGGGTAGCGACGCGCCGTCGACCGCGTAGCCGTGGTTGTGCGCGGTGATCAGCACCTCGTCGTTGATGAGGTCTTTGACCGGCTGGTTGCCGCCGCGATGGCCGTACGGCAGCTTGAACGTCTGCGCCCCGCACGCCAGCGCCAGCAGTTGATGTCCCAAACACACGCCGAACAGCGGCACGTCGCCGACCAGACCGCGCAGCACCTCGACCGTCTGCGGCAGGTCGCGCGGATCGCCCGGTCCGGGTGAGATGACGACCGCGTCCGGTGCGTGCCCGGTAATTTCCTCGCGCGTTGCGCCGAACGGCAGCACGGTCACGCGCGCGTCGAGTGCTTCGAGCTCGCGGATGATCGCGCGCTTGACGCCGCAGTCGAGCAGGACGATGTGGGTGTTGCCGCGGCCGATCGTTTCGCCGGCGTGATAGGCGTCCGACACGCTCTCGACGAGTCCCGACGTCGACATCGTGCGCACGAATTCGGTGAGCGTCGGGTCGACGGCCGCGACCGCTTTGTCGCCGACCGCCAGCGCCGCGCCGATCGTGCCGTGTTCGCGCAGCGCGATCGTGAGCGCGCGCGTGTCGACGCCGACGATGGTCGGAATCGCTTGTTCCTCGAGCCAGGTGCCGAGATCGACGACGTTCTCGAAATGGGAGGGACGGCGCGCGAGATGTTTCATCACGCAGCCCGCGACCGTTCCGCGCGGATGCTGCGCCACCGTGCGCGAGACGCCGTAGTTCCCGATCAGCGGATACGTGAACGTGAGGATCTGCCCGGCGTAGGACGGATCGGTCAGCGCTTCTTCGTAGCCGGTCATGCCGGTGTAGAAAACGGCTTCGCCCAGCGCGGTCGCGTCCGGACCGAGGCCGTCGCCTTCGAAGCGGGTTCCGTCGGCGAGGAGGAGGACGGCGCGCTTGGTCTGGTACTTTTTCCCCGGCTTCACGACTGCAAGGCTTCGTCGCGCGGCAGGATGCGTCCGTGTTCGTACACCACGGCACCCGCCACGATCGTCGCCAGCGCGCGGCGCGGGAACGTCGCGCCGTCGAACGGCGTGTTCTTGCCCTTCGAGTGAAAGAGTCGCGCGTCGACCGTCCACGGCCGTTCGGCGAACACCGTCACGTCGCCGACGCTGCCGACCGAGAGCGATCCGCCCGGGACGCCCAGAATGCGCGCCGGGTTGATGCTGTGCAATTCGATCATGCGCGCGAGCGAGGTGTCCGGCAGCGCCGCCGCGTACGCGCCCAGTGCGATTTCGAGCCCGCTGAAGCCGACCGGCGCATCGCTGAGCAGCTGCGCCTTCTCATCCAGACCGTGCGGTGCGTGGTCGGTCGCGAAGACGTCGACCGTGCCGTCGCGCACGGCGGCGAGCAGCGCTTCGCGGTCGCGTTCGGCGCGCAACGGCGGGTTCACCTTGGCGTCGGCCCGGTACCCGTCGAACCGGTCGTCGAGCAGCAGCAGGTGGTGCGGCGTTACCTCACAGGTCGCTCGCACGCCGCGGCTGCGCGCCCAGCGGATGAGGTCGAGCGACGTCGCGGTTGAGACGTGCGCGATGTGCCACGGTTTGCCGGTGTCCTCGGCGACGAGCAGATCGCGCGCGACGATGATGTCTTCGGCCAGCCCCGGGCTGCCCGGGAGTCCGAGCCGCGCCGAGGGGCGGCCTTCGTTCATCACCGCATCGCTCTTGAGGTCGGCGTCTTCGCAGTGCGAGATGAAGATCGCGTTCAAGTCGCTCGCGTAGCGCGCGGCGTTGCGCAGCACGAGCGCGTTACGCACGGTCGTGCCGTCGTCGCTGAATGCCACGCAGCCGGCATCGGCGAGGACGTGGTACGGTGCGAGTTCGACCCCGGCACGCGCTTTCGTCAGCGCGCCGATCGGGTACACGCGTGCGAGACCGGCCGCTTCGGCGCGCCGCAGCACTTCGGCCACCAGCGCCGATGAGTCGAGCGACGGCTCGGTATTCGGCATGCACGCGACCGCGGTAAAGCCGCCGGCCACCGCGGCCGCCGCGCCGGTGGCGATCGTTTCCTTGTGTGTGAAGCCGGGTTCGCGCAGATGAACGTGCATGTCGATGAAGCCCGGCGACACGATCGCACCGGCCGCATCGACAACGCGGGCGTAGCTCGTGTCGGCGTGCTCGACCAACTCGCTGATGAAGCCGTTGTCGATGACGACGTCCAGCAGCGCGTCGAGCCCCTGCGACGGGTCGATGACGCGGCCGCCGCAGACGACCGTCTTCACGCCGACACGCGCGCGCTGTTGACGAGAAACTCGAGCACGGCCATGCGCACGAACACCCCGTTGTGCACCTGAACGACATAGCGCGAACGCGAATCGTCGAGCACCTCATCGGTCAGCTCCACGCCGCGGTTGTAGGGGCCGGGGTGCAGGATGACCGCGTCGCGCGAGAGCCGGGCCAGACGCGCCGGGTTCAGCTGGAAACGGCGCGTGTAGTCGTCGAGCGAGGGCAAAAGTCCCGAAACGATCCGCTCGCGTTGGATGCGCAGCATCATGATCGCGTCGATGTGCGGGAGCACGGCATCCAAATCGCGCTCGATGTGCACGCCCGGGCCTTCGAACGAGTCGGGCAGCAGCGTGCGCGGGCCGACGAGGGTGACGTCGACCCCCAGCATTCCCATCCCGACCAGATTCGAGCGCGCCACGCGCGAGTGCAGGATGTCGCCCACGATCGCCACGCGCAGCCCTTCGAGCCGGCCGTGATGATCGCGCAAGGTCATGAGGTCGAGCAAGGCTTGGGTCGGGTGCGCGTGCGTGCCGTCGCCGGCGTTGATCACGTGACCGTCAAACGATTCGGCCAGGCGCGTCGGGAAGCCCGACTCGGAGTGGCGCACGACGATGACGCGCACGCCGATCGCGCGCAAGGTGATCGCCGTGTCGGCGATCGTCTCGCCCTTGCCGAGCGACGACGTGCCGGGCGCAAACGAGATCACGTCGGCGCCGACGCGCTGTTCGGCTAGCGTGAACGAGGTGATCGTGCGCGTGCTCGATTCGAAAAACAGGTTGAGCACCGGCACGCCGGCGAGCAGGTCGCGCGGTGGGGCCGTTTGGTTGAATGCCGTCGCCCGATCGATCAGGCCGATCAATTCCGCGGGAGAGACGTCGTCGACGTCGATCAGATTACGTGGCGGCACGTTCCTCGTCGATGACCAACGCGACCGAGTCGTCGTCTGAGCGCTGCGGTGCCAGCACGACGTCGATATGCTCGCGGCGGCTCGTCGGGATCAGCTTTCCGACGTAGTCGGCTTGAATCGGTAGTTCGCGCAAGCCGCGATCGACCAGGACGGCCAAGCGAATCGCCCGCGGGCGGCCCAGATCGGTCACGGCGTCCAACGCCGCGCGCACCGTGCGGCCGGTGTAGAGCACATCGTCGACGATCACGACCGTCTTGCCGGCGATCTCGCTGCGAATCTCCGATTCCGGCAATTCGCGCGCCTTGTCGTCGTCACGATACAGGTTGATGTTGAGGAAGCCGAGGCCCGGGGCCTCATTGCTGATGGCCGTAATTTCGGATACCAGCCGGCGGGCGAGCGACTCGCCGCCGCGGCGGATGCCGATGACCACGAGGCCGCTTTGGGCTTCTTCCGGCTCGATGATCTGATGCGCCATACGAGAGACCGCCCGCTCGATCGAAGCGGGAGACATCAGGACGCGGCGGCGAGCAAGCGCGGGCATCGAACGGCGGTTCGGGCGCGCCCAATTCCGGCCCTTTGTGCGCTGCGCCCTCGGGAGAAGTCTTCCGAATGTCGAAGGGATACTGAATGCCCGTTTCAATTGCAGGCCGTGCCTGCCGCCTCCGACAGTGG
>DASYOE010000272.1:0-7074 GCA_036008105.1 Candidatus Lustribacter sp. | reverse complement strand
GTAGTGGAAGTGCGTCGCGGCCCACCAGATCGCGCCGGCGAAGATCACCGTGCAGCCGAGGATCAAGTCGATGCGCCGCGTCGCGACGTAGAGCATCGCGGCAAACGTCGAGAGCAGCAGCATCGCCATGCCGAGATCGCGCTCGAGCACGAGAATCGCCATCGACGCGCCCCAGCCGATGAATAGCGGGCCGAGATACTTCGCGTTGGCGCGCAGCGACCACGGTTTCGTGCGCTCGATAACGTCGGCCGTTCCGGCCAGATATGACGCCATGAACAGCACGATCAGCAGCTTGATCACCTCCACCGGCTCGAACTGTACGCCGCCGAAGCGGATCCAGAGCTTCGCGCCGTTGACCTCCTGTCCGAAGAGCGCCAGCGCGAAGAAGAGAACGATCGCGACCACGATCCACACGTACGTGTAGGCGGAAAGCACGCGAAAGCGCGTGAACGCGGGGCCGGCGACGAGCGCCAGCACGAGCGAAAACACGAGCCACAACAATTGCTTCGCGGCGAGATCGGGCGAGAGCCGGGCCACGAGCAGCACGCCGAGCGCGGCGATCAGGATCGCGAGCGCCGGCAACGTGTCGTCGCGCGTCGTCGATGACGGCTGCAAGAGCACCCACAGCAGCGCCAGCGCGGCCAGCGCGCCCAACAGCCAGGGCGGTCCGAGCGAATGCGGTGCGGCGAGCGCGAACATCGCCGCGGCGAACGCCAGCGCGAGCGCCATCGGCGCGAGTTCCCGCAGACGGACGAGCATCACGCGCTGCGTTGGACGGGCGGAATCGGCAGCGCCGCGGCGTGCTTGACGACGTCGAGGGAGATGTTGGAGCGCACGCCTTTGACGCCGGGCAATTTGTTGAGCACGCCCAGCACGAACTGCGAGAACGACTCGAGGTTTGCGGTCGCGACCTCGAGCAAGAAATCCGAATCGCCGGTGACGATGTGCGCGGCCACCACCTCCGGCAGCGCCTGGAGCTGCGTGCGCAAGAGATCCGTTTCGGCCTTGCGGTTGCGTTCGATGTCGACGCTCACGAAGGCCGTTAGCCCGATGCCCACCTGGGTGCGGTTCAACAGCGCGCTGTAGCCGGTGATCACGCCGAGCTTCTCCAGCCGGCGCACGCGCCGCAAGCACGGCGAGGGCGAGAGCCCGACCGCGGCGGCCAATTCGTTGTTCGGCAAGCGGGCGTTAGCCTGGAGAGCGATCAGGATTTCACGGTCGATTGCGTCGAGAGCGATTTGCGCCATCTTCTGCCCCGGAGGCCTCATTCTTTAGGCGATTATTGCGGCCCAGCCGCCGCGTTCGCGCCGCGTGAGCGGTATCTTGATAGTATGACGATGACGGCCCGCCTCCCGTCCCCCGACCCGGCCTACGACGGCGGCGCCTTACGCTTCGACCACTTGGAACTGTGGGTCGGCAACGCCAAACAGGCCGCCGAATACTACATCACCGCCCTCGGCTTCCGTCCGCTCGCGTATGCCGGGCCGGAAACCGGCCTCACCGACCGCGCGTCGTACGTCGTCGCGCAGGGCGAGATTCGCCTCGTGCTCACCTCGGCGCTCCGGCCGGGCGGACCGATCAACGATCACGTTGCCCGCCACGGCGACGGCGTGCGCAGCGTCGCGTTCGCGACGCCCGACGCCGCGGCCACGTTCCGCCACGTCGTCGCGCACGGCGCGGTGCCGGTGCTCGAGCCGGTGCGCGTCGAGGAAAACGGATCGCGTGCCGTGCTGGCCGCGGTCGGCACGTACGGCGATACGATTCACAAACTGGTCGAGCGCGCCGGCGCGCCCGGCATCTGGCTACCCGGCTTCGTGCCGTGGGAAAGCGCCGCGCGCGCGAACGCGCCGGCCGGGTTGCTCGCCATCGATCACTGCGTCGGCAACGTCGGCTGGGGTGAGATGGAGCGCTGGTGCCGCTTCTACGCCGAGGCGTTCGATTTTCAGGAGTTGGTGAGCTTCGACGACCGCGACATCTCGACCGAGTTCACGGCGCTGCGCTCGAAAGTCATGCGCAACGCGAGCGGCACGATCAAACTGCCGATCAACGAGCCCGCGCCCGGCCGCAAACGCTCGCAGATCGAAGAGTATCTCGACTCGTACGGCGGCGCCGGCGTTCAGCACGTCGCGATCGCAACCGCCGACATCGTCGCGACGGTACGCGCGCTGCAGGCCAACGGCGTCGAGCTACTGAGCACACCCGAAGCGTACTACGACGATCTGCGCGCGCGCGTCGGTGAAATCGATGAGGACATCGCCGCCCTACGCGAACTGAACATCCTGGTCGACCGCGACGATCAAGGATATATGCTCCAAATCTTCACCAAGCCGCTGCAAGACCGCCCGACGCTGTTCTTCGAAATCATCCAGCGTCATGGCGCCGAGTCGTTCGGCAAGGGGAACTTCAAAGCGCTCTTCGTCTCGATCGAAAAAGAACAAGCCCGCCGCGGCAACCTCTAGGTTCGCGCTAGCGCCCCAAACGGTCGCGATGCCTGATCGCGGCCCATGAGAACCCGTAGATGATCGCGGCGATGACGACGAGCATCACGAACGCCGAGACGTAACCGTTCACGGTTGCAAAAAGATGTGGAAGATCGTCGCGGCGATCAGCGAGGCGATCACGAGCACGGTCAGCGCGAGCGCGGCGGTGCGGACGTTGAAACTCGGGCCCGCGTCGACCGGCGGGGCGGCGTCGGTGAGGGCGCGTCCGACGATGACCGTACCGCCGAACGACGCGCCGCGCAGGTTGCCGACTTCGAGCAAACGTTGGGTGACCGATTCCGACGAATCGGTCGTGCGCAAAGCATAGGCGATCTCGTCCTCGGTGATCGCTTTGTGGAAGCCGCCGGTCGCGAGCACGAGCGAATCGCCGTGCATCAAGCGCACGTTGGTCACGGTGGCATCGAGCGTGGCTTGCGTTCCGAGCGTGCGGGTGAGCAGCGGGCCGGCCAGCGCTTCGGTCGGGACCGTCGTCCACGCCGACACCCAGCCGTCGCCGCCCAGTTCGTCATCGGTCGTCAGCGCCATCAGCGACCCTTCGCGGCCCAGGTACGCGCGCGTACCCCCGACGTGCGCGATGTGGGCCCGGTCGCCGACGATCAGCGCGGCCGAGATCGAGGAGCCGGAGGCGACGAAATCGTCGTGGCTGCCGGAGTGGGCGAACACGCGCGCGTTGGCGCTGGCAAATGCCGACAGCAGGGCGGCGCGCGCGTCGCGGCCGTCGGGCCGAACGCGGTGGCGCAAGGCATCGCGAACGGCGAGCGCGGCAACCAGCGGCGCGGCCTGCCCGCGCACCGACCCGAAACCTTCGGCAACGGCCAGCAACACGACGCCGGGGGCGATGACTTCGGCCACGTGCGCATCGACGTTGCCGCGCGCCCCGGTCCCCGGCTTCGAGCCAACCGCTATTTCCATGAACCGACCCCTCGGAAAATGATCGACGCCGTACCGAGCGTGATCTCGTCGCCGTTAGCAAGCCGGCGGCCGCTCACTACTGGTGCGCCGTCGACGAAGGTACCGTTCCGGCTGCCTAAGTCTTCCACGTACACGCCATCATCTCGCATTTCGATCCGCGCGTGCAAGCGGCTGACCCGGGGATCGTCGATCCGGACGTCGGCGCTGGGCGCGCGCCCGACCAGAATCCGCCGGGCCAGGCGCCGGGTGCTGA
Source organism: Candidatus Lustribacter sp. (assembly GCA_036008105.1). Classification (GTDB taxonomy): domain Bacteria; phylum Vulcanimicrobiota; class Vulcanimicrobiia; order Vulcanimicrobiales; family Vulcanimicrobiaceae; genus Lustribacter. Next base: position 3,408 of record DASYOE010000272.1, on the reverse strand, counting down.
TCGTCGCCCCGTCGTTGACCACCAGTTCGATCCCGGCCGGGATCGTCGCGTCGAGTGCCGCCGGCGGCGGAGCGCCCCGCCGGTCGCGGACGAACAGGACGTACAGCATGAGGCCGGCGCTGACCGCCAGCGTGGCGTAGCGCGGGTCAGGCACGGATCTCGAGCACGGTCTCACCGAGCACGATCGAGGCGCCCGGATGCAAGCGCGCGCGCCGCACCGTCGCGCCGTCGACGAACGTCCCGTTGGACGACTGCAGGTCCTCGATCGCGAAGCCGTCGCCGTCGGCAACGACGCGCGCGTGATGGCGGGAAGCGCGCCCGTCGGCGATCACCACGTCGTTATCTTCGTTGCGACCGATCCGCATGCCGTCGAACAGCGCGATCTTCTCGCCGTCGGGCCGCACGAGCGCGAGCGACGACGGGCGGTCGTCGACGATGGCTTCCACCGTCACCGAGCCGGCCACGATCGCCGGATCTTCGTGCAAGATCGCGTGCGGCGCTTCGCCCGCGGGCGCGCTCTCGCGCAGCATCGCACTCCAGCGGGCCTCGAGAAACGGGCGATCGGCGGCGAAGCGCGCGTAGTCGACCGGATGAACGCGCACGAGATAGGTGTCGGTCGGGGCCGCGGCTTGCGCGGCGATCAGTTTGCGCCCGACCTGCGCCGGTTCCAGCGCGCTCGGGAAGATGCGCGCGAACGTGCCTTCCACGACGCGCGCGCAAAGCTGCTCGAAACGCGCGATCGCGTTCACCGCCGGCGCAACACCGCACGGCGCAGCACTGCAATGAAGAAGCCGTCACGGCCCTCGATCCCCGGAGCGACGAGCACGTCGCCCGACGGTGTGGCCAACGGTGCGTAGCGCTCCGGCAACGCAACGCGCTCGATATCGGGATGCGCGGCCAGAAACGGTTCGATCACGCCTTCACCCTCGCGCGGATCGGTCGAGCACACCGCATACACGAGCCGGCCGCCGGGCCCGAGCGCGCGCGTGGCGCCGTCGAGTAGCGCGCGTTGCAGCGGCGCCAAGCGCGCGCCGTCGTCGGGTGATTTGCGCCAACGCGCTTCAGGCTGCCGTCCGATGATGCCGATGCCCGAACACGGCGCATCGAGGAGCACCGCATCGAAGGTCTCGCTGCCGTCGAGCGCGCTCGCGTCGCCGGTGCGCAGTTCCACCGAGGTGAAGTGCGCTTCATCCAGCCGCGCGCGAGCGCGTGCGATTTTTCGCGCGTCGTTGTCGATCGCGACGATCGTTCCCCGGTCGCCGATCGCGCTCGCCAGCTGCAGCGTTTTGTTGCCGCGGCCGCTGCACGCTTCGAGAATGCGCTCGCCGGGCTGCGGATCGAGCAGGTCGGCCGGGAAACAGGCGGCTTCGGCGTGCAGTTCGGCGCGCTCACCGAGTGCGGCGCGTAATTCCGGCGTGGGCGCCGGCGTCTTCACGATGACGGCATCGGCGGCGAACGCCGACGCCTCGGCCACGATGCCGCGCTCGCCCAAGATCGCGATCAGCTCGTCACGCGTTCCCTTGCGGCGGTCGATCGACGCGCCCGTCGCCGCCGGCGCGTTCACGCCGGCGAGAATCGCCGGCAGTAACTCGGCGCCGAAGCGTTCGCGCCACATGCGCACGAGCCACGTCGGCAGCGATGCGCGGGTGCCGAGCACGTCGTCGTGCGCGGGGAAATCACCATCGGCGACGGGCCGCTCGGGATCGGTCGACACGCGGCGCAAAACCGCGTTGACGAGCCCGGCCGTGCCGGGGTGGCCGAACCGGCGCGCCAGCTGCACGCTCTCCGAGACGGCCGCGTACTCATGGACCCGCATCGCCCGCAATTGGTAGGTGCCCAGCCGCAAGATCTCGGCGATCATCAGCGGCAGCTTCGCAGCGCGCGCGCCCAAGTACGGTTCGAGTTGCCAATCGAGCCAGCGCCGGCCCTCGATCGTGCCGTAGGCCAGCTCGGTGACGAACGCGCGGTCGCGCGCGTCGAGCGCCGACGCGCGCAGGTGGCGGTCGAGCGATTCGGCGGCGCCGCGCCCGGCGGGGCCGAAGACGTCGCGTAGAACGGCGAACGCGACGTTGCGCGCGCTCGGCGCGGGACGAACGGCGGTCGTCATCGGGCGAGCAATTCGCCGGTGCGCTCGCGGAAGCGCAGCGCGCCGAGCCCGTCCACGACGTCGTCTTCCGGCACGTAGACATCGTCGACGCGCCGGCCGTTGGCGAACGCGCCGATCGGCATCGCGCTCTTGCCGGCCGGCACGACCTCGTCAACCACGACCCACGCATCGTTCGCGCGCAGGTACAAGTAGCCGCGATGGGCGACGACCGTGCCGCTCGGCAAGTCGCGACCGTCGGCCAACGGCGATTCGTAACTGATGTGCGCGCGCAGAATCTTCAACGGCGGCAGCGGCGTGGTGCCGACCGCAGGCCGTAATCCGCCGATCAACTGCGCGCCCGGCGACGGCGCCAGCGAGCGAATGCGGTCGACGGCCTCACGCGCGGTGGCATAGGGCGGCAGCACGCGATCGTCTTTGCCGAACGGTCGCGTCACCGTGCGCGCGATCTCATCGTCGCCGAGCCCGAGATCGTGCGCGCGCTGCGATTGCGGATTGGGATACGATTCGCCGCGCGCGTCGGCCCGCAACGCGTCGAGCAACAGTTCGGCCCCGATGTCGGCCAACCGATCGTGCAATTCACCGTAGGTTTCGTCAGCGCCGATGGCCAGCGGCTCGGTCTGCGCGAGCAGATCGCCGGTGTCCATCCCGGCGTCCATCGCGATGATCGAAACGGCGGTCACCGTGCGCCCGTCGCGAATCGCCGACTGAATCGGGGTCGCGCCGCGGTAGAGCGGCAGCAGCGACGGATGGACGTTCATCCACAGCGGCACGACGTCGAGCAGCGCTTGCGGAACGATGCGCCCGTATGACGCGACGACGCAGCGTTCCGGCGCGAGCGCGGCGAGTTCGCCCGCAAACGCGCGCAGCTTCAGCGGTACGTGCACGGCGATGCCGAGTGCCTCCGCCGCGCGTTTGACCGGCGTCGCCGCAAGTTGCTGCCCGCGTCCGGCCGGGCGATCGGGCTGCGTCACGACCGCCAGCACCTCGGCGACGGACGCCAGCCGCTCGAGCACCGGAACCGCGAAGGCGCTGGTCCCGAAAAATACAGCCTTCAGCCTGCTAACGCCGCTTCGGCTTCCGCCTGCTTCTCCTCATCGGTTACGGCTGGCCGAATGTTCTGGGCCGTGTCGATGTAGAGGATGCCGTTGAGGTGGTCCATCTCATGTTGCAAGCAGCGCGCGAACAGTCCGGTGCCGTCGAGCGCGATCTTCTTGCCGTGCCGGTCAAGGCCGGTGCACACGACGCGTTCGAAACGCTTCATGTCGCCGACCATGCCGGGCACGGAGAGACAGCCTTCGATC
>DASYOE010000271.1:0-2708 GCA_036008105.1 Candidatus Lustribacter sp. | reverse complement strand
CCGGGTACAGCGCGACGACGGGGAAGGGAGCCGACAAAGATTTCTGGGGCGTCGATGAAGACATCGGCGCGTTCAGCCAGTTCATCCGGCGCTGGGTTGCGGCCAACGATCGCGCGAGCAGTCCGAAATTCTTGCTGGGCGAGAGCTACGGCACGTTTCGCAGCGCCGGCCTCGCCGATCAATTGCAGAAAGACGGCATGACGGTCAACGGGGTGATCCTCGTCTCGTCGTTGCTCGACTATGCGGACGACTTCGGAAATCCCGGCGTCGAGAACGTGCCCGACGCGTTCGCGATCCCGAGCGAAGCGGCGGTAGCGTGGTATCACAAGAAGGTGCCCGATCCGCCGGCCGACGTGCAAACGCTGGTCGACGCCGCGCGCACGTTTACCAACACCGAGTACCTGCCGGCGCTGATGCGACCCGAACCGCTCGACGACGCGGCCCGCGCGCGACTCGCGCAACGCTTGCATTCGTTCATCGGTCTCGACGTCGACTATCTGCTGCGCGCCGACCTGCGCGTCTCGACGGCACGTTTCGAGACCGAACTCCTGCGCGGCGACGGCCAGATCATCGGGCGCTACGACGGCCGCTTCGTGGGCAGCGCGGCGGACCGCAACGCCGGACGGCCGGGGTTCGACCCGTCGTACGAAGCGGTCGCGCCGGCCTTCATCACCGCGTTCATCGCGTACGCGAAGTCGGAGCTGAACTGGAGCACCGATCGGGCCTACCGCGCGTTGCCGGGCGACGTCGTGGCCAACTGGAATTTTCGCCGCCGCGGCTTCCTCGGACGCATCCTCGCGCCGACCGTGATCCCCGATCTGCGCGACGCCCTGCGCCGCAATCCGAACCTGCGCGTATTCGCGGCCAGCGGACTCTACGATCTCGCCACGCCCTTCTACACGACCGAATACGAACTGGCCGCCGTCGGGGCCGACCCGGCGGTCCGGGCGCGGATCACGCTCGGCTACTATCCGTCCGGCCATATGATCTACCTCAACGACGACGCGCTGCGCGCGCTGCGCGGCGATCTCAGCCGGTTCTATGCAAGCGCCGTCACAGGACGCTAGCGGAGGCGAACCCTTTGGGGCGCCCGAAACGGGTGCGCGTGAGGCTTCGCGTCGCTGCGCTCGCGCTCGTCCTCGGCTCGCTCCTTGGGTGTAGCCAGGGCGGCTTCTTGCCCGGCGGACCGCATGCGTTACCGGCCGGCCAGCTGAGCGCGCTGGTCGACACCACCGCGCACGCATACGGCGTCAAGCCCAATCTCGTTTTTGCGATGATCGATGCGGAGTCGGGCGGCGACCCGGCCGCGATCAGTCGCGCCGGTGCCGTCGGCCTGATGCAACTGATGCCCCAGACCAGCACGCAGTACGGCGTCGGCGACCCCTTCGATCCGTCCGCGAACGTCATCGGCGGCGTGCACTACATACACGATTTGCTGCAGCGCTATCACGGCAACGTGACCTTTGCGCTCGCGGCATACAACGCGGGACCCGGACGCGTCGATGCGGTCCACGGTGTGCCGGCGATCCCCGAAACGCGCTCCTACGTGGCGCGCATCACCGCCGCGCTGCACTAAATGGCGGTCGCTCCGAGCCTCGACCGCGGCGCGTTTGCCCGTAGCCTGCGACCGTGGCTGCGGTTGCCGATCCTCGACGCCTACATCATTCGCGAACTGGCCGGGCCGTTTTTCTTCGGCCTCGGCGCCGTCTACGTGTTTTGGTTCGCGAACATCTTCGTGCTCGCCGCCGATTACCTCATCAACAAGGGCGCACCGGTTTTTCTGATCCTGCGCTTTCTCATCGCGCGCATGCCGCAGGCGACGCCGATGGCGTTTCCGTTCGCGTGCTTGTTCGGCGCGTTGCTCGCCTTCGGCCGGCTCGCCGCCGACAACGAGATCTCGGCGCTGCGGACGTCGGGCGTTCCGTTCCTGCGCATCTGCCGCACACCGCTCCTGTTCGGCCTGGCGATGTTTTTAGTGTCGTTCGGCGTGAACGAAAAGATCGCGCCGGGCGCGGTCGACGTCTCGACCCGCACGTTCTACCAGATCATCTACCGCACGGCGACGCTGCCGATCGAACCGCACATCTTCCGCACCGATCCCGCGACCGGCAAGACGTTCTACATCGACTACGTGGACCCCGACGGCAAGACGATGAACAATGTCATGATCTTCGAGCAGGGCAAAGGCACGCCGTTCCTCGACGTGACGACCGCGCGCAAGGCGACGATCGAGAACGGTCTGATCGTCTTGCAGGGTGCGATCCAAACGCGCGTGCTGCCCAACGGAACGGTGCAGGCGCTGACCATCGCCGCGCACGACATCACCGTTCCGCTGCCGCTGGGCGATAGCGGCGAGAAATTTCTCAGCCAGGCCTACAACGATCCGTATGCGATGGACGCCAAACGCTTGGGCGATCAGATCGCGTTTCGCAAGCTGACCGGAACCGGCGGCGCGGACCTTGCCGGTCTCGAGATCACGCTGGCGCAGAAATACGCGCTGCCGTTTGCGTCGTTCATCGCGGTCCTCATCGCGTTGCCGCTGGCGGTGCGGTTTGGGAAGAAGGGGCGCACGCTCGGCATCGCCTTGTCGGTCGTGGTGCTGTTCGCGTATTACATCCTCGGCGCGGTCGGGGCGGCGTTCGGCAAGAACGGCGCGATCGAACCTTGGATCGCCGTTTGGCTTCCGAACGTGATCGTCGCGAGCGGCG
>DASYOE010000270.1:0-6158 GCA_036008105.1 Candidatus Lustribacter sp. | reverse complement strand
CCATCCTGCGCTTCTCCGGCGGCCGCAAAGTGCCGCCGAATTTCCTGCGCATGCGCGCCGACGATCTGCTGGCGGCGTGTTTCCCCGACGCCGCCGCGTGCGGCGAAAATCTGACCGGACCGATCCGCGTGCCGGATCACGTGCTCGTCAACGAGACGATCGACAACTGTCTGCGCGAGGCGATGGATGTGGACGGCCTGCTGGCCGTGTTGCGCGACGTCGAGAACGGGACGATTCGCACGCTGGCCGTCGACACGCCCGAACCGTCGGCGTTCTGCCACGAGATCCTCAACGCCAACCCGTACGCCTATCTCGACGACGCGCCGCTCGAAGAGCGCCGCACGCGCGCGGTCGCGCTGCGCAGCACCACGCGCGCCGGCGCCGACGCGTCGAGCGTGCTCGATCCGGCGGCGATCGCCGAGGTCACCGAATCTTCGTGGCCGCTCGTACGCGACGCCGACGAACTGCACGACGCGCTGCTGACGCTGGTCGCGGTTCAGCCCGAACCGGCGTGGCAGACGTGGTTCGACGAACTGGTCGCGACGCATCGCGCGACGACGCTATCGGTCGACGGCGTGCCGCTGTGGACGTGCGCCGAACGCCGCGAACTCACGCGCCTCATCTATCCGGCGGCGGTCGCGCAGCCGGAGACCGCCGCCGTTGCGACGGCGATGCCGTTGCCGGCCGATCCCGCCGAGGCCGTGGCCGAGATGGTCCGCGGCTGGCTCGAGTCCAGCGGCCCGGTGACCGTCGACGCGCTGGCGGCGCGGCTCGTGCTCGAGCCGAGCGCGGTCGAGCGCGCGTTGATCCGGCTCGAAACGGAAGGCTCGGTATTACGCGGTAACTTCCGCGGCCTCGAGGAATGGTGTAACCGCCGCGTGCTGGCACGCATCCACCGGCTCACGCTCGGCGCGCTGCGGCGCGAGATCGAGCCGGTCAGCACCGCCGACTACGTTCGCTTTCTCTTCCGCTGGCAGCACGTCACGCCGTCGGCGCGGTTGCACGGCGTCGAGGGCACGCTGGCCGTTATCCGTCAGCTCGAAGGGTACGAAGTTCCGGCCGCCGCGTGGGAGACGACGGTGCTGCCGGCCCGCGTCGCCGATTACCGGCGCGACCATCTCGACAAACTCTGCTACTCGGGCGACGTGATGTGGGGGCGAATCTCGCCGCATCCGGCGTTCACGCCGGCCGGCGACGGCCGCCAACGGCGCATCCGTCCGACGAAGCTCGCGCCGATCGCACTCTTCGCGCGCGAACACGCGGGCGAATTGATCCTGCCCAAAGGCGACGAACTGCCGGCGCTCTCGCACGCCGCCCGCGAAGTACTCGCCGAGATCGAACTGCGCGGTGCGCCGTTCTTCGCCGACATCGTGCGCGGCACGAAGCGTCTGCCGGCCGAAGTGGAGGAAGCGCTCTGGCAACTCGTGGCCGGCGGCCTCGTCACCGCCGACGGGTTCGATGCGCTGCGCGCGCTCGCCGATCGCAAGCGGCGCTTGGGCGAACAAGGCATGCGCGCGCGTCCGCGCTCGTCGGGCGGCCGCTGGACGCGGCTCACCGCGCAGACCGAGCGCATCGAACCCGAAGCGTTCGCGCGCCGGCTGCTGGCGCGCTGGGGCGTTGTGTTCCGCGACGTCGTGGCGCGCGAAACGCTGGCGCCGCCGTGGCGTGAAATTCTCGCCGCGTTACGCCGCCTGGAAGCGCGCGGTGAAATTCGCGGCGGCCGCTTCGTCGCCGGCTACGTCGGCGAACAGTACGCGCTGCCCGATGCGATCGAAGCGTTGCGCGCCGCGCGCCGCAACGGCGAGAACGCCGAGCTGCCGGTCGTCGCCGCCTACGACCCGCTGGCGGTGACCAACGGCCTCATGCCCGGTGCGCCGCCGCGCCCGTTGCGCGCGGTCTCCTAGGTCAGCGCGCGAGCGCATCCTCGCGGCGATAGCGCACGACGGGACGCACGTGCCGCCGTAGGTCCGAGGGGAGCAAGATCGGCCCGCCGCTGACGTGCAGTTCGACGTCTTCGAAGCGAAAGGTGCGCTCCTGCTGCGCGCCCACCCACGCCGGGAACCACGCGAGGTCGACGTCGGTGATCAAACGGTCACCGTCGACATGGTACATCCCCGAGTAGGCCATCATGCTGTTGAAGAGCGCAGCCGGATCGTTCCCGCGGTTCAAGCTGCTCGTGAGAAGCGTCATCATGCGTCCGTCGGGGGCGAGCAGTAAATACCCCGCCGGATCGGGTCCGAAGATGTCCTCGAGCTCGCCGGTGTCCATGTTTTCGAGCTTTGCCGAAACGACCCGCCACAGCCCGATCAATGCATCATTCATACACGTTCACTGTCCAATTCACTGTTGCTCTGCTTTCAGGGGCACACCGACCGTACTGAACGTATCGAGGATCTTACGGGTCAAGGTTCCCGTCGCAACGCCGCCATCGGCCGACACGGCGACGTACTGCCCGCTGACGGGCGCAAACGTCTGATTTACCGCACGCACCGTTACGCTGCCCACCGCGCAACGGAGACAGCCCAGCAGCGTGACGTCTTTTGCCGCCCCGATCACGCCGGCCGCGCTGCGCACCTCGGCCGTGAAGTTGTACGTGGTAAACGCGTAGGTACCAGCGCCGGCGGCGGAACGCACGTCGAAGCGCAACGCACCGTCGGCAAGCAGCACCACCAAGCGCGGCGTACCAAGAGGCCGAAATGGGCTGACCGACGCCATCGTGTTCGCTCCCAACGATATCAGCGAAGAATCCGGCAAGCCCAGCACCGCCTGCGAGTGCTCGCGCGTGACCGCAAAGGCCTCGTCAGGCAAATTCGCATTATCGGACACCTCCCTGAAATCAGAACCATCGGGATGAAACTGATATCCGACCGTCCCTTCCACGCGCTGCAATTGCTTGGCCCAGTAGTCGGTGGCCGTCCGATGCTCCGCGACCAGCAGCATGCCGAGCAACGCGAGGAACACGATCGCGCTCCGCATTTAGAAGAGCCGCATTTCGCGTTCTTCGCCGACCGTGAGCGATGCGACGCGCGTGCCGAGCAACCGGATCGGAACGCCCTGCAGCCCCGAACGGCGCCAGCACCATTCGGCCGCCGCGAGAATCGTGTCGGCGTCGTTGGTCGGCACGGTCAGCGTCGTCTGCTTGCCGGTCACGGTGAAGTTGCTGCGCTTGATCTTGATGCCCACGGTTTGCGCGCGCATGTCGCGCTTCTTCAACCCTTCGCTCAACTCGGCGGATTGCTCGCGCAAGAGCGCTAGGATGGTGCCTTCGTCGCGCACGTCGTACTCGAACGTCTCCTCGCTCGAAATCGACTTGCGCTCGCGCGACGGATCGACCTCGCGCTCGTCGATGCCGCAGGCGAGATCGCGGTAGAACGTCCCGCCGCGGCCGAAGATGCGGTAGCACGCCGCATCGTCAAGGGCGGCCACGTCCCCGATCGTGCGCACGCCGGCCGCTTCAACGCGCGGCAGCGTCTTCGGACCGATCCCCCACAGCTGGCCGACGCGCAGCGGCGCGAGGAACGCGCGTTCGGTTCCCGGCGCGACGACGGTCAGCCCATCCGGCTTGTTCGCATCGGAGGCGATCTTCGCGACCATCTTGACGGTCGCGACCCCGGCGCTGCAGGTGAGACCGACCTCGGCGCGCACGCGCGCGCGCACCCGTTCGGCAAAGGCGACGGCCGCGTCGAGCGACGCGTCCGGCAACGCGACGAAGGCCTCGTCGAGCGAGAGCCCTTCGACCGCCGCCGCGCCCTCCTCAAAGATCTCGAACACGCGGTCGGACGCTTCGCGATACTTCGAAAATTCCGGGCGCACGACCGTCAGCTGCGGGCAGAGTTCGAGCGCGCGGTACAGCGGCATCGCGGACCGCACCCCGAACGGCCGCGCCTCATAGGACGCCGTCAACACCACCGCACGCCGCGACGATCCGGAAATCGCCAGCGGAATGCCGCGCAACCGCGGGTCGTCACGCTGGGCGACGGACGCGTAGAACGCATCGAGGTCGAAGTGGAGGATCACTCCGCCCCACGACCCTAGCTGAAGAGCTGGCGGATGCGCTCCAGGTTACGGACGTCGTCGGGTTCTTCACCCGGAGTTTCCAGGATGGCGGTTTTGTCGCGCACGCCGGCGTGAGCGGCAATGGCGCGGAACCCGGCCAGGCCGATCTGGCCCTCGCCGATGTGCCAATGCCGATCCTTGTGGCCGCCCAGCGGAATCTCGGTGTCGTTGAAGTGGAACATCACGACGCGGTCGAGGCCGATCTCGCGGTCGACGAGATCGAAGAAGCGGTCCACGCCGTCGACCGAGTCGATCTGATAGCCCGCCGCCCACGAGTGGGCGGTATCGAGGCACACCGCCAGTTGCGGGTGACCGACGGTCCGCACCAGCGCGCCGAGCTCCTCGACCGTTCCGCCGCAGAGCTGCCCCGCGCCGGCCGAATTTTCCATCACTAGGTACACGCCGGGCGCGATGTCGGCCAGCGCCGTTTCGAGCAGCGACACGACCTGCGCGAACCCTTCGTTGCGGTCGCGCTTGCCGTACGAGCCCAGATGCGTGTTCACGTACGGCACGCCCGCCGCGGCGGCGAATTTCAGATCGAAGGTCAAGAGCCCCATCGAACCCTTGGTGATTTTTGGATCTTCGCTCGCCAGGTTGATCAGGTACGAGGTGTGGATCGCCGAGGTCGCGATGCCGGCCGCGCTGCGCGTCGCGCTGAACTGCTGCAACGCCGGCGGGTCGATCTTCCCGACGCGGTACGTCTTCGGGCTGCTGCTGAAGAACTGCAGCGACGTGCACCCGAGCCGCTGCGCGTACGCAACGGCGTCATCGTATCCGGCGCCGATGCGAACGTGAAGCCCGACGTTCACCGCCGCCCGTAGTTGAAGCGGCTCGCGCGCATCCCGCGCGGCATGAACGTCATCGCCCGGCCGCCGCCGGCCGCCCGGGACGGATTTTTCTCGAACGTGGTGTGGGTGACGAGCACGGCGTCCGACGGGCGTTCGCGCCGGCCGACGCGGCCGATCAGCTGTTCGGTCTCCGATTCGCCGAACGCGTCGGAGTCGGTGATGACGATCAGGTCGGCGGCCGGAATGTCGATGCCGCTGCCGATCAGGTTGGTGGCAGCCAAAATCGACGGGGCGCGACCGCGGAAGGCCGTCATCATCTGCACCCGCGTGCCGATGTCGCTGACCTTGACGCCGCTGCGGCGGTTGCGCTTCGACTGTTCGGCCGTATCGGCCATGTCGCCGCGCAACTGCTGCACGTCGATGTCGTAGGTTTCCTCGAGCCGCTGCGCGAGGCGCGGCACGTCGCCGCGGGTGCGCCCGATGACGAAGATGCGCGACCCGCGGCCCAAATGGTCGCGAATGAGCTCGTCGGCGCGCGAGAGCTGTTCGGGCGGGGGTTCGCCCCACACGCCTTCGACCTTGTGGATCTTGGTCGGCAAGACGTTGAACGGCATCTTGCGCATCCGCACGACGCGGTTGAACGCGCCGACGCGCGTCAGGAAGCTGCGCAGCTCGTTCGGCGTCGCGGTCGCAAACAGCATCGGCGCGTCGATGTCTTCGAGCAAGCGCAGGTGTTCGCGCTCGTCGAACGCGTTGACGTCGTCGATGAAGACGAGATCCGAGGCGTCGATCATATCCCAGTAGCGATCGATCGTCAGCAGCATCGCCGAGCCGACGATGACGCGCACGCGGCCGTCACGCAAGCCTTCTTCCGCGTCGCGGCGGTCGGCCGGTGCGGCGCCGCCGTGAATCTGCCCCACGCCCAAACCCGTGCCTTCGAGCCGGTCGGTGAAGTAGGTGACGTGCTGGCGGATCAGGTCGCGGGTCGGCGCGAGGATCACGACGTAGCCGTCGCCGGCCAAAATCGTATCGACCGCGACGCGCAACATCACCTCGGTCTTGCCCGACCCGGTCGGTGCCTGTAAGAGAAACTCATGCTTGCCCTCGTCGAGGGCGGCGTTGATCTCGGTGATGGCGGTGCGCTGGTCGTCGGTTAACGCAAAGCGTTCTCCGGGTTGAATCAGTTCGTGGGCGGAGGCGACGGCTTGACAGTTGGCGTTGATCTGCGCCCAGACGTCGGCCGCGTCCGGAAGGGCTTCGCGAGCGATAGTGCTCCTGCTTCCTGATCGGGTGGTGGTTCGGGTAGTGTTTCGG
>DASYOE010000269.1:0-10895 GCA_036008105.1 Candidatus Lustribacter sp. | reverse complement strand
ACGTTCATGACCTATCTCGGCCTCCCGGCGGCCTTCGGTCCGCAGCGGATGCTCGACTACGTCAAGCGTTTCAACGAACAGGTCGGCGGCATCATGACGTGCGGCGACGTCGACCGCATCGTGGGCGGCGAGTTTTTGATCTTTGGACTCGACTGCGGCGATCACGAAGTCCGCTTGCGCCAGCGTAAGGGGATCGCGATCGCCTCGATCTATCCGAGCGAAGCGACAGAAGTAAACTACATCTCACCCGGTATTCCGCTCACCGCCGCGCATCCGGCAGCGGCCCGGCTGTTCATCGCCTATCTGCTCACGCGCGAAGGTCAAGACGACTTGTGGGCTCTCACGGGTCAGGACAGCGACATCATGCCCGGCTCGCACATGTCGAAGGTACTCGCCGATCTGCGTAAACAGCACGTGAACGTGATGTTGGGTCCACAAGGGACGGGCCTCGACGAGCGCTATCCCCAGTTCACCGAGTTCAACCGCGAGATCACCGCGATCATCATGCAAGGCCATTAACCAATCATAATCTCGAGAGAATAGGCTTTCTCCATGATGGCTTCGGATAAGACTAACGCTACGGATCGCGCAGATACTTGACCGGCGATTCGATGCCGAAGCTGGTTTTCAGCGGCGAATGCGCCAGCAAGCTGAGATTTTGGAAGGCGATGCTGACCTGCGGCGTGCTACCGCGGATGTTGAGCGGTTCGACCGGATACACGTCTGAGACGTACGTTGCGCCTTCGTCGCGGGCGAACGTCACGTGCCAACGCGTCCGGTCGAACGGCGGCCGGTCGCCGACACCTTCGACGATTGCCGCTTGCAAGTACGCGGTTTGCGTATCTACCCACAGTTCGCGCAGCCGATTGTGGTAGGGGTCGCGCAGCGGGGTGAGCCCGAGATGCGCGACCGTCCCATCGGTGTCGAGCAGGGTCACCGCGTAGCGCGGCGCCTGTTTGGCGCCGGTCGCGCCGATCAGCGCTAAGTCGGCGCCGCCCGCTACCACCGTGCGTTCGTCGTTCGCTACGCGGTATGCGCGCGGCGGCGTGAGTCCGAAATTCTGATCGACGGCGAGCGCGACCGGGCCGACCACGTCGCCGGTCCGCTCGGGATTCACGGGACTTGAATTTATCGAAAGGTTCGCGGCCGGGTCGAGGCCGGGGCTAAAGCTGCTCGGGGCCGAGAGCTGGAACCGGCGGTGCGCGACGACGTTGAAGCCATGGGGTGTCGTTGGGTTCGCGCGTTCCTCATCCGAGAACGAGCTTGCCAGCACGATTCCGTGGGTGATGTCTTCGGTCGTTTGCCATGAGTCAACGGTACGATGTCCGCCGGTCGACACGGTGACGACGACGGTATAGGTCGCATACGGCGGCGTTGCGTCTTGCTCGACGGCGGCAACGGCGCGCGCGAAGAGCGCATCGGGTTGTACCGGCGCCGCGCTTTCATGGACGAATGCGAGCGTGAGGAGGGCAACGAGCGAGCGAGCCGGGAACACGCGCACACCTTCGGTCTCCGGGGGCAGGTGCCCCGTTTCGTTTGAACCTATCTCGAAGCATGAACCGCAGTTCGCGTGCCAAAATCCTGACCACGCACGTCGGCAGCTTGCCGCAGCCGGACGGGTCGTGGACGAACGCTGCGTCCGGTCCGGGCGCGCTGCAAGCTTCGGTCGAGGATGTCGTTCGCAAGCAACGCGATGTGGGACTCGACGTGATCAACGACGGCGAATACGCGAAGGGCGGCGACTGGCTCTCCTACGCCGACGAGCGCTTTGCCGGTTTCGAGGCGCGCCAACTGCAGGGCCTGCCGATGATCGCGCGCGGGGCCGACCGCGAAACCTTTGCCGACTTCTACGACTACGCGAACCGGCACGGCACGTTGTTCTACAATCCCGGCGAACAAATCGTTCAAAAACGCACGCACTGGGTCTGCACGTCGCCCATCCGTTATACCGGTCAGGCCGCGCTCGCGCGCGAGATCGAATTGCTCGCGTCGAGTGCCGCCGGGGCGGAAACCTTTCTCACGACCACGGCGCCGTCGAGCCTCGAAGTGTATCGCGGCAACGAGTACTATGCGACCCAAGAAGAGTTCGTGTGGGCGCTCGCCGAGGCGTTGCGCACCGAATACGAGACGATCGCGCGAGCCGGCCTGATCGTGCAGGTCGACGATGCCTGGCTCACCGCGCTCTGGGACCGCATCGGTATCCCGATGGGGCTCGATGCTTTTCGCGCCTGGTGCACGACGCGCGTCGACGCGCTCAACCACGCCCTCGCCGGCATTCCGCCGGAGCAGATCCGCTATCACCTCTGTTGGGGGAGCTGGCACGGCCCGCACGCCTTCGACATCGAGATGCGGCACGTCGCCGATATCATGTTGCGGGTGAATGCCGGCGCCTATCTGTTCGAGGCTGCCAACGCGCGGCACGAGCACGAGTACGAGGTTTGGGACAACGTGAAGCTCCCGGCCGGCAAGATCATCATCCCCGGCGTGATCACGCATGCCACCGACGTGGTCGAGCACCCCGCGCTCGTCGCGCAGCGCATTCGGCGCTACACGGAGCGCGTGGGAGAGGAAAACGTCATCGCCGGAGCCGACTGCGGCTTTGGCGGCCGCTCGCATCCGCAAATCGCGTGGGCGAAGCTCCGTTCCCTCGTGGACGGCGCCGCACTCTGCTCGTAAAGGACGGCGATTCGTGAAACGGCAACGCGCGCTCGGCCTCATGGCTGCCGGACTCCTCACCACCTCGGCATCCGCACCGGCTCGCGCCGCGACCGCGTTGCGTCTCGCCACGCTGCCGATCGACGGAACGGCGCTGGCGTACTACGCGAAAGACCTCAACTACTTTCAGGACGCCGGCTTGGACGTCACGATCGAGAGCATGTCGAACGGCGCATCGATCGCTTCGGCCGTGATTTCCGGTGCGCTCGACGTCGGCTGGTCGGACATCATCTCGCTCGCCGCGGCGTACAAGCGCGGATTGCCGGTCGTCATCATCGGTGCCGGCGGCATCCACACGCCCGGGTCGCTCGCGACGCAGCTGATGGTGCGTAAGGATTCGCCGCTGCGAACGGCCGCCGATCTGAACGGCAAGACCATCGGCTGCACGGGGCTGGCCAACGTCGGACAGCTCGCGCCCGACTTGTGGATCGATCAAAACGGCGGCGCGTCGAGCACGGTGAAATTCATCGAGGTGCCGCTGCCCGCGCTGCCGGCCGCGCTGCAGCAAGGACGCGTCGATGCGGCGTGGTTGGCCGAGCCTTTCATCCATATCGCCGAGCCGTTTGCGCGAACGTTCGCCGAATGCTTCGACGCGGTAGCACCCACCTGGATGCTCGGAGGCTGGTTCACGACGCCGGCTTGGGCAAGCGCCCATCGCGACGCGGTCGTTGCGTTCCGCGCGGTGATGAGCAAAACGGCGACGTGGGCGAACGCGAATCAAGCGCAGAGCGCCGTCATTCTCGCGAAGAATGCGAACCTCGACCCCAATTTGCTAAAGAACATGCACCGGATCGCGTACGGAACGCGTCCCGAAGCGGCGCAGATTCAACCGGTGATCGATTTGGCCGCACGGTACGGCACGATCGCCGCGTCGTTTCCTGCGCAGGCGATCATGTACGCGCCGTAGCTTAGGTCTCCAGCAGCTCGGGCACGAAGATATCTTCGCAGGTGAGCCGGCGCTTTGAGAGCCCCTGCTCGAAGTGATAGCGCAGGAACGTGTCGAGCGTCGCGCGGTTGGCCGCGACGCCGTAGGGCCACCAGTCGTCGCCCATGAGTCTACGGTTCTCGTCCATCAGCCGGCCCAGCCACGGAACCATCGTCGGCGCCTGCTGGAACATCGACGCGCCGAGGTAGCCCTTCACGGCGACGTCCTTGGCCTCGCAGAAGCCGCGGTACACCGCCCGCGCCAAGCCGGGATGTTTTTCGTGCACGTCCTTCCGGATCACCACGGTATGCATGATCGGGAAGATCCGGGTGCGCGCGAAGTACGCGCGCTCGACGGTTTCGTAATCGTCGAAGAGGCGGCCGACGTGCGGCGATTTCTTCAGTACGCACTGCGGAACGATGGCCGAAAAGAGCGCGTCGATCGCGCCGGACTCGAGCATCGGCCCTAAGGCCTGGCCCGCCGGCGCGGCCGAGACCTCGACGTTGGCCGGATGCGGCTGCGGGATGAAATCGTGCGGCGCTTGCGGCCGGTCGGCGCCGCCGATGACCCAGCGGCAGCGGTCGGGCGTGATGCCGTAGTCGTCGGCGAGAATGCCTTTGGCCCACACGCCCGCGTCGTGGCCGTACGTCAGCAACTCACCGGCGGTTTTGCCGGCCAGATCTTGCGGCGAGTTGATGCCCGCGGCCGTGTTGACGAAGACCGACGCGTGCCGAAAGAAACGGTTCGGGAAGACTGGGATCGCGATGAACGGGGGATCGTCGAGGTCCAGCGTGCGCAGATAAAAGGTCAATCCCAATTCGGACACGTCGAATTCGCGACCGCGCACCATCTTCTCGAAGATATCGGAGACGATGACGTCACTGCGGTACGTGAGCTCGACGCCCTCGATGCCGACGCTGCCGTCGGTCAGCGCGCGCGTGCGGTCGTAATTCCAGAAGGCAAAATTGAGTTTGAGCGGGGGCAAATCAGTTGGCTGCTGCGTTCGCGTGTTGCGTCGGCAGCTCGACGCTTTCTTCGAGCGGACGCCAGGTCTTCGGCGGGCGCCCGGCAACGATCTCGTCCATCTCGCGTCCCAGCAAACGGCGCAATAGCGCGATGCCGGCGTCCGAGCGCCCGAGCGTCTCGTGTTCGCGGTCGACGAGCGGACCTTGACCGACTTGCGCGACGTAGTCTTGCGCGTTCGTCAGGTCGGAGTACTTATCGGGCGGGTAGGCGTGATCGTCGAAGAGCGCATCGTGGTGATCGGCCGGATCGTAGTTTTCGTGTTCCGCCCAATCGGCCTCGAGTGCCGCAACCTGATCGGCGGCCAGTTCCGGCATCGCGTACATGTGCATGCGTTGGGTGTGCGTGTTGTCGATCGGGACGTTCCAAATCGCAACGTGCATCCAGCCGCCGCCGGGGATCGGACCCGGCACGATGATGTGGTTGTTGTTGGGGAACGTCCAGTCGCTGACCCGAACGTTGCCGGGACCGCGCGTTGCGATCTGCCGGATGCCGGCGCTGGTTTCAAAGTACTCGAGTTCCGGGATCTGCTGCGACACGTGCTGGATGAAACGTCCTTGTTCGCGGCCGATCGCGTGCACGAAGCTGACGTGGACGGCGTCCATCGAGTTCTCGACGAACTGCAGCCAGTTGCTCGGCCACGCCTGACGGCGCGTCACGTGAAAGCCGCCGCCCTCCCAGCACGGTTTGCGCGGAAGCTCGAACGCCGGCGCGTCGCCGTCGCCGAGGTAGGCGAAGACCAAGCCGCCGTACTCGTACACCGGGTAGCCGGCGATCTTGATCTTGGGCGGACCGGAATCGCGTTCGGCGGGGCGCAACGTGCACTGGCCCGTTCCGTCATAGGTCCAGCCGTGATAGATGCAACGAATCTCTTCGCCGTCGACCCAGCCGGTATGCAAGAGGGTCAACCGGTGCGCGCACCGTCCGCCGACCAGATGCGGGACGCCCGCGGGGGAGCGATACAGCGTGAGGTCCTCGCCGAATACACGCACCGCCGTCGCGGTCCCGGGCGCAATCTTTTTCGACATCGCGACGGGCTGCCAGAAGCGGCGCAGGAGCTTGCCCATCGGAGCGTCGCCCTCGATGAGGGCGAGATCGCGCAGTCGTTGTCCGCGGTGATGGATCATGGTGGATCTCCTTCGACGGCCATCGCGCCAAAGCCGTCGAGGTTGCCGTGCTCGCGTTCCCACGCGGCGATGTAGACGCCGACGATATGGGCTTCGTACTCCGCCATCGAGCCATTCTTGGGCGCCCCGCCGATGAAGTGAAATTGGTTGGTATCCCAATCAAAGAAATCGTCGCCCTTGTTCACGAGCGCATAGAACTGGCGTCCCTCTTTGCTGCCGTGGCGGGCGGTGCGCGCGGGCAGCGTTTCGCGAGATTGACCCGGTCCGCACGCCGTCGAGTCTTCGCCCCATTCCGCAACGCCGGCCCAGAGGCGGCGGTAGTTCGGGAAGAAGCTGTCGTCGTGCACGCACAGGGCGGTGTGGGCGTCGGCCAGGCCCATCCCGGTCGTGCGCCCGCCGAGTGCGGTGACTTCCTTGTATATCAGTCGCGCGCCGCCGGCGAGCGGCAGCACCAGCGTGCCGGCCGGGATGTCCGCGCTGCGTACCGGTTTGAGGTCGCAGTACCGGGCAAAGAAATCCGCCGTGCGTTCCAAGTCCCGCGATTCAAACGTCGCGTGGCTGATGCGGCCGACGCCCACCGGCGTCGCCTCAGCCATCGCGCCGGCGGGCAGCGCGTCGGGCGCCCAGAATTCGAACTGATTGCCGTCCGGATCTTCCCAAGCGAGCGCGATGCCCGCTTCGCCCTCAGCCGTGGTGCGGTGCGGCCCATCGTACGCGACGCCGTGCGCTTGGAGTCGCCGCACGTGCGCGTCGATGTCGCGCTGGTCGATGAAGTAGCCGTAGCGCGGCAGACCGCGCGCGACTCCCGCCGACGGCGGCAACGGTTTCTCGGCGCGAAACGCCCCGATCGTGCCGGCGCCGACTTTCTGAAACACGCCCCGCGGCGCCGGACCATGGAAGGTTGCGCCGAGGACCGCCTCGTTGAACGCTTCCCAACGCGGAACGTCCGCGCTGTTGAGCACGAAGTGATCGATCCAGTACACGGGCCCGGTTGTTTCCACGAACGTCACCCCGTCTTCGTCATCGGAACGAACGGCGAAAGCATCACCCGCGCATCGTACTGTTTGTCGATCACACCGTACGTGTACGCGAAGTCGAGCGGCTTCTGAATATCGGCGAGCGCAATCTCGGTGGCGATGACCGAGCGGACGCCCTGGCGCAACAGGGCGGGATCTTGCCCGGCAAATTTCGCCACCATGTCGACGGTTTCGGCCGGATGCGTGTTCGCATAGCGGCCGCCCTCGGTCACCGCCGCGACGAAGCCCTTCACGGCGGCCGGGTTCTTGGCGATGTAGTCGGCCGTAGCGACCCAGCACGAGAGCAGAAAGCGCGGCGCGATCGCGTCGAGCGGTTTGCCCAGAACGCGAAACCGTCCCGACTGCATCGCCAGCGTGAGCCACGGCGGTTTGATCGACGCGGTGTCGATGCGACCTTGATCGATCGCCTGCAGTTGTTCGGCGGTCTTCAACTCGACGCTTCGCAGCGACTTGCCGTCGCCGCCGTGCCGGTCTAACCACACGCGGGTCGAGGCGACCGAAACGTCATTGGCCGTGTCGCTGCCGATGATCTTACCGTTGAGGTCGCGCGGCGCGCGGATCGCGGAGTCTTTCCGGACGATCAGCCACGTATCGCAACGGTCGGTGTCGTAGATCGCGATCGGGGCGATGATGCGCAGTCCGATCCCGTGGCCGTACGCGGAGAACACCGGAAAGAGGCTGCCGGCCGCAATGTCGGCCGAGCCGCCGAGCACCGCCGCGAACATGGCGGCGCCGCTGCCCATCGCGCTCAACTCGCATTTGAGCCCGTTCTTGCCGAAGAGATCGGCCTGCTGCGCGTAGAGGATCTGCTTGGCCGCGTCGGTCGGCACGGTGAGGACGCGAACGGTTTGCTGACTCTGGGCAACCAGCGCTCCCGCCGTAGCGGCGATGAACGCACCGCGGTCGAGCGTCATGCGAGGCGCTTGCGAGGAGGGCCGGATGAGTCCTGCTGACAACGACGGCGCACATGACGGACGCACCGAAGCACACGTGGTCTCCCGACTGGAGCAATCCGGTTTTCTCGCTCGCCGAACGCGATCGCCGCTGGGAGCGCGTGCGCGGGCTGATGCGCGCCGAGGCCGTCGACCTGATCGTTTGCATGACGAACACCAACGCGCACGGTCGCGGTTCCGCCAACCATCGCTATCTCACCCAACTCGGGGATAACAGCGAAGAGCAAACGGTCGCATTTCCGCTGGAAGGTTCGATCGCGGCTTGGCATTCGCGCGGCGGCGTCTGGCCCTCGTCGAATTGGTTCGACGACATTCGTCCGACGCCGCGCGGCTGTAGCGCCGCCGCGCTGATCGGCTGGATGCGCGAACGCGGCGGGTACGAGTCGGCGCGCGTGGCGATCGGCGGTCTCACGGCGACCGATCTCGTGCACGTGCGCGCGCGCGAAGGCGAGGTGAACCACGCCTCGGTCGAGATGCTGAAGGCGGCGTTCCCGAAGGCCGAGTTCGTCAGCGCGAGCCCGATTCTCGGGACCGCGCGCTACGTCAAATCGCCCGAAGAGATCGAATTTCTGCGCCGGGCGACCGGGGTCGCGGAGAGCATGCTCGACGCGCTCGTCGCAACGGCGCGTCCCGGCGTGCCCGAACGCCGCGCCTTCGCTCGCATGATGGGGGCAAGCGCCGAGGCGGGAGGCACGTTTACCCCGATGATCGGTTGGGTCAGCGGGCCGCGCTCGGCGCCCTATCACCGACTCGAACAACCGACCACGCGCACGTTCGCGGTCGACGACATCCTGTCGATGGAGATCGAAGGGCGCTGGGGCGGTCACATCGCGCAGATCGACCAGACCGTGGCGCTCGGCAAAGCGCATCCCGAAACGCGCGACGCGCACGCGCGCACGATCGACGCGTTCGAGCGCGTGATGGCGATCCTCAAGCCGGGCGTGACCGTGGGCGAGCTGATCGCGGGCGCCCACGTGAAGAAGCCGAACTCGACGGTGTGGACGGGGCTCGGAGCGCACGGGCGCGGCACCGGCGACGACGGACCGCTGATCGTCACCGACCGCAAGTACCCCGATGCGTTTCTCAATCGCGTCATCGAGGCCGGCTGTTCGTTCGCGATCAAACCATACACGTACGATGGGACGCGCGAGTTGGCGCGCTGGGGCGAGACGGTTGCCGTAACGGCAACCGGTGTCGAGCGCCTCGGCACCCGTCCCCTCACGCTGCCCGAACTCACGGCTTGAACGCGAAGTACACGGCTCCGACCATGAACGCGAAGCTGACGAGGTAGTTCCATTTCGGCGTTTGATCGAAGACCAGAAATGCGAACACCGTGAAGACGGCGAGCGTGATGACTTCTTGCGTCACCTTCAACTGCGTGAGCGTGAGGGCCGTGTAACCGATCCGGTTGGCCGGAACCTGGAAGCAGTATTCGAGCAGCGCCACACCCCAGCTGGCGAGGATCACCACGATGAGCGGGGTGCGCGTGAACTTGAGATGGCCGTACCACGCGATGGTCATGAAGATGTTGGAGCAGGTAAGCAGCGCCACGGTCGTGAGGATGGGATAGCGGACGAGGAAGAGCGGCATGTCGACCACATTTTCAGGCCACGCGGGTATCCCTCGCGCCTCGCTTGCAGGGTTCGGGAAGTACCGGACGGGAGTAGCGCGGCATGCGATTCTTTATGGCTCTCGCCTTTGCTATGCTTTTGGCGCCGTGCACCGGGGTCGTCCCGGCGGCCGCGCAATCTGCTCCCGCCGCCGCGCCGTTGCGCGTCATGGCCGACGTGGTCACCAGCGCCCGCAATGGCAAGGGCGTGCAGGGTGCGATTTGCGTGGCGCAGAGCGTCTTTGCTCCGGGCGACATCATCATTTTCCGGGCCCAGGTTTCCGACGCCAACGGAACGCCGCTGAACGCCGATCAGCTCAAGCAGCGCGGCGTGAAGGTGCTGGTAACCACCGGCGAAGGCGCGAAAATCCCGCTGGTGTACGGAGTGCACCCGCCGCCGAACGTGCCGGTCCCACTCCACGAGAATTACTTTGCGGCGACCTACCCGGTCTCGCACGACCACCCGACCGGCTCACTGACCTGGACCCTGGTGGTGACCGACGGCCAGGGGCGCACGGTCGGGTTCACTCCGATCGGCCAGGCCTCCGGCAACGGCACCTTGCAGATCGTCTCGAAAGCGGATCCCGCGGCGGCGAAATGATCCTGCGGTCGCTCGTGGCGCTGGCCGCGGCGGCAGTGTTGTGCGCGGTCGCCGTGCCGTCGCGCGCGCAAACCGGCGGCGGACGGCTGACCTTTGCGCCGTTCGGCGCGACGGTCGGGTCACCGGTGACGGCGCACGCCGTCGGGCTCCCCGCCAACGCGCGCTTCGCGTTGGTGTGGCGCAGCACTCGGCCGGCGTGGCGCGTCGAGGGTCCGAAGTTTTACGGCATCGTCGCCCCCGAATCGAGCCGCACGTTGCTCGTCGCTACGACCGACAGCGCCGGTGCGTTGACGGCGCGGTTTACGGTCCCCGAAGATTTCGGCTACCTCCACGATGTCGAGCTGCACCCCGCCGAAGGCGGGGCAATCGTGGCGCATCAAGGCTTCACCGTCATCCCCCACCTCACGATCTCGCCCGCATCGGGTCCGGCCGGAACGCCGATCACCATCACCTTCACCGGCGTCGGGTATCGCTTCTATCAAGCCGTCTGGCATCTGCTGTACGACGGCGCGCAAACGGGTTGGCTATCGGGCATCACGACCGGCGGCACGGCGCGCGTGACGATTCGCGCGACCGGCGAAGTCGGGCTGCACACGTTGCAGGCGATCGAAGGCCATGCCGGGCCGTATCTCAACTTGCAGCAGAGCCCCGACTACCAGCCGATCATCCCGACGATCTTGGCGGCGAATTTCCGCGTCACCGCCGGCAAAGCGCTGGCCGTCACGCCGGCCGCCGCGCAGCGTCCGCCGCGTGCGCGCTTCGTCGATCCGCCGGCCGCGGCCGGTACGCCGCAGCTCGATGCGGATTACGCCAGCGGCAGCGCCGGCAGTCCGCTCGCGCTGCGCGGCGGCGGCTTCGCACCGTCGAACGCCATCGCGATCGACTGGGAAACCGTCGTCGGCACC
>DASYOE010000268.1:0-12582 GCA_036008105.1 Candidatus Lustribacter sp. | reverse complement strand
CCGCGACCCGTCTGTTGCGTTCACCCACCGGTGCGCAGCGGTGCTCTCTAGATGCTGTTGCAAAGACGGCCGGCGTTACGCGTCTGACGGTTTACAACATATTTGGCTCGCGTAGCGCCCTGTTCGAAGCCGTGTTCGATGAACGAGCAAAGCGCGGCGGTCTCGAGAGAATCGCGGATGCGATGGGTCTCTCCGATCCGGTAGCATCGATTGACGCGGTCGTAGCGCTGTTCGTCGATTTTTGGGCTGCGGACCGCGCTGTGCTCGGGAACCTCTACGCACTAGGAACTACGGATCCGGAACTCACGAACTCACTCGCGGCGCGAAATGAGCGGAGGCGCCATCTATTTAGCGTCCTCACGCAGCGGCTCTCCGCTGGCGGACGCATTGACTCCGACTCGTCGCCTGGACTCGCGGATGTTCTCTTCGCGCTGACGAGCTATGGCTTTTACGCCGACCTTGCGGGTCGCAGCCGAGATGCAGACTCAGTTCAGCCGCTGATCATCGCGATGGCACATGACGCCGTTGCGCGATTCCGTTTGCCTACATCCAACTGAGCCGAGAATATCCCAAGGCGTCCACTGAGCTGCTTCGTGCTTCGCGGCATGACCGAGCCCCACGGTGCGTGCTTAGCGCAACCCAGCGTCGCCATCGCACAGCAAACGGGTTCGTAAAGCACCGAATCGTAGCCACAGCCTTCGGCACTCAATGGAGCAGGCTCCTGGGCCTTGTGACTCCGCCGCGTTTTTACGAGAAAATTGCTCCGCGTCGGTAAGTTCTGGGCAGCTAACGTTCGATGACCGATTGTGAGATCGCAACAAGATCGGCGATCAGATCGATTGCAGCGATGCGATCGTCCATTATACTGAAGTGGAACGCAACAAGTACTTTGCCTTCCTGCATCCACACCGCTCCGGGCCTCCCGTCGATAAATGCCGGTACGGCGGCTTGCGCGCGTCTGGAGAAGGTCCGGGCAACGGCATCCGCTCCGACGATGCCGAGCTGCAAACGATCATTCTGCCAGTAGGACGCGCCGCCCATCGCCATCGTCGCGGCATCCGCGCGAAGGGTCGCTTCAGGGTCGAGAAACGCGAGCAGGGCTGAGAAATTCCCGGCCCGTGACGCTGCGAGAAAAGCCCGCACGAGTTCGTCGTGTCGCTGTATCCCGGCAACTCGACTGGTGGATGCACCGCGCACGCGATGTCGTGCCCGACTCGCGAGCTGCCGCGTCGCCTCCGGCGTCCGATCAACGATACCGGCGATCTCGCCGAAGGGCACATCAAACATGTCATGCAGCACATAGGCGACGCGCTCCGCCGGCGGCAACGCATCGAGCAAGACTAAGAGGGCTACTCCGATTGCGTCGGCGAGGACCGCCTCTTCTTCAGGACGTTCACCAGGAGCGATCGCTGCAGTATCGCGACGCGGATCATCCGGGGTCAACTCCTCGCGCCGGCTTTGGCGCCATTTCAGGGCGTCGAGGCAGACGCGCGCAACAACGGTTGTTAGCCAACCTTCGAGATTGCCAACACGCGCAACGTCGGCTCCGCTGACGCGCAGCCAACTCTCCTGCAGCGCGTCGTCGGACTCGGCAGCTGAGCCCAGCATTCGCTGCGCAATGCGCTGCAGGCGTGGCCTAGCCGCCTCAAAACGCTCCGAAAGCCACGTCGCGTCCTCCAATGGGTCCCCCTCCTGCGGAGGCCGTCACGTTTCACTGCGCTCGGTCCGTCATAGAGATAGAAGGAGTACAGAGGAATGAACATATTATTGTGGGCTCTCCAGGTGGTCTTGGCGTTGTTTTTCACCATGGCCTCCGCGAACCAACTCTTCAACTACGATCAACTGGCCCGACAGTACGCTATTTATAGAGCCCTGCCCCAGGGGTTCTGGGCGATATATGCGATTGTCGCACTCTCATGCGCCGCGGGCTTGGTTTTGACGAAGGTTTGGCCGCAGGTCACGCCTATCTCGGCCCTTATCCTCGTCGTGGAGGGCGTTGTATTCGCGGGACTATACGCATATTACGCGGGATTTGCCCCTTCCGTGTTGATGTGGAGCCTCTGGACGCTCGGCCCCGTCATCGTGGCGGCGTTTATCGCATACGGGCGGTTCTCAGTTAAAGCCTAAGGCTTTCAATTGATCCAGATGCTAGAAGCCACCAGTTGGGAGTAACGATCCAATGAACCCATCAAAGCAAATTGACGAACTCATTGCCGAATATCCTGATTGGCGTGGCAGAACGTTTGCCACTATTCGCAAGACCATCCTCGCGGCTGACCCGGAGATCGTCGAGGAATTCAAGTGGATGGGAAGCCCGCTTTGGTCTCGCGACGGCATGATCGCGGTCGCCAACGCCTTCAAAGCAAAGGTGAACGTCACGTTCGCCTACGGGGCAAAGCTCCCAGACCCCGACAAACTGTTCAATTCAGGCTACGGTGGCAACACCAGGCGCGCGATCGATTTCTTCGAGGGCGATAAGGTCAACGAGCGCGCCCTAAAGGCCCTGGTCCGCGCCGCTATCGACTACAACCAAACCAGCCTAAAGAAAAACGCCGCAAAACCCACTACAGCAAAAGCACTCCCTCGAACAAATGCGCCACGCGCGCAAAAGGCACACCCAAAAGCAAAAAAATAGCGCACTTCCCGGGGAGGCTTCCCTAATTCGCAGCTGATGGGGACGCCCGACGCGAGAGCCTGAAGCCCATTGTGCCAGGCGAACAAAAGAGGTGCTTTACGGAACCGTGTAGTTGCCATCGCACAGCAAACCGCAACTACACCGTCGACGCGACGCGTAGCGGGATGACTTTGCGCGCAAGTTCGCGTTCGCGGACGGCGACGAGTTTGGGGCGGTCTTCGAACGGCAGGCACGTGATGACGGTGCTCGCGCCGGGTGCGGTGCGTTTGTGTTTGCGCACGGTCGCGCGGATATCGTAGCCGGCGAGTTCGCACAGGTGTCCGCTCGCGCCGTTCCAGCGCACGCGTTCGATCGCGGTCTCGAGCCGCACCGATGAGAAGTAGCCGAGTTCGCTCGACGCCTCGACGCCCAGCGCAACGAGCAGCGCATTCGCGCGATGCGCGAGACTGGCCAGGCGCGTCCACGTGGCGGAACCCGTTCCTCGCCCGCTCGGCAACGCGGGGATGACGACCACGCTAAATGCGCCCGAACGCAGCACGATGTCGGCGGCGCGCGCCGCGCCGACCGGATCGCTGACCGGGACGCACATCAGCCGCTCGAGCCGCACGCCGGCCGCGGCCAGGGCCGGCGGAAAGAGATCGGTGCCGATCAGCGCTCCGAGCCCGCGCCCGGTGGCGACGGCCAAGAGCCGGGCGGCCAGCGCGCTGCGGCCGGAGCTGGGCGCGCCCTCGAGTGCGGCGATGGTGCCGCGGGGAAAACCGCCGCCTAGGATGCGGTCGAGCTCGGGCAGCCCGGTGCGCAGCACCTCGTCCTCGCCGAGCGTAAACGCGGCGGCCGAAGCGTCACGATGACGCTGGTCGAGGGCCTCACGGAGGGCGGCGAAGGCCGGATCCACTGGCATGGGAGCCGATAGTATCGAACATATGTTCGATTGTCAAGGCTCCATCCGCCCGGCCCGCTAGGGAAATTTCTTCTGATAGGTCAGCGCGAGGCCCGCGATGCCGGGCGGCGGCTGCAAGACTTGTAAGGTGTAATTGGTCGGATCGATCGGTGCGAACAGCTGTTGCGTCCGGATCAACGACGGCGCTTGATTGCCGGCATTAAAGAACGCGAGCGCCACCCCACCGTTGTGCGGAAGATCGTAATTGAGAGCCAGCGACTGGCGTTCGTCGGCGCCGAAGCTCTGATTGAACGTCGCATACGCGTTCTTTCCCAGTTGCTTGCGCGTATCGGCCGTGACCCCGGTGCCGAAATCGTAGCCGAGCGCGAGATCTCCGAAGCCGAGCGATTGACCGACTTTGCTGCCGAACGGCTGAAGCAAATTCTGCGTGAACGCCTGACTGAGCGCTCCGCCGGCAAGACTGCTTGCGGAGAAGTTGCCGCCGGACGTCGCAACGCCGGGGACCGCGCCGAACGCCTGCGCGTTGACGAGCAAGCCGAGAATCTGCTCGCGGTCGTAACTTGGGCTCGACGCGAGATCGAGGTTCAAGTGGGTCGCGGGTCCGGTAACGTGCAGCAAGATGCTGGTATCGGGATCGGTGATCGTCGTGGTCGCGGTCGCATTGACGTCGGGAATGAAGCCGTCGGACGGGTGGAAGGCGACGGTTCCTTGATGGATCACGAACGTGCGGAAAAAGCTGAGCGTCCCGTCGGTCGATGTGATGCGTCCGTTGAGCTGAGGATGGGCGAGGTTTCCGCCGATCGCTATCGCGCCGCGCGCCCCGACGTTGATACCCGGACCCTGCACGCGCACGTCGTTATCAGCGTCGATATTCAGGTTGAACGCTACGGCCGGGAGAACCGGCGTGGGCTGGTTCGCCGGCGGATGGAGAATCAGCGCTGCCGGCGAGAGCCGCGTCTTAGAGAACGCCAGCGTTCCCGAGAGCAGCGGGACGCCGCTCTGCACTTTGTTCACGTCGAGCGTTCCGTCGACCGTGCCTTGGAAAAGGTTCGCGACGTCGAGGACGGCATGTTGCGCGGTGAACGAACCGTTGAATGCGAGCGTGCGTTGCGGGTCGCGCGCATCGTCGAACGTTGCGCCGAGCGTGCCGTTAATCGCACCGCTGCCGAGACCGGTGAGGGCCAGCGTTCCGGTAATGGCCGTGCTGTTTTGCTTTCCGTTCGCGGCGATTTGTCCGTTGAGCGTGCCGTTGAGTTTTGCGGCACTCGGCAGCAACGGGTCGAACTGGGCCAGATCGACGCCTTCGGCGCGGAGCGTTGCGGCCAGCGGAGCGTTGCGCAAACCGGCCGGTGCGGTGAGCTGGATCGGCAACGTCGCGGTTGCGAGCAGGCTCCCACGCGTCAGCGTCGCGTCGAACGCTTGCAGGCGCAGCGTTTGCGGATCTGCGGCAAGTTGCACGTGTACGCGCGGTACGGTGTATTTGCCCGAACGGAGATTCGTCGCATCGAGCGTTTGGGCGAGTTGCGGTGCATCGCGCGTCCCGCTGACGTTCACGGTCGTTGTCACGGCTCCGCCGACGTCGAGCTTCGCCCGGAGACGTTGCGCCAACAGCGTGAGGTCGTCGCTCTGCGCGTGCAGCGCGATCGCGACCGGATCGCGCGGCCCGTAACCGAAGCTCCCGGAAGCATCCACGTTCAAGCCGGGGCCGGCAACGTGCAGCGCGTCCAAGCGCGCCTCGCCGGCCGTACCGCTGACCGCAAGCGTGAGCGTCGAGAGCGGATAGCCGTGCACGAGCGCGTTGCTCGCCGCCGCCGTCAGCGCGAACGCCGGTGCGGCCGGCGTTCCGGAGACGTGCACCGCGCCGCTGACGAGACCGAGAATCGGCTCGGTGATGCCCACTGCCGGCAGCCACTGCGCGAGATCGATGCCGGCGAACGTGCCGCTTGCGGCGATCGTCGTGCGCCGGCGGACGTCGCCCAACGGATCGGTCGCCGCAAGCGTAGCGCTGCTCGTGAGTTCGAGCGTGCCGTGATCGGTTCGCGCGCTGCCCGTGCCCTGTATGGTGCGCCCGTTCGTGTGCCAGGTCGCCGTCACGGTTCCGGCGTTAAAACGCCGATACCGCGCATCGGCGATCAGCACGTTACCACCGGTGGTCACGCCGCTCGAGCTCAGCCCCGCAGTCGCATCGATGTGCCCGTGGCCGCCGAGCATGTCGGCGGCGTCGAAGTAATCGTTGAAATCGGCGAGATTGGCGTGCGGTGCGTGCACCGCGATTGCTCCACCGGCCGGACCGCCGGCGCCGGAGAACGCGATCGTCGTGCTGCCGACGGTCACCGTCCCATTACGTGCCGCGATGCCGCCGGTGGTGCCGTCGATGTCGACGTTTGCGCCGCTGAAGTACAACCCGTTGAGCGACCCGTTCGGGATGCGCACCGATCCGGCGACGTGCGGAGCGTTCAGGCGGCCCGTCGCGTGCAGGTCCGCATCGATCTCGCCCTCAGGGTACTTCAGCGGCACGTGAAGTGCGTTCGCGAGCGTCGCGATCTCCGCGCCGTGCACGTTCGCGGTGACGTCGACCGACGGCGCGCTACCCTCGAGTCCGCGTACGTCGCCGGTAGCGGTCGCATACGAACCGAGCGCGAGCAATCGCGCGTCGCTCACGTGTACCTTCCCGCCCTCGTAGTGCGCGAAGGCGTCGCCGGAGAGGTCGACACCACGCCAGCGCGCGCGATCGAAGAGCAGCGCGACGTTCGCGCGCGGCGCACCGAGCGTACCGCGCACACGCGCAATCGCACGCACCGTGCCGCCGTCCGGCATGGCGAGCGCGCTGGTCGTTGCGAGGATGTCCCCACCGGTGCCCAGCGCACCCTGCACGGTAACGGTCCCGTTCGCGATGCCGACTTGTGCTTGCACGTCCATCGCCGCGCCGTTCGTGTCGGCGCGCAGCGAGCCGTCGATGCGGGGCCGTCCGTCGCGCGCCGTGGTGAACACCGCCGCTGCGGCGGCAAGCTGGTTCGGCGTACCGGCAACGTGGGCGAGGCCTGAGTAGCGCAACCCGTTCAGCGGACGCGCGTCGTTCAGCGTCAGCTCGAGGTTCGTGCGCACCGCTTTCTCGAGCGTCAACGTGCCGGTTACCCCGAGGCTCACCGGGCCGTAGGCGAGATGCGCGTCGGGCAGATCGAGATCGTGACCGTGTATGAGGAACGTACCGCCGGTTCCGTCGACCGGCAATCCGCGATACCGTATCGCCGGTGCCGAAAACGCTCCGCGCACGCTCGGGTCATCGAGGCTCCCCAGAATTTTGGCGGCAAAGGAAAGCCGCCCGGTCACCGGCTGACGCTGCGAGGCAGCGATCGCCTGTTGCAACTGCGCGAGTTGTCCGCCGCCGGTGAGCGCGAAGTCGAGCTTCGGCGAACTGAAATCGTAGACGCCGCCGGTGAGGCGGAGCGGCACGCCGGAAAGCGTCGCGTCGAGGGCGTTCGTGGTCAGCCCGTTGTCGTAGGCGATCGCGGTGCCGTGCGCGTCGCGCAGCGGTTTGGTCAAGCCCGTGATGTAGATCGTGCCGCGCACCAGGTCGGCGCGCAGCGCCATATGCGTGTCGGTCGTGCCGCTGGGATCGACGAACGTGTACACGCGGCCGTCGACGTTATGCAGATCGCCGGCGACCACGTTCACCGCGTGCGACGGCAGCGCGAAGTCGACCAACGGTCCGATCGGAATGTCGGCTGCCGTCCAGCGCTGCGCGTTGAACCCGCGATCCGCGGCGAACGTCGCTTTGCCGAAGACCGGATGCAGTGTGTGATGCCCATCATCGAGGTCGAAGCGCACCCGGTAAAAGGAGTGCGCATGCGGCGCGAGGACGGCGTCGGCAGCGAGCCCGATGATGCGCTGCCGCCGTTCTTGACCGGGAACGACGAAGCGGTCGAGCAGGACGATGGAGCCGTCGCGCACGCGCAGGCGCAAGTTGAGCGGCGTTCCCTCGGGTTTGATGCTCGACGGGTTGAGCGGGAGCGCGACGTTATAGGTACCGTCGGCGTGATGGATGAGCGTGAGGGTCGGACGCGCGACGTCGAGCGCGCTGACACCGAAGCGGCGCTGCCCGCTGCCAGGCAGCAGGTCGCGGACCGAGTAACGCAGGTCGATCTGGCCGGCGGAGAAGACCGGCTCACCCGTGCGGTTGGTCACGTTTGTCCCCGTCGCGCTCGCGGCGGTAAAACCCACCTGCAGGCGGGTAAAGCGGACGTTGTAACCGGCCGCGGCCGCGACGGAGCGGATGACTGCGGCTGCCAGCGCGTCGTGGAACGCCGTCGCGACGGCTACCAGGACGAGCAGCGCCACCACTCCACATCCTGCAATCGCCGTTTTTCGCCGCATCGATGTCCTTGTTCCCAACGCAGGGGAAAACGCAGCGCCCTCCGCGCATTCGGCAAATCTTGACCAGTACTGCTTCGGGCGCCGGGATTGCGGTCGCGCCCATCGATTTCACCGATCGCACGCTCCCCAACGGCCTCCGCGTGTTGCTCGTCGAGGATCATCGGGTTCCGTCCGTCTCGATCAACGTCGGCTACCGCGTCGGCGGCAAGGACGATCCGCCGGGCCGTTCCGGTTTCGCGCACCTCTTCGAACATCTGATGTTCAAGGGCACGAAGAACACGCGCCCCGAGACGATCGACCGGCTCACCGAAGACATCGGCGGGCTCAACAACGCGTTCACCGCCGACGACATCACGAACTATTACGAAGTCGTGCCCTCGAACTATCTCGAGACGCTATTGTGGGCCGAGGCCGATCGGTTGGGCTCGCTCGCGGTCATCGAAGAACACTTCCACACCGAACGCGACGTCGTGATCGGCGAATACGATCAGCGGATTCTGGCCGAACCGTACGGCATGCTCGACGAGCTGGTCAATCGCGAATCGTTCGCCGTGCATCCGTACCGGCGCGGCGTCATCGGCGATCCGGAGAATTTGCGCGCCGCGACGCTCGACGACGTGGTCGCCTTCCATCGCACGTTCTACCGGCCCGACAACGCGGTGCTGGTCGTCGTCGGCGACCTCGATCCGGTGCAGACGAACGCCTGGATCGACAAATATTTCGGCCGCGTGCCCAAGCCCGCGGCGCCGATTCCGCGGGTCACGTCGGTCGAGCCGCCGCAAACGGCCGAGCGCACGTACACCTACCGCGCGGCCAACGTGCCGCTGCCGGCGGTCGAATACGCGTATCACATCCCCGAATGGCGTCATCCCGATGCGCCCGCGCTCGACATCGTCGAAACGCTGCTCGGCATGGGCAAGAGTTCGCGCCTCTATCAATCGCTCGTGTATACCCAACGCGTTGCAACGAGCGCGCACGCCAGCGCCGATCTGCGCGAACAGCCGGGGCTCTTCTCCCTGCGCGCGATCGCGAGCACCGGCACGCCGATCGAAGCGGTGCGAACGGCACTCGATGCCGAGATCGCGCGCTTGCACGACGAACTGCCGGCGAGCGCCGAAATGGACCGGGTGCGCACGCAGATCGCAAGCTCGCTGGTGCGCAGCCGGCAGACGTACAACAACATCGCGGTCGCGCTCGTGCGCAGCGCGATCGAACGCGACGATCCGGGCGCGCTGAACAGCGATCTCGATCGCTATCGCGCCGTGACGGAAGCCGACGTGCAACGCGTGGCGCGCCGGTATCTCACGCCCGAGAACCGCACCACCATCGAATATTTGCCGCTGTGACCCAACCGATCGTCGCCCTCGAAAAGCCGCCTTCACCCGGCGCACCGCATCGCGCGGAGTTGCCGCTGCCCGTCGAACGCACGCTCGCCAACGGCATGCGCGTGATCGCGTTTCCGCAACGCAGCGCGCCCAAGGCGTACGCGGTCCCGATCATCGCCGCGCAACTGATCGTACGCGGCGGCGCGTCGGCCGAAACCGAAGCCGAAGCGGGTCTGGCCACGCTCACGACGTCGCTCGTCACGCAAGGCACCGCGACGCGCTCGGCGGTCGAGTTCGCCCAGGCGGTCGACGGCTTGGGTGCGCGGCTCGATGCCGCTTCGGGCTACGACGCCGCCACCGTTTCCGTCACCGCCCTGAGCCACGTGTTCCCGGCGGCGCTCGCGCTGTTCGATGAGGTCGTGCGGCGGCCGTCGTTTCCGCAGGCCGAGGTCGAACGCGTACGTGCCAAAGCGATCGGCGATCTCGCGCTCAGCTACAGCAGCCCGAGCGCGCTCGCGCGTTTCGTCGCGCAACGCGTCGCGTTCGGCTCGGCGCCGTACGGTCATCCGGTCGCGGGCACGGCCGAAACGCTGGCCACGCTCGACCGCGAGCGCATCGTTGCCTTTCACGCGCGCTACTTCCGGCCCGACAACGCAACGTTGATCGTCGGCGGCGACTGCTCGCCCGACGAAGCGTTTGCGCTGATCGAGCGGCAGTTCGGCGACTGGCAGGCACCGGCGTCGCCGCTGCCGGTTCCGGCGTCGTTCACCGCGCCGCCGGCGCGCCGGCGCGTGGTGATCGTCGACAAACCCGATGCGGGACGCACCGCGTTGATCGCCGGTCGCGTCGGCATCGCGCGGCGCGCGCAAAGCTATCCGGCCGGCGTCGTGACGACCGCCGTCCTCTCGGGTTACAGCGGACGCTTGAACCAAGAAGTGCGGGTGAAGCGCGGCCTGTCGTACGGCGCGGGCGCGCAACTGATCGCGCGTCGCGAACCCGGCTTGTTCTTGGCCTCCACGCTGGTCGATCACACCAAGGTCGACGAAGCGGTGAAGGTCGTGCTCGAAACGCTGCACGGCCTCGCGGCCACAGCGCCCGAAGCGGCCGAACTGGTGACGCGCAAAGCGACGATCAGCGGCGGGTTCTCACGCTCGATCGAAACGATCGACGGCGTCGCCGGGGTGCTCGGCGAGTTGGCGCTCTACGGCATGCCGCTCAGCGAACTCGCCGCGTATTTGCCCGAGATCGAAGCGGTCGACCCGGAGATGGTGCAACGCTTCGCCGCCGCCACGTTCGACGAACTCTTCGTCGTGCTCGTCGGCGACGCGAGCGTCTTCGGCGAGGCGATTCGCGCGACGTATCCCGACGTCACGACGATTCCGCTCGATAAACTCGACCTCGGTCAGCCGACCGCTATGAAGGTTTGAAGATCAGCTCCTGAGCCGGGAACGTCTTGAAGGCGTTGTATTTTGCGGCCGCGTCGATCAGCGGCTGCATCAACGCCGGAGTCAGCTGCTCGGCGTAGTGATTGCGCGCCATCGTCGCGATAACGGCGGGGTCGATCTTCACGTACTTGGCGAGGATGTCCGCGCTTAGCTGCGGGTTCTTATTTGCCCACACCGCGGTATCGTGGATCACGGCGGCAAAGCGGCGTACGGCATCGGCGTGATCGTTGGCCCATTGCTGCGTCGCAACCCAGGCGCCGACGATGAAGTGTTTGGCGATACCGTCGAAGCCGTAGAACAAGACGCGATCGTTCTTCCGCGCGACGGTGACGAACGGTTCCACAACCCACGCCGCATCGACGCGACCGGCGTCGAGCGCGCCCGGAATCGCCGGAAACGGTATTTCGGTGAACTTGACCGTGGTGGAGTCGCCGCCGTTCTGATCGATCCACACGCGCGCGCCGAGATCCGCCAGGCTGTGCAGGGTTGAGACGGCGATCGTCTTGCCGTTGAGGTCCTTCGCTTGTTGGATGGGCGAGTTGGCGGTCACGACGAGTGCCTGTGTGCGGATCGTGGCCGGCGAGACGTAGTCGTGCGTCGGGGCGATGATGACGAGCGGAATGCCCTTCAGGTGCTGGGCCGCCAGCGTGTCCAACGTATCGAAGCCGATATCGATCGTGTTTCCGACGATGGCGGCAACGATGAGGCTGCTGCCCTGCATCGATTGGATCTCCACATCGAGACCCGCCTTCGCGAAAAACCCCATGTCCTTCGCGTAGTACACCTCGGCCGCCGGCTCGATCGGTGAGACGCCGATGCGCAGCGTCACCGGAGTTTGTGCCGAGGCCGGCGATTGCATCGCGCCGAGCAGCGCGCCGCCGGCGAGCAGTGCCGTCGCGTGCTTGCGGGTCATGGATTGCATAGTAAGATCGCCTTTCCGCTCGTGTTGCGGGCCTCGAGATCGCGGTGCGCTTGCGCCGCGTCGGCCAGCGGATAGCTGTTCGACACGCGAATGTGGAGCGAGCCGTCGAGAATCGCATCGAAGACTTCGGTGGCGCGTTCGGACAGTTCGCCGTGCGTGCGCGCGAAGTGCGCGAACGTCGGCCGGCTGAAAAACACCGAGCCCGCGGCCGAGAGCGTCTGCGGATCGATCGGCGGCACCTTGCCGCTCGATGCGCCGTAGAGCACGAACGAACCGCGCACGCGCACGCAGCGCAAGCTCCGTTCCCACGTATCCTTGCCGACCGCATCGTAGACGCAGTCGACACCCGCGCCGCCGGTGATCCGTTTGACTTCCGGTTCGAAGTCGACCGCCCGGTAGTCGATCACGTGGTCGGCGCCGGCCGCGGCGGCGAGCGCCGTTTTTTCGGGACCGCCGGCGGTTGCGATCACGGTCGCGCCGCGCCGCTTCGCGAGCTGCACGAGAATGCGTCCGACGCCGCCTGCGGCGGCATGGACCAACACGTGGTCCCCCGGACCGACGTTGTAGGAGTCGGAAGCGAGGTACTGCGCGGTCATGGCTTGCAACATCGCGCCGCAGGCGGTCGCGTCGTTGACACCGGCCGGTACCTCGACGCAAAAACGGGCCGGCACCGCGACGAAGCCGGCGTAGCCGCCGAGGTTGGGGCTTTCCGGATATGCCACGCGCGTGCCCGGGGTTAAACCGGTCACCTCCGCGCCGGCCGCCTCGACGACGCCGACGCCTTCACGGCCCGGCACGAACGGCAGCGCGCGCGGATAGGCGCCGGTGCGCACGTAGACGTCGATATAATTGATGCCGGCGGCCGACTGACGAATCAGTACCTCGTCCTTGGCCGGCACCGGCACCGCGCTCTCGACGAGCTTGAGCACTTCGGGTCCGCCGATGCGATCGACGCGTATCACCTTCATCGTAGCTCCTTA
>DASYOE010000267.1:0-1776 GCA_036008105.1 Candidatus Lustribacter sp. | reverse complement strand
GCGGCCGCCGCGCCCATCTGCGGGCGCTTGCCGCGATCGCGGTCGCCGCCGCAGCCGAAGACGACCGCCAGCGCTCCGCGCGTCGTTTCGCGCAGCGCACGCAGCGCGTTCTCCAGCGCATCCGGCGTGTGCGCGTAGTCGACCACTACGTCGATCTCGCCCGAGCGCACGTGCTCCATGCGTCCGGGAACGCGTTCCAAGCGCGCAAGGCCGCCGGCAATCTGCGCGTCGGCGACGCCAAGCGTTCGCCCGACTCCGATCGCAGCGAGTGCATTCCAAATATTAAAGCGGCCGGGAAGATGGATGTCGTATTTCTGGCCAAGGACGCTAAAGCTGCTGCCGTCCGCGCGGGTCACGATATCTTGCGGCACGAGATTCGCATCGTGGTGAGTTCCGTACGAAACGACTTTCACGTCGTGCGCGGCCAGCTCGGTCGCCCAGTGCGCACCGTAGGCGTCGTCGACGTTCATCACCGCACTCGGTACCATGCGAAAGAGCCGCCGCTTCGCCAAGGCGTAGGCCTCGAGCGAACCGTGGAAATCCAGATGATCGCGCGTAACGTTCGTCAAGACGCCGGCGCGAAACCGCACGTCCTCGACGCGTCCGAGCGCGAGCGCGTGCGAGCTGACTTCCATCGCTACGGCTTTTGCGCCGCCATCGCGCATCGCCGCGAGGAGTTCGTGAAGCTCGGGCGGCTGCGGCGTGGTGTTGGCGAGCGTCCAACTCCGGTCGCCGAACTCCGCGCCGACGGTTCCGATCACGCCGCACGGCCGGCCCGCGCCGGTGAGAATTGCCGAGATCATGCGGGTGGTCGTGGTCTTCCCGTTCGTGCCGGTCACGCCGATCACGTCGAGGCCGTGCGACGGATCTCCGTAGAACGCGGCCGCCAGCGGCGAGAGCGCCGCGCGCGTATCCGGCACGTGCACGACGCAGACGTCCGGCGGCGCCGCGTAGCCTTCGTCCACCAGCACCGCGACCGCACCGGCCGCGAGCGCTTGCGCAAGGAACGTGTGGCCGTCGCCGTGCTGCCCGCGCAGCGCAACGAAGAGCGCGCCGGGGCGAACGGCGCGCGAATCGATCTCGATGCTCGTCACCTCACGATGCACGTCGCCGGCCGCCTGCGTGCTCGCGGGCAGGCGCGCGATCAACGCCGCGAGGCTAGCCATGCGGCTTCGTCTTAGCGCCGGCGATCGTCTCCGGCAGCACGCCGGCATGCAGCATCGCCGCGCGCGCGATCTCGGTGAACGCGGGCGCCGCAACGACGCCGCCGTAGTACGCGCCGATCGGATGCTCGATCTTGACCAGGATGACGTAGCGAGGATGCTCGTACGGAATCATGCCGATGAACGACGACGCGTAGTATCCCTCGGGATACCCGCCGCCGATCGCCATCTGCGCCGTGCCGGTTTTTCCGGCGGTCGTATAACCGTCGACATGCGCGGATGGATTCCCGGTTCCGCTCACCACTACCGCGCGCAGGAACGCGCGCAGCGTCGCCGCGATCTTTTCGGAGAAGACGCGGCGCACGGCGTGCGCTCCCATCGTCTTGACGAGGTTGCCTTGCTGATCGTAGACCGCATGCACGATGCGCGGCTGCATCAGCAAGCCGCCGTTCGCGATCGCGGAGTAGTAGCGGATCATCGCAAGCGGCGTCACCGAGACGCCTTGGCCGAATGCCATCGTTGCGAGCGACGAGTCGCTCCACTCCGGGTCGGACGGCGACGGAACGATCC
Organism: Candidatus Lustribacter sp.; assembly: GCA_036008105.1. Classification (GTDB taxonomy): domain Bacteria; phylum Vulcanimicrobiota; class Vulcanimicrobiia; order Vulcanimicrobiales; family Vulcanimicrobiaceae; genus Lustribacter. The sequence goes on along the minus strand of DASYOE010000267.1, from coordinate 43 downwards.
CTGGATTATCGCCGGGCAGACCCGCATCCGACGTCGCGCCGAA
>DASYOE010000266.1:0-2795 GCA_036008105.1 Candidatus Lustribacter sp. | reverse complement strand
GAATTTGGATTGCCTCCACCAGGAAAGGAGACGGGGTATCGGACGCAACTCAGCGTCGCCGATCGCAGCCATCGGCGTCCTCTCTCTCGGGCTACTGTTGCCCGTGGGCGCTGGACCTCTCACCGACCGGGCCGTCGCCCTGCTCACGAGCAGCGTCGAAGGCCAAACAAAAAGCATCACGCTCGTTCGTAACGGGCAAGCCGAACCGGTTCGTACGCGAGCCGCCACGGTCGCCGACCTCCTCAACGAGCAGAACATCAGGCGCTCTTCGGACGACGCCCTCGATGTCGATCCTTCGTCGACCCTCGTCGACGGCGAAACCATCAGCTATCGCGCTGCCGTCCCGCTGACCTTAGTGGTCGACGGTGTCGCCCAAACCATCGAAACGTCGGCCCAGACCGTCGGTGAGGTCTTGGCTCACGCGCGAGTTGCCTTCGACTGTCACGACCGGCTGTCGCCGGCCGCCCCGACATCCGTTTCCGCCGAGGACACGATCTCGCTCGAGCATGTCCGCTCGTGGGTTGAAAAGGTCCAGCAGCCGTTTGCGCCCCCGACCCTTCACCAGCTGTCCTTCAAATTGGGGATCGGCCGGGTCAAGGTGCTCCGCCAAGGCGCGCCCGGGGAGCGCGAGATCTCGTATTTGGTCACCCGGCAAGCCGACCGCAATGCGGTTCCGCGCCGCACGATCATCGCCAGCCGGGTCGTCCGGAAGCCCGCGCCACGCATCATCGCGGCCGGGGTCGGCGACTACAGCTCGCTGGCGGCGTTCGCCGAGAAGGGCTACAACGGCACGATCCGGCTCGCCCAGGCGGCCGTCTCGATGATCGCCACGGCCTACACCGCGAACTGCTACGGCTGCTCCGGTTACACGAAGCTGGGCAACCGGGCCGGTCATGGGATCGTCGCGGTCGATCCGGCGGTGATTCCGCTGGGCTCGCACCTCTATATCCCGGGTTACGGCAGCGCCGTGGCCGGCGATACCGGCGGCGCGATCCGCGGAAATCGTGTCGACCTCGGCTTCAACAGCAACGCCGATGCCATGCAATTCGGCCGCCGGAGTGTTACCGTCTACGTATTACACCCGTAGATAACGCGCGAGCTCTGCTCGCGGCGCGCGGATTGCGGCCCAAGAAGTCGCTCGGCCAAAACTTTCTCATGGACGCCGGCACGTCGGCCCGCATCGCGCGGCTGGCGGTCGACGCACCCGGTGACCGCGTCTTAGAAGTAGGCGCCGGTACGGGATCGCTCACGGCGGCACTGCTGGCGGCGGGCGCGGATCTCACGGCCTTCGATCTCGACGATCGGCTGGTCGATATTTTGCGTTCACGCGACGACCTTGCACCGGCACGCATCGAGCACGCTGACGCGCTGGAATTCGACTATGCCGGATATGCGGGTAGCGGGCCGTGGCGCGTCGCCGGTAACTTGCCCTACAACATAGCGACGCCGCTGTTGATCGGGCTGGCCCAGATGGAACGCGCGCCCGAACGCATCGTGGCGATGATCCAGAAAGACGTCGCCGACCGGCTCCTCGCGAGACCCGGCACGGCCGCCTACGGCAGCTTGACCGTCGCCCTCGCGGTCACGATGCGCGCCGAGCGCGCGTTCAACGTGTCGCCCGGCCAGTTCTTTCCGCGCCCCAAGGTCGTCTCGTCGGTGGTCGTCCTGCACCGCCTGGCGGCGCCGCTCGTTCCGCCCGGCGAGCGCGTCCGCTTCGAACACGTCGTCCGCGGCGCGTTCGCCTACCGCCGCAAGACGCTCGCGAATTCGCTTGCGCTGGCGCTGGAACTGCCGCGCGAGCAGATCGCTGCGGCGTTGCTTACGCTGGGCCTCGACGCCGACATTCGCGGCGAGGCGCTCGACCTCGACACCTTCGCCGCGCTAGCGCGAAGCGTGCCGCACTGAGACGATCAAGATAGCGGCAAAGCCGGCGAACAACAGCGGTCCGCGCACGGCACCGCCGGCGTAGCGCGAGAACGCCGCGAACAGCGCGAGCCAAATCACGATCGCGGCCGCAAACCGGCTGTCCTCGACGAAGAGCCCGTAGACTTGGCGCGCCGCGGTTACGACGACGTTCACCGCGCGGCCTCGGCGGGCGCGTGCGTGGCGCGCGATACCGCGACCGCGAGCATCGCGGCCGCAACGTAGGCGCCGGCCAGCAACAGCAGCGAGAGATCGTCACCGGGCCACGGCACGCCGAGCGCCTCGCCCGTCCAAAACGTGCCGAACGACGAGAGCAACACGCCGACCACGAACTTCAGCGTGTTTTCCGGCACGCGCGAGAGCGGAGCTTTCACGGCCACGCCGGCGCCGATAACGACCACGCCGGCCAGCGCGGCGCCGATCGTCGCCGGAATCAGCGCGCCCGCCGTCGCGCCGACCGCAATCACGATGAACACGATCTCGAGCCCTTCGAGCACGACCGACTTGAATGCGGTGACGAAACCCGCAAAGTCGAAGGGTTGCACTTCGCCGCTCGCGGCGAGTTGCGCGAGGTGGTGTTCGTAGATGCCGGCCTCGTCGTGCAGCGCGACCACCCCGCTCGTGCGCAACACCGCTTTGTGCAGCCAACGCAAACCGAAGAGCAGCAGCAACGTGCCGACGACGAGTTGCAGGATCGCGATCGGCACGAGCGCGAGCGCCGGACCGAACGCGAGCACCAGTATTGCCAACAGTACCGCGCCGGCGAGGGCTCCGAGTAACGCCGAACGCCAACCGCGCGTCACGCCGACCGCCAGCACGATCGTCAGCGCTTCGACGAACTCCACCACCGAGGCCAGGAACGCCGGAAGGCC
>DASYOE010000265.1:0-9292 GCA_036008105.1 Candidatus Lustribacter sp. | reverse complement strand
ATCCGGCCGCCGAGCTGCCGCTCGTCGCGGTGTGCCTCGATGCCGTCGTCGAAGTTGCCGGGCCGAACGGCCCGCGCGAGATCGCGGTGACGGACTTCTACCGCGGCTACTACGAGACGGCGTTGCACGCCGACGAACTCGCGCTGGCCGTGCGTTTCCCCGCGCCCGCGCTGCCGGCCGGCGTGCGCCGCGGCACGGCGTTCCTGGAAATGTCGCGCCGCGAGAGCGACTTCGCGCTGGTCGGAGCGGCGGCGCAGATCGAAGTCGACGTGCGCGCGCGGCGCGTCATCGGCGTTCGCTTAGGACTCCTCGGCGTCGCCGAAACGCCGTTCCGCTTTCGCGCCGGCGAAGCCCTCGTGCGTGCGGCGAGCGATCCGCCGGCGGCATTCGCAAACGTTGCGCGCGCGGCCGCGGACGCGATCGAGCCGGATACGGATCTGCACGCGACCGCCGGGTATCGCCGTTCCGTCGCCGCGACGTTGCTCCAACGCGCGCTCGACGCGGCGTGGCTCCACGCGCTCGTTGCGGAGCCGCCCGCGTGAGCGCCCATGCGGTGACGATCGTCGTCAACGGCAAGCGTATGGAACGCACCGTTCCGGCACGGCGCAGTTTGGCCGACTTCCTACGCGACGATCTGCACCTCACCGGCACGCACATCGGATGCGAACACGGCATCTGCGGCGCGTGCACGGTCCACCTCGACGGCGTACCGGTTCGTTCGTGCATCCTCTACGCCGTGCAAGCCGACGGCGCGGAGGTGACGACGGTCGAGGGCCTCTCCCCCGACGGCACGACGCTCTCGCCGTTGCAGGACGCGTTCGTCGAATGCCACGGCTTGCAGTGCGGCTTCTGCACCCCGGGCATGCTGATGGCGGCGACCGCGCTGCTGCGCGAGGTCCCGCACCCGACCGAAGCGCAGATCCGCGACGAACTGGGCGGCAACATCTGCCGTTGCACCGGCTATCAGCAGATCGTCGAAGCGGTTCAACTCGCCGCGCGAACCGGAGCCGCGCGATGATCGTCGACGCGCCGCCGTCCGAAGCGACCGCGCACCGCTTCGTCGGGCGTAAGCGCCGGCCGGTCGAGGATCGCCGCTTCGTCTTGGGACGCGGACGCTACGCCGCCGACATCACGCTGCCGCATCTGCACCACGTCGCGATCGTGCCCAGTCGCTACGCGCACGCGCGCATCACCAGCATCGACGCGTCGGCGGCGCTCGCGCTGCCGGGCGTGCTGGGCATCGTCACCGGTCCGCAGCTGCAAGCGCAGACGAAGCCGCTGCGGCAGTATTTGGACATTCCGGGCGTCGAGTGGTTTCCGCTCGCGGGTGAGATCGCGCGTTACGCCGGCGAGTGGGTCGTCGCGGTCGTCGCGACCGAACGCGCGATCGCCGAAGACGCGGTGGATCTGATCGAGGTCGGTTACGAGCCGCTGCCCGCGGTGCTCGACCCGGAAGCAGCGATGGACCCGGCCTCGCCGTCCGTGCACCCGTCGCACCCCAGCAACGTACTGTATCGCCGCACGTTCGTGTGGGGATCGGTCGCGGCCGACTTCGCCGCGGCGCCGCGCACGCTCACGACGCGCTACCGCTGGCATCGCAGCGCCACCGTGCCGATCGAAACGTTCGCCGTCACGGCAGCGTGGGAACCCGGCTCCGCGTTGCTCGACGTGTGGGCCTCGGTGCAGATGCCGCAGTTTCCCGAACAGATCGCCGATGCACTCGGTATCCCGCTCAACGGCGTGCGCGTGCACTTCGACGTCGACGTCGGCGGCAGCTACGGCACGAAGCGCGGCATCAAGCACGCGGTGCTGGTCGGATTTCTCACCCGCCACTTCGGCGTGCCGGTCAGCTTCGTCGAAGATCGCCTCGAGAACATGCGCGGCGGCGACATGCACGGCCCCGATCGCATCTTCGACGTCGCCGCCGCGTACGACGAGCGCGGCGTCGTGCGCAGCCTGCGCATCCGCACGATCGACGACGAAGGCGCCTACCCGGGCCGCTCGCCGCTGCAGATGGGCAAACCGGTCGGCGCGATCGTCGGCGCATACGCGATCGGCAGCGTGGAATACGAAGCGATCGCGGTCACCACGAACAAGACGGGACAAGTCGCCGTGCGCGGTTTCGGTCAGGCGCCGACCAACTTTGCGCTCGAGCTGACGATGGACCGCATCGCGCGCGACGTCGGCATCGATGCGCTCGAGATTCGCCGCCGCAACTTCATCCAGCCCGAGCAGTTCCCGTACGTCATCCCCAGCGGCACGGCGTACGACAGCGGCGACTATCCGGCCGTGATGACGAAGGCCGTCGACCTCGCCGGAATGGCGGAGTTGCAGCGGTGGCGCGCGGCGGCACGGGCTGAGGGCCGCATCGCGGGCATCGGCATCGCCTCATGCATCGAACCGGGCGGCGGTAATGCAATCTTCCAAGCGCTCTTCAACGACAACGACAAGACGACGACGTTTCCCGAAGGCTGTCAGGTCAAGATCGACCGGACCGGAACGATCAGCGCGCAGATCGGCGTCGCGTCGTCGGGGCAAGGTCACGAGACGCTCGTGTCGACCCTGCTCGGCGAAATTTTCGGTATCGAACCGGACACGATTCGCGTGATCCATGCGGATTCGCTGGCCGGGTTGCCGTCGCAGAGCCCGGTCGCGAGCCGCATGGCGATCGTGCTCGGCGATGCGACGGTCGGTGCGGCGCGCCGGCTGCGCGAACAGATGCTGCGCATCGCAGCGCACGATCTCGGGCGCGCGCCGGACCACTGCGAATGGCACGGCCCGGCCGTGCGCGCGAAGGACGGGAGCGGCGAGCGGACGTGGCTCGAGATCGCGCGCATCGCGCACCTCTTCTACCACCGGCTGCCGCCGGGGATGGAGCCCGGCTTGCAAACGCAGTTCGTGATCGAGGTGCCGACCGGCGGTACGCTGCCGACGCCGGACGGGCGCGTGCAGATGTATCCCTGCCATTCGTTCTCCGCGCACGTCGTTGCCGTGGAGATCGATCGCGGCACCGGGAAAGTCACGTTCCAGAAGTACGCGCTGGCGCACGACTGCGGCACCGTGATCAACCCCGACATCGTGCGCGGCATGGTGATGGGCGGGGTCGCGCACGGGATCGGCGCGGCGCTCTACGAGCGGTTCATCTACGACGATGACGGCCGTTTGATCACGCAAACGCTGGCCGACTACCTGATGCCCACGACCCACGACGTGCCGCACGTCGAGATGGTCGAACACGAAACGCCGTCGCCGTTTACGACGATGGGTCAGAAGGGCGTGGGCGAAGGCGGCTACATGAGCACGCCGGCTGCCGTCGTGTGCGCGATCAACGACGCGCTCGCGCCGTTCGGCACGCGCGTCGACCACGTGCCGGTGACGCCGGTCGATCTGTTGGAGCTGCTGCAATGAGCGAACCGGCGATCGACGTGCACGCGCACCACGTGCCCGGCGACTTTTTGCGCCGCGTCAAAGAAGCCGCGGCGCGCAAGCAGTTCCCGCACTGCGCGATCGAAGACGTGCCCGGCGGCGTGCGCCTGAAGATCGGCGACGAGCCGTGGACGCGACCGGTGGCGCCGGGCTTGGTGAAGCTCGAAACGCGCACCGAGCGGCTTTCCGGCAGCGCGATCGTGGCCCAACTGAACGGCGGCTGGCTCGACGTGTTCGGGTACTCACTCCCCGCCGAAGAGGGCGCGGGTTGGAGCGCGTTCATCAACGACACCCTGCTCGAATCGCTCGCCGGCGCGTCGACCGGCGACGTCACCTACGTCCCGCTCGCCAGCGTGCCGTTGCAAGACGGCGCGCTCGCCGCGGCCGAACTCGCGCGCGCCGTCGCCGCCGGAGCGGCCGGCGCGATGATCGGCACCTGGATTCCCGGAGCGAGCGGTGGCCGCGATCTCGACGATCCCGATCTCGAACCGTTCTGGGCCCAAGCCGCAACGCTCGGCGCTCCGGTGATGATCCATCCGGTGTTCGCCGGCGGTGGCGACGACAAACGCATCCACGATCTCGGTTTGGCCAACGCGGTCGCGCGCCCGAACGAGACGGCGCTGGCGATGAGCCGCCTGCTCTACGGCGGCGTGCTCGACCGTCATCCGGCGCTCAAGCTCGTCATCGCGCACGGCGGCGGCGCGTTGCCGGCGATGATGGGACGGCTCGCGCGCAACTACGAGTTGCTGCGTGCCGCGGGCGAAACCGCCGCCGACCCGCGCGCGGGCTTCGCGAAGTTGTACTTCGACAGCGTGGTCTTCTCACCGCACGCGCTGCGCGCGCTGCTCGCGGTCGCGCGCCCGGGCGGCGTGATGCTGGGCTCCGACGATCCATTCCCGATCGGCGACCCGCAACCGCGTGCGGTGATCGAAGCGCCGGAGCTGGGGCTCGATGCAACGCAGCGGCGCAACTTGCTCGGCGGGAACGCGTGCGCCGCGTTCGCGCGCGTGCAGTCGTGCTGCGGTCGCCACTTCGGGTGAAGACGCGCTGCGTGATCGCCGGCGGCGGTCCGGCCGGCATGATGCTCGGCCTCTTGCTCGCGCGCGCCGGCATCGACGTCGTCGTGTTGGAAAAGCATGCCGACTTCTTCCGCGACTTTCGCGGCGACACGATCCATCCATCGACGTTGCAGTTGATGCACGAACTGGGACTGCTGGACGCCTTTCTCGCCCGGCCGCATCAGGAGGTGCGTCACGTTGCGGCCCAGTTCGGCGACGTGCTGCTGAACGTGGCGGACATGACGCACGTACCGACGTTCTGCAAATTCCTGGCCTTCATGCCGCAGTGGGAGTTCTTGAATTTCCTGGCCGAGAACGCACGCCGCTACGCGACGTTCCATTTGCTGATGGAAACCGAGGTGACCGGCGTCATCGTCGAAGACGGCGTCGTGGTGGGCGTCAACGCGCAGACGAATGGCGCGCCGCTCGAGGTGCGCGCCGAACTCGTCGTCGGTGCAGACGGACGTGGTTCGACCGTGCGCGCGGCGGCGGGTCTCACGGTCAGGGAAATCGGCGCGCCGATGGACATTCTCTGGCTGCGTCTCTCGCGGCGGCCCGGCGATCCGGAACAGATGCTGGGCCGCGTCGACTACGGCAAGATGATCGTGATGCTCGATCGCGAGGAGTACTGGCAATGCGCCTACGTGATCGGCAAAGGGCAGTTCGAGGCGGTCCAAGGCGCCGGCATCGCGGCGTTCCGCGCCCAGCTCGCCGGCCTCGTGCCGTGGGTGCGCGACCGGGTCGACGAGTTGCGCGACTGGGCCGACGTCAAGCTGCTGACCGTCAAAGTCGACCGGTTGCAAACCTGGTACCGGCCGGGGCTCGTGTGCATCGGCGACGCCGCGCACGCGATGTCGCCGATCGGCGGCGTCGGCATCAACCTCGCCATACAGGACGCGGTGGCCTCCGCCAACCTGCTCTATCCCGCGTTTGCGCGCGGCGCACCGGGGATCGATGACCTGCGGGCGATTCAACGCCGCCGCACGTTTCCGATGGCCGTGATCCAAGGGATGCAAGTCATCGTGCAAAACGGCTTCTTGAGCCCGCTGCTCAACATCAAGACGAAGATGAAGCCGCCGCTCGCGCTGCGGCTCTTCGCGGCGATCCCGCTCTTGCGCCGCATTCCCGGCTACGTCATCGGCGTCGGCGTGCGGCCCGAACACATCCACACACCGGAGGTTCGATCGACATGCCACCTGTGAGCCGGCGCGTCGCGCTTTCCACCGTCGCCGCCGCGGCCGCAACCGCCGCGTGGCCGCATATCGCGCGCGCCGATGTGACCACGGTGAAGTTCGGCTCGGTCGGCGGCTTGAGCGACGCCGGCATCTACATCGCCGACGAGCTGGGCTACCTCTCCGCCGCCGGCATCGCCGTCGACATGCAGCAGATCAACGCCGCGCCGACGCTGGTGCAAGCGATTGCCGCCGGTCAGCTCGACGTCGCCGGGATTTCGGTCACGCCCGGGCTGTTCGCTTCGGTCGCGCTGAAGATCAACTTGCGCATCGTCGGCGACAAGCAGAGCTATCGCCACGGTTTTTCGGGGATGCGCTTGATCGCAAGTCCCAAGGCGATCCTCGCGAGCGAGGCGGCGACGATCGCCGGCCTGCGCGGCAAAACGGTCGCGCTCAGCGCGAAGGCCGGCGTCACGTACTATCTGCTCGATCGCGTGCTCGCTTCGCAGAACCTCACCCTGAACGACGTCAAGATCGTCGAGTTGCCGTATCCCAGCATGTATCCCGCGTTCACTACCGGGGCGATCGACGCCGCGATCAGCCTCGAGCCGTCATTGACCCAAACGCTGCAAGCCGGCGCGGCCAAACAGGTGTCGGACCTGATCGAGTTCGCGCCCGGCGGGACGATGACGAACGTGCCGCTGGTGTACAGCGAGGCGTTCGCGCGCAACCGCCCGCTCGCGCAGCGCTTCATGACCGCCTACCTGAAGGGCGTGCGCGTCTACAACGACGCTTTCGAGCACGGCCGCGGCAAAGACCGGGTCATCGACATCATCGCGCGGCATGCGAAGCTCACGCCGGCGCTGGTGCGGAGCTCGTTTCCGTTCGGACTCGATCCCAACGGGCACATCACGACGACCGTGCTCAACGACATTCAGGAGTTTTTCGTGCGCCAGGGGATGCTCGTCCAGCCGGCACTCATGAGCCAGGTCGTCGACGGTTCGTTCGCCCGGACCGCCGTCGCGCAGCTCGGCTTGAGCACCGATTAAGTAGGGTCGCGCCCGAGTCCACCGAATGCGCCAGGCGTGACGAAGCTCTTCACCCGTTTCATGGGCGCGTTTGCCGCTGCCGTCCTCATCGTAACGCCGTTTTCGCCCGCTCCCGTCCGGGCCGCCGATCCGTACACCATCGACGTCATCCTCTCGTTGACCGGAGCGTTTGCGTTTCTCGGTACGGCCGAGGGCGAATCGCTGAAGACGCTGGAGACGCTGATCAACAAAGAGGGCGGCATCAAGGGCCAGCCCGTGCACTTCAACCTGTTGGACGACCAAACGTCGCCGGCGGTGGCAGTGCAGCTCGCCAACGGGATCATCGCCAAACATCCGGCAGTGATGCTCGGGCCGACGTTCCTCGCGTCATGTTTGGCGATCGCGCCGCTGATGCGCAACGGCCCGGTCGACTACTGCTTTGCGCCGACGATCCATCCGGCACCGGGCAGCTACGTGTTCTCGGGCGGAGCCTCGAGTTACGATCAAGCGGTCGAGACGCTCGTCTTTGCCAAGGCCAAGGGTTGGAAGCGAATCGCCGTGGTTGCCACTGCCGACGCCACCGGTCAGGATATTAGCGGTCAGTTCAACGCGGCCATCAAGGACCCGCGCTTCAGCGGCATGAGCTTTGTCGTAACCGAGCACTTCAACTCGACCGACGTCGGCGTCGGGGCACAGTTGGCCGATATCAAAGCGGCGAACCCCGACGCGATTTTTGGCATGACGGTCGGTATTTCGACCGGCACGCTGCTGCGCGGCTTACGCGACGCGGGGTTGTCCAACGTCCCGTTCATGACCAACCTCGGCAACGTGCTCAACGAAGCGCTGAACCAGTATGCGAGCTTCATGCCGAACGAGTTCTACGCGACCGCACCGCGCTTTTACGCGCGCGGTGTTGCCCTCAACGGCCCCGTGAAAGATGCGGAAGTCGCATTCTACAACGCGTTCAAAGCGAAGAACATCGACCCCGACGTCGGTAACGGCTTCCCGTGGGACCCGACGTTGATCGTGGTCGACGGTCTACGCAAGCTCGGTACGAATACCGATGCGAAATCGCTGCTCGCATACATCGAAAGCGCGCACGGCATGGCCGGCATCAACGGCGTCATGGATTACACCGGCGGCGACCAGCGAGGCGAGCACATCACCTCGCTGATCATCGTCAAATGGGACGCTGCCAAGAAACACGTGGTTCCCGTCAGCCATCCCGGTGGCGCGCCGTTGTGAACGCCGAGCCACGCTAGGACCTCAACGGAACTTCACGCCGACCTGGAACGTACGCGGCGGCGCGAAATGGTTGCCCTGCGCGTTCAAGTACGTCACCATGTAGCGGTCGTTCAAGATGTTCTGGATGCCGACGGTCAGGGCGGCCGCCGGTGAGATCGCAAAGCCCTTCTCGACGTTGAACGTCGTATGCGGTGTGAACTTACATGGGCCGCCGAGCACTGCGGTGTAGCCCGGCCCCGCGCAGGTGATACCGACGGGGTTGAGACTGGTTGAGAGGCCGCTACCGTATTCGCCGTCGGCCGAGAACCAGCCGCCGTGCGTGTCGTTCAGCAGCACCCCGGCAGCCGACGTGTAGCGCTGTTCGTGGTCGGCCGGCGTGAAGCCGGTCGGTGCGCCGAAGCACGGTGCGAGCAATTGGGTTTCGCAACCGCTGTTGAGCGAGATAACGTGGGCGGCGGAGACGTACCAGCGACCGTTGTTCGGCAGCGGATGAACGTAGTTGAGCGCCTCTTGTGAGAGCCGGCCCAGCGTGTAGTTGATGTCCTGATGGAGCAGCGTCACGCCGACCTGGGTGTCGTCGATGAGGTCGTTCGCGTTCTTCTGCCACACGCGGAAGCCGAGGTCGCCGGAGCCGACCGGAACATGGCCACCGAACTCGAGAAACGTGTCGCGCTCCGGCAACAGATCGAATTGGGCGACGGTCGGTGAGATCGGGAGGTTCAGCAAGTACGCGGCTTGCGGGCTCACGTTCTCCAGCGAGAACGGCTCGAAGAAACGCCCGATGTAGGCGTAGAGGCTGGCTCGCGTACCCCAATAGCGCGTGAGCTTGAAGCGCGGGCTGAAGGCACCGAACCCCTCATCGTACTGGGTGGACAGAACGTTGAAGAAGTCGTAGCGCATGCCATAGTCGATGCCCCACAAATTGCTCATCCGCCAGCTGTCTTCGATGTACGACTGGTAGGTGTTGCCGATGTTCGGCGCGTTGTCCACCACCGTCACCGGATCGGTGACCGGAACGGTGGGATAATACGGCGCTAGGCCGGCGAGGAAGTTGCCGGGCTGCAACGTGACCGCGTAGTTCTTCAAGACGCGCGTGTTGTCGTAGGAGCCACCGGCAGCTACGGTGTGCTTGCCGAAGTTTTGGGTGTAGTCGGCCTGAAAGATGTAGTCCACCGCCGTCCGCGTATCGGCCAGCGAATAGCCGCACGTCACCGCGGTGTAGTTGGGAATGGTGAGGGCGTTGGCGCAATCCGTCGGCAGGCCGCCGGCCGTTGCGTTGAGCGCGGCGCCGAATGCGAAATCGTTCGGCTGATCGCCGAAGTCCTGAATGCGCGACACCTTGTACGCCGGACCGAACGTCAGC
>DASYOE010000264.1:0-5399 GCA_036008105.1 Candidatus Lustribacter sp. | reverse complement strand
ACGACGAACGACCGGCGTTACGTCGAAGCGATCCTTACGCTGGCAGGGCGCTACGGGATGCTGGCGCATCCGCTGACGTTTGAGGACTATAGCGCATTTGCGGGATGACGTCGCGCGCGAAGCGCTCGATGTTTTGCATCGTCGCGTCGTGCGGCAGCGTTCCGAATTGCAAGAGCGCGAGAAAATGTCCCAGCCCCAGCGTGCGCTCGTATTCGGTGAGGCGGTCCCGGACGGTCGCGGCCGAGCCGCAGATGAACTGACCGCTTTCGATTAATTGATCGACCGAACGATCGCCGCCGGTTTGACTCGATTTCGCTTCGAGGACCGCACCGGCTGACGCGAGGCTCAAGTAGCCGGGCGGGCGCACCATCTCCGCTTTCATGCGCAAGAACTTGTTCGCGAACGCTTCGATATGCGGCTTGGCCTCCGCGCGCGCCGACGCGTCGGTCTCGCCGACGAACACGGGCGCCATCCAGCCGAGCTGCTCGGGCGTCGCGGTGTACCCGGCCTTGTTCGCTTCATCGCGATACATGTCGAGGAATTTCTTGACCGCAGCCACCGGGCTGTAGGTTTGCAGATAGGTGTACTTGCGTTCGGCCGCCGCCGCCCACACGATCGTCTCACGGCTGCCCTGCGAGGGAATCCAGATCGGCGGGTGCGGTTGACGGTACGGTCGCGGCCACGTGTTGACGTAACGGAAGTCGTAGTGCTTGCCGCGCCAATGAAACGGACCGGTCTCCGTCCACGCGCGCACGATGAGGTCGTGCGCTTCGGAAAAGCGTTCGTGCGAAAACGCCGGGTTCATGTTCCAGGAATGGTATTCCGCGCCGATCCCGCGCACGAAGCCCGCGATCAGGCGCCCACCGGTGATGTTGTCGATGATCGAAAATTCCTCGGCGATCACCAGCGGGTTGTTCACCAGCGGCAACGCTCGGCCGAGAACCGCCAGCGTGCCGCGCGTGCGCCGGGCCAGCGCGCCCGCGATCACACCGGGCGTCGGCATCAGGCCGTACGCGTTCTGGTGGTGCTCGTTGATGCCGATGCCGTCGAAGCCGGCTTGGTCGGCGAACTCGAGTTCGTCGAGGTAGCGGTTATAGAGCGCGTGTCCTTTGACCGGATCGTAATAGCTGTTCGGCAGGGTCACCCACGCCGAGTCGTACCGTTCCGTGTAGGACAGGTCCAAGTCGGCATACGGCATCAGGTGAAACGCGATGAATTTCACGGTTCTACTCCGTCGAGGAATGCGGCGACGCCGCCGGCAAACGCAACCGGCGCTTCCACGTGCGGCAGGTGACCGGTGTCATCGATCACGAGCATTTGAGCGCCCGGAATCGCATCGGCAAACACGTCGGCTTGGCGCGACGGGAAGATGATGTCGTCGTCGCCCCACACCACCAGCGCCGGAACGTCCAAACGGTGCAGCCACTTCGCCAGCTGGGGGTTGTGGAAGCGCGGCGACCAAGCGACGCGGGCCGTCATCAGCGCATCCTTCGGCGTTTGCATGCCAAGTGCGTGCTCGGGATCGAGGTACGACGCGCGGCGCAGTTCCTCGGGCGAGCACATGAACGTGTCGACGCCGTCCTCGCATAAAGGGAGGCCGGCGGAAGCGATCAGCACCAGCGCACGCAGGTTGCGCGGATCGCGCAACGCGAGCTCGCACGCGATCCAGCCGCCGATATCGTGGCCCGCGATGACGACGCGCTGCAAACCGAGCGCTTCGATGAACGCGCGGTAGAAGAAGACCAGATCGTCGATGTTGTCGAGCCACGGCGGCGTTGCGGAACGTCCGAAGCCCGGATGGTCCGGCACGATCACATCGAAGCGCGCGGCGAGTTCCGCCATGAAGGGTTGCCATTCGCTGAAGCTGTCGCTGCCATGCAAGAACAGCAGTGGCGGCCCGGAACCGCCACGCAGGACGCTGATCTGCGTGTCTTCAACAGTCAGGCTCGTGCGGCTCGGCGCCGCGCTCACGGCCGTCATAATAAAGGATGCGTTCCCCGATGAGAGTTCAGAACCTCGCGCCCGCGTTGACCCGTTCCGCCGCGCTCACGCTCGTTGCCGGCGGCCTGCTCGCCGGCGCGCGTCCGGCCGGTGCGCAAGCGACCGGGGCCGCCGTCCGGATCGGCTCGATCGCGATCGACGCTTCGGGGGAGTCGTACTACGGCGTCGATTCCGGCATCTTCGCATCCAACGGCATCAACGCCCAAGTGACCACCTTGAACACCGGCGCGGCGATCATCACCGCGGTGCTGGCCGGCGATCTCGACGTCGGCATCGCGAACCCGCTGCAGATCGCAACCGCGATCGCGCGCAACATTCCGCTCGTGATGCTCGCACCGGCCGCGCTCTACTCGCTCAAGGACGCGAACGCCAACCTCGTCGTGGCGAAGACGTCGCCGTTCAAGTCGGCGAAGGATCTGGTCGGTGCGACGTTCGGCGTTTCGAGCCTCTCCGACTTCAACCAGCTGAGCCTGCTGGCATATCTCGATACGAATAAAGTGCCGCGCGACAGCGTGAAGTTCGTCGAGCTGCCGTTTTCGGAGGTCGGCGCGGCGCTGGCGCGCGGCACGATTCAAGCTTCCATCATCACCGAACCGTTCAAGACCAACGCGATGACGGCCGGCCAGATTCGGGAGTTCGGCGACACGTACCTAACCATTCAGCCGGAAATCGCGCCGATCTTCTGGTTCACCACGCGGGGCTGGGTCCAGAAAAATCCCGATGTCGCGAAGAAGGTCGTCACCGCGATCTACGCGACCGCGAAGTGGGCCAACACGCATTACAAAGAGTCGGGCGACATCCTCGCCAAGGTGGCGAAGATGGACCCGGCGGTCGTCGCGAACATGAAACGGCTCTACTTCGCGACGTCGAACGACCGCAA
Source organism: Candidatus Lustribacter sp. (assembly GCA_036008105.1). Lineage (GTDB taxonomy): Bacteria > Vulcanimicrobiota > Vulcanimicrobiia > Vulcanimicrobiales > Vulcanimicrobiaceae > Lustribacter. The sequence goes on along the minus strand of DASYOE010000264.1, from coordinate 2,518 downwards.
ATACACCGAGCACACGCTGGCGCTCGCATTTCAGTACGGGATGCTCCCGCGACAGGTCACGTTCGAAGAGTTTAGCGCCTTCTAGGCGTTAGGTTGCCGCGCCGACCGTTTCGCGATTGGTGGCGAAGCCGTCTTCCGCACCGAGCACGGCGAGCGGCTGGGACAAGTTCTCTTGCCACAGCAGCGAGCCCATCGCGATGTTGAGCGGCGAGTCTTGAATCGTGAGTTCGTAGACCGGCGCGCCGTTCGATGCGTGGTTGTGAATCGCCCAACCGGGCGCCGAGAGCATCAGGTCGCCGGCTTTCCAGTCGAACCGCGTGCCCTCGACGATGCTGTAGCCGCTGCCTTCGAAGTAGTAGTTGATCGCGGCGGCGGTGTGACGGTGCGGGCGGTCCACGATGTTCGCCGGCCGCAAGCACATCGTGGCGAAGAAGTTGTGCGAGGTTCCGTTCGTGTGGCCGGTCGCCGGATTGAACAGTAAATAGAGGCGGCGTCCGCGATAGGATTGTCCGAGCGCTTCGAGCTTGTCGAGATGTTCTTTGACCGATTGCCACGGCCAGAAGAGCGGCTTCGACGGCACGACGTCGGGGTTGACGAGCTTCTCATACGGCATGAGATACGCGCCGTCGGCGAGTTCGAACGTGCCGAACGGATTCTGATCGTGCTTCTCGGCCGGTCCCTGCGCCTTCGCCGGTTCGAGCGCGCCGGCCGGCGGGTTCTCGTCGACGAAGTGAATGTTCATCTTTTCGAGCAGCGCCGCATTCGAGTAGGTGAGCCGCACCTGACGTGCTTTGGTTTTGTTCTCGATGACGTAGGCGTCCATCGACGGCGTGTTCCACACGTCGTAGCGGCCGAAGGCCACGTGCTTACCCGCGACGTTGGCCGTGCCCGAGCCGTCGATGCAAAAGTTGACCTGACTCGAATTATGACGGATCGGGGCCGTGCTCTCGCCCGGCATCAGCACGTCGAGCGAAACGCGAATCCCGGGCGCGAGACCGAGTCCCGGTTCGGCCGACCGCGGATGCACGATCAGCGAGCGGCGCAACCCGTTGGCCGGGCGCGGCAGCCCGCTCAGGCGCTCGATCTCGGCATCGATCGCCTCCTTCGGGATGACGACGGACGGCCACAGCGAGATCGGCGGCGCGCTCGCGCCCGTGCGGTCGATGAATCGAAACGAGTCTTCCATTCGAATAACCTACGCTTTAACGGTAGAGGTGTAGCGGATTGGGACGTTCGTGCGCGGGGGGAGTTCGCGGCCCAGGCCGCGTTGCCGCGCGAGCTCGTGGATTTCGATGCCGAGGGCGAGGTCCGAGATCCCCATACCCATGGCCTTGAAGAGCGTGACGTCGGCGCCGGCGGGCCGGCTCGCGTCGTCGGCGACGAGCCGGCTCAACGGGACGACGTTTTTCCACGCCGGGCCGGCCGGGTCGCCGAAATACTCGCGGAATTCGCGCGAGAGGGTCTGCGTCTGCGGCACGCTGTCGGCGCTCACGACCGCGCACCGCGCCAGGAGCTGGGGCTCGAACTCGGCCCGCTCGGGCACGATCGCCCCCACCGCATTGACGTGCGCGCCCGACGGGGTGGCCGCCGACGAGAGCACCGGGGCGGTTGCCCGGGTCGCCAGCGTTATCACGTCCGTACCGTTAAAGGCGGCCTCCGCCGACGCGGCCTCGACCGTCTCGACCTCGGGGAACGTCGCCTTCAGTTTGGCGACCAGCGCGGCCCGGTTGGCCGGGGTCGGGCTCCAGACGCGGACGCGCTGGATGTCGCGGACGGCCAGGACCGCCGCGACCTGGGGCAGCGCCTGTTTGCCGCTGCCGACGATCGTCATCTCACGGGCGTCGGCCCGGGCGAGCCGGCCGGTCGCGACGGCGCTGATTCCCGCCGTCCGCAGTTGACCCAGCGCGAAGGCCTCGATCACCGCCAGCACCGAGCCGTTCGCGGCGTCGAAGAGCAGCAGCAAAGGTCCGGTCCCGCCGGCGGTGTGGGCCCACGTTTTGGTGCCCACGACGTTCGCGCCGGGGACGGCGGCGCCGATTGCGTGCAGGGTGTCGTGACCCGCAAAGGTGACGACGGTCTTTGTCATGTTCTCGGCCCCGCCCGAGGGCTCCAGGCGGAGGGTTTTCTCAAGAGCGCTTATAGCGAGGGGTAAGTCAACCAGGCCGACGACGTCGGCTTCGGAGATCCACAGCGGGTTCACGCGCCGTTATTCACCCTTTCCCGAGGCCGGCCCCTTACGCGCTCCGGCCGGGCGGAAGTGTAAACCTTCCATAACCCAAGCCCATGGCGAGGAAGAAAGTTTCAAGAACCGAAAGGGTGTGACGCGAAGCCGCCGTCCTTGCCCAGCCTGGACGCGCGGCGTACGTTTGCAGCGTGGTCAAACACTGGCGATCCCGGATATTTGCGACCTATTTACGAGGGGCGATTGTACGGTACCGGCCATTGTGGAAGCTTCGCTGCTGACCTCATCCTAACTCGCGATACGGGCGGCGGAACGGCAAAAAATTCCACCGCTTTT